>CAZWTH010000139.1:0-23662 GCA_964636715.1 uncultured Solibacteraceae bacterium | reverse complement strand
GGGCCGGGCGCGGCTTCGAGCGTGGCTTCCCGCCACTGAGACGGAAGCGCAGCCGCCAGCCGCCCGATGGCCTCCGGCTCCATCCCGCTCGGCGTGCCACCGCCCAGGTAAAGCGTTTCCGCCCCGCCAGAAAGCTCCCGGAGTTCCGTCACGAGCGTACTCAGATAACGATCTTCCAGCCCGCGCGGCTGCACCCCTGAAGCGAAATTACAGTACGTGCACTTCTGCGCGCAAAAAGGCCAAGAAATATAGACGCCCGCCATTTCAGTTAACCAAATGCTTCACAAACACCGCGGACGTCTTCGTCCGCTCATAGCCTTCGCGAAGGTAAAAGCGATGCGCATCCTCCCGGCTCACCCGCGACCGCACCAGCATTTCCTTCAATCCGCGGCTCGCCGCCCACTCCTCGGCGCGCTCCACCAGCAGCCGCCCGATACCCCGGCTGCGTATTCCCGAGGACACGATGAGCGCGGTGATCTCCGCCCGCGACTCCGAGCACAGATGATGGCTGATCGCGACCGAAATCCAGCCCGCAACCCCTTCGGGATACAGAGCCACAAAAGCCGCCTGATCCGGCTGTCGCATGAGGTATTCGATGCGGCTCCGCATCGCGTCCGGCGTGACGGGATATCCCAATTCCGCGCTCAAAATCGCCGCTTCCGGCGCATCGAGAGGCGTCATTTCGCGAATGCGGATGCCGGCGGGGTCCAAAGCTCAGGATAGCGCCCGCGCTGCACCTTTTCGGCCCTTCCCGCATCCAATGTGAGTATGATTGCGATCCGGAAGGCCGATGAGCGTGGCCATGCCGACCATGGCTGGCTCAACACTTACCACTCTTTTTCGTTTGCCGATTATTTCGATCCCGAACACACCCAGTTCCGTTCGCTGCGCGTCCTGAATGAGGACCGCGTCGCTCCCGGCATGGGCTTTGGCTCTCACCCGCACCGCGATATGGAAATCATTTCCTACGTGGTTTCAGGCGCACTGGAACACAAAGACAGTCTGGGGACAAAAGCCACCATGCGCGCCGGAGACGTGCAGCGCATCAGCGCGGGCAGTGGCGTCATTCACAGCGAATACAACCCATCACCCGAAGATCCCGTCCATTTCCTTCAGATCTGGCTTGTGCCCGATGAACGTGGCGTCAAGCCGCGTTACACGGAAAAAGCATTCGGGAATATCGCATCCGGCAAGCTGCATCTGATCGCCTCGAAATCCGGACGCGACGAATCCATCCCGATCCACCAGGACGCCGAAGTCAACGTGGCGCGTCTCGATAAAGGAACTTCGCTCGATTACGCACTGAAGAGCGGCCGCTCGGGCTGGGTGCAACTCATCGAAGGCGAGCTGGACCTGAACGGAAAGACGCTGCGCCCCGGCGACGGCGCCGCCATCCAGAACGAAAGCCTGCTTCACCTCCAGGCGCCGGCGAACGCCCACTTCCTGCTCTTCGATCTCAACTAATCCCAAAGGGCGACAATAAAGGCATGGCGGAACGCGAAGTCATCACACTCGGCGGCGGCTGTTTCTGGTGCATAGAAGCCGTGTATCTCGAAACCGAAGGAGTCGAATCGGCGGTCTCCGGCTACATGGGCGGCGTGACGCCCCACCCGACCTATAAAGAGGTCTGCACCGGAACCAGCGGCCACGTAGAGGTCGTCCAGATCACGTTCGATCCTACCGTGATCACGCGCCGCGACATCCTCGAAATCTTCTTCGTCATCCACGACCCTACAACGCTGAACAGCCAGGGCAACGATCACGGGACGCAATACCGTTCCGTGATCTTCTATCACTCGCCGGAACAGAAGCAGGCCGCCGAGGAAATCTGCGCGGAACTGACGAAGGAGAACGCCTACGGCAGGCCGATCGTGACCGCAATCGAGCCCGCCTCGGTTTTCTACAAGGCCGAAGACTACCACCAGAACTACTTCGAAAACAATCCGAACCAGCCGTACTGTGCCTTCGTGGTAGCGCCGAAAGTGCAAAAGTTCCGTGCGAAATTCGCAGCCCGCCGCAAAGCCAGCTAACGCCGCCAGACCTCCGACACCATTAGTCCCGCCCGCTCGCTCTGCTGTTCCACGCGCATCATTCCGGCCTCACGCATCGCTCGCTCAATCGCCGGAAGCCGCTGCGCCCGCAGCCCGGTCGTAATCCCGAAGAACCGGTACATCGTCCAGATCCAGATCCGCGCATGCGCCCGCCGCCAGCCACCCGCCGGGATTGCGAACTCCCCCACAATCCACACACCCTCGGGCGCAAGCGCCTCCGCAAGCCTCCGGACCAGCGGCCCCAAATCCTCATCTGTAAAACAATCCAGAAAGAAATTCGTCACAATGCCGTCGTACGAATCCGCAGTCCACTCCACCGTCCGCGCATCTCGCTGCTGAAAACGTACACGCCCCGAATTCCCCACCCGGCCCCGGGCCAGCGCGATCATCTCCGGACTGACCTCCACCACATCGAACTCCGCCCGTGGAGCAATCCGCAGCAGCCGTGCAACCGTCCGCCCATCGCCCTCGCCCAGAATCAGCACGCGCCGCGCTCCCGCCAGCCGGCGAAGAAACGCGAACCGGCGGCGCTCGAGCGCACGCCCATATGCCGCGTATTCAATCCATCGATACCAGGGCGCCAACCGGCCAATTTGCATTGCGAAAAACTATCGAAACAGCAGCGGAGTGAGCAGCACCGCGTCCGCAAGCACGCAGCGCGCGTCCCAGGGCATGCGCCGTCCCCAGCGCGCCAGCGCGCATAAACCCGCCGCGCTGAAAACAATCGCCTCAAACCAGTTCGAATGGCGCGACGCAATCACCGGGATCAGCAAAAGCACCAGCCAGATCCACACCCGCGGACTCGCCGTCGTACTCCCCTGACTCCAGCGCTCGATCATCAGCAGGTTGCCGAGACAAAGCGCGCAGAATGCCAGCGCGGGCCACGCCAGTTCCTGTACCGGATGACCGGCGCCCGTCCAGGCGATTACAAAAGTCCCGGCCGTGAACAGCAGCGCCGCGAGCGGCTTCTTCCACGCGGTGGTCCCCCACTCCGTCAAAGGGAAAGCCCCGAGATACAACGCCACTGCGCCGGCCAGCAGAAGCCCCGCTGTAAACAAACTGGGACGAACCAAAAGCCGCATCGTCGCCAGATCGGCCACGACCACCAGCGCAAACAGCGTCTGCGCAAAGCCCCGGTTCCGGCGGTAAAACCGGTGCCGTAACGATTCGAGCGGCGATGCCGGATGCCGCACATCCAGCAGCCGGTCCGCCAGATAAATCGCCCACACCGTGAGCCCCAGCACGGCGCGGCCCTGAGGGAGCAGCATGGTTGGGTAGCAGCGGGCGAGAAAATCCTGCCACACCAGCGCGATCAGTGGCGCGTCCAGGCTCAGCACATTGAACCAGAGCCAGATTGGCGGACGGACGCGGGTGGGCATCTATTACTAAGTTACGGGATGGGTTCTCACGCAGGTTGCTGCTGGGTCATACAATGCAGCGTGCCAAGCCCCCAAACCAGTTCCACACAATGAATTCCGATGACCCGCCGGTCCGGAAAGCATTCCGCCAGCGTATTCAGGGCGACCCGGTCATGGGGATCGTTAAATGTTGGAACCAGCACCGTGCGGTTCGCAACGTAGAAGTTCGCGTAGCTCGCCGGGAGACGCACGCCGTCGAACCACAGCGGCGCCGGCATCGGCAACTTGCGCGCCCGTACGGGCATCGATTTCACCCGTTCCCAGTTCTCAGCCAGGGGCGCGAAATTCGGGTCGGCGGGATCGTCCTCCGAAACCATCACGATCGAATCGGCCGAGGTAAACCGCGCCAGATCGTCGATATGGCCATGCGTGTCATCGCCTGCGATCCCGTTCCCGAGCCACAGTACCCGGTCGATTCCCAGGTAATCACGCATCCACGTCTCCAGATGCTCCCGGCCCAGCGCCGGATTCCGCGCCTGCACCGAGCTGAGCAGACATTCTTCCGTTGTCAGCAGCAGCCCCGCGCCATTCACGTCAATACTGCCGCCTTCAAGCACGATATCCGGCTGCCAGCGAACGCCAGGAATTGCCCGGCCGGCTGCATCATCGAGCGGATAGTTGTCGTACTTCGCCCAGCCATTGAACCGGAATTTCACCGCCGCGGTTTCGCCTGCGGAATTCTTCAGAAATTGCGGAGCGAAATCGCGCGTCCAGACGCGGTCGGTCGCGCGCAGCACAAAATCCACCGCTGCCAGATCGGCCCCGCATTTCTCCAGCACTGCGCGGGCGCTTTCCCGAAGCTCCTCATCCGGCGCCAGAATGTGGACGCGTTCCACCTCCGCCAATTTGCGGACGATCTCCCCGTACACCCACGGAATCGGCTCGAAGCGCCCCGGCCAGTCGTCTTCGTTGTGAGGCCACGCGATCCACGTGCCTTCATGCGGCTCCCATTCCGCCGGCATCCGGAAGCCGAGCTCACGCGGCGTTGCGGCGGACATCACGAATGAAACCGCTGGAGAATTGGCCCGTAAGCGTCAATGCGCCGGTCGCGCAGGAACGGCCAGCCGCGGCGCGTTTCTTCCATCTTCGAGGGGTCGCATTCCACAATCAGAATCTCTTCTTTGTCGTGCGACGCCTCCGCCACAATCCGCCCGAACGGATCGCTCACAAACGACGCGCCCCAGAACTCCAGCCCACGATCCGGCGGCCCTTCGAATCCAACCCGATTCACCGCCGCCACAAAAATCCCGTTCGCAATCGCGTGCGAGCGCTGAATCGTGCGCCACGCATCGTGCTGCGCCTCGCCGAACTCCGCCTTTTCCGAAGGATGCCAGCCAATCGCGGTCGGATAGAAAAGAATATTCGCGCCCGTCAGCGACGCAAGCCGTGCCGCCTCCGGATACCACTGATCCCAGCAAACGAGCGTCGCGATCCGCCCAAACTTCGTATCGAACGCGCGGAATCCGAGATCACCCGGCGTGAAGTAAAACTTCTCGAAGAACAGCGGATCGTCGGGGATATGCATCTTGCGATACAGACCGAGCAGCGAACCATCGGCGTCAATCACGACCGCCGTATTGTGATACACACCGATCGCGCGCTTCTCGAACAACGAAGCCACAATCACCACGCCCAGTTCCTTCGCCAGCGGTTGCAGCCGCTCAGTCGATGGCCCTGGAATCGTCTCCGCCAGATCGAACAGCCGCGCATCTTCCTCACGGCAGAAATATTGCGAGCGGAACAATTCTTCCGTGCAGATGATCTGCGCGCCGCGCTTCGCCGCTTCGCGAATCTTCTCGCACGTGTGATCGAGGTTCGCCTGCGGATCGAGCGCACACGTCGTCTGGATTAACCCAACTGTAAACTTTGCGGGGATCACTACACTCCATTTTATTCTGGAACTTGAGTTCTTCGCTTGTTCTTTTCGATATAGACGGCACTCTGACGCGCGGCGTCGGCCCTCATCACCGGCGCGCGCTCGAAAACGCCGTGCGACAGGTCACCGGCGTCGCCGCAACCACCGAAAACATCCCGGTTCACGGCATGCTCGACAACGTCATCCTCACGTTGATGATGCGTGATGCCGGAATTCCGGATGACGAAGCCGCCCGCGCGATGCCCGCCGTCATCGACGCGGCGCAGGATCTCTATCTCGAAGGCATCCCCGATCTGCGCGACAAAGTCTGCCCAGGCGTCGTCGATCTGCTCGAAGAGCTCGCGCGCCGCGGGGCCGTTCGAGCGCTCGTCACCGGCAATCTCACGCGCATCGCCTGGCACAAACTCTCGCGCGCCGGCCTCGACCGCCACTTCGCGTTCGGCGCGTTCGGCGAAATGGCCCCCACGCGCGGCGAACTCGCGAAACTCGCGATCGCCCGGGCTCGCCGCGACCGCCTGATCACACCCGACGCGCGCATTTCCCTGATCGGCGACGCCACAACCGACGTCGAAGCCGCTCACCACGCGGGCATTCAATCCATCGCGGTCCGTACCGGAATCACGCCGCACGAAGATCTGATCGCAGCCGGACCGCATCACCTGCTCGACGATCTTACGTGTCTCGACTTGTCCATCATCTAAACTAAAGGCTTGTCCCCCAGCTCCGTCTCGCGTCCCTCCAGCTGGCCTCTTCTCTATCTGGCCGTTTCCCTCACTACCTCAGCGACCCTCCTGCTGGAGCTCGCCCTGACGCGTATTTTTTCCGTCGTCTTCTATTACCACTTCGCGTTCCTGGCCATCTCCATCGCGCTTTTCGGACTGGGCGTGGGCGGGGTTCTTTCGTACGTCATCGCGCCAGGCGGAGCCATTTACCGGAAGCTCGGAACCGTCAGCCTGATCAATTCCGCGCTGGCCCTACTTGCCGTCTCCTTCGTACTCACCAGAGGGGCGGAAGTGGGAACCCTTGAGCTCGCGCTGATTTATTTCACGACTGCGCTGCCCTTCATCGGTTCGGGAATTGTGGTTTCGCTCGCCATTTCGGAAACCATCGAAAACGTCGGCCGGGTTTATTTCTTCGATCTTCTCGGCGCCGCCGCCGGATGCCTGGCGCTCGTCGCGCTCCTGAACGCGTTCGGCGGCCCGAATACGATCATCGCGGTTTCCGTGCTCTTCGCCGCAGGGGCGGCCATATGGTTCAGTCTGGGTACGTGCCGCACCGGCCGAATCGCGGGCGTCGCCGTCGGACTGATCTTCACGATGCTCCTGATCGTGAACTATGGACACCATTTCCTCGAAGTTCACTACGCCAAGGGTCTGAAGCTGCACACCGAGCAGTTCACCAAATGGAACAGCATTTCGCGCATCGGCCTCGCCAAAGACGAGGGCGGCAACGAGATGATCTACATCGATGCCGACGCCTCCACCGGCATCGCCAGGTTCGATTTCAATCATCTCAGCCCGAATGAAATCAACGATCTGGAGCACCAGGGTCCCGGCATTCCCTACAATCTCCGGCCAGGCGCGAAGACGCTCGTCATCGGACCGGGCGGCGGCTGGGATGTCTCACGCGCGATTGCGTCCGGCAGCCACGACGTAACGGCGGTCGAAATTAACCCGATCATCGCCAACACGATCATGCGGCAGAAGTTCCCCTATATGAGCCGCAATCTCTATCTGCGGCCCGATGTCCATCTGCACGTGGAAGACGGCCGCAGCTTCGTGCGCCGCAGCCCGGAAAAATATCAGGTGATTCAGGCGACGCTGGTGGATACGTGGGCTTCGACAGCCGCGGGAGCTTTCGCGCTCTCGGAAAACAACCTCTACACGACCGACGCGTTCCACGACTACTTCACGCACCTGACGCCGGACGGCCTCCTGACGTTCAGCCGCTGGGGTTTCGACCCACCCCGCGAGTCGCTGCGCCTCGTTTCGCTCGCGATGTCGGCTCTGCGTGATCTCGGGGAGAATGACGCGTGGCGGCACGTACTGGTGGGCCGCACCCTCAGCGGTAATCTCACCGCGAATAGCTGGGGTGCGCTCGATACAGTCATCTTTTCCCGCTCGGCCCTCAGCGACGCCGACATAGCCGCCGCAAAGAAGGCGTTCGCCGACGCCCACATGGAGGAGATTTACGTTCCCGGCGATCCGCCGCGCAACCAGTTCGGACAACTACTGCTCGCGAAGGATCCGGCGGCATGGGAGAGGGACTACCAGTTCGATATCACGCCGGTCAGCGACAACCGCCCGTTCTTCTTCTACACCGTGCAGCCGCGCGACGTATCCAACTTCATCCTCCAGACGCAGTCGAAATCAGCGGACTACAAAGTGAACGTCGCGGTGCCGAAGCTGTTCAATGCGCTGATTGTCAGCATCATCGCGGTGGCGATTATTCTGATCCTGCCGCCACTCGTACTCGGAACGCGTCTGCCGCAGGAGCGCTCGGTGCGCGGCTTTCTGATTTACTTTCTCGCCATCGGCATGGGCTACATTCTGATCGAAGTCGCGATGATCCAGAAGTTCGTTCTGTTCCTCGGGCATCCAACCTACGCCCTGACAGTGGTCATTTTCTCGATGCTGGTTTCAAGCGGCCTCGGCAGCTACGCCAGCGTGAAGCTGATCGGCGACGACCGCGGACGCCTGGTGAAAGCGCTCACCATCGTGGCCGTCCTCGTCGCAATCCTCGCCCTGATCACCCAACCGATCCTGGCGGGCGGCGTAGGCCTGCCGTTCTTTGTGAAAGTGGCAGCCACGGTCCTGATGCTGGCGCCCGCCGGTTTCGCGATGGGCCTGCCCTTCCCCACCGGCCTCCGCATGCTGGAACGCGCCCACCAGCCTTCCGTGCGCTGGGCCTGGTCGCTGAACGCCGCGGCCAGCGTGATGGGCTCAGTAGGAGCGCTGGTTCTCGCCCTCTATCTCGGACTCATCCAGACCCTGCTGATCGGCGGAGCGCTTTACCTGCTGGCCGCCCTGGTAGCCGGAACAAGCGCCATTGTGGGGCAGGGCTTCGGCCAGGCGCGCCGAGCTTCCGCTCGGCGCCCGTAAGCCGAAAACCTACTCAGTAGCGGTAGTGGTCGGCCTTATACGGACCATCCACCGGCACGCCGATATAATCCGCCTGTTCCGGCGAGAGCCGCGTCAGCTTCACGCCGATCTTCTCGAGGTGCAGCCGCGCCACTTCTTCATCCAGCTTCTTCGGCAGCACATAAACGCCGGGCTTATAGGTATCCTTGTTCGCCCACAAATCGAGCTGCGCCAGCGTCTGGTTGGAGAAGCTGTTTGACATTACGAAGCTCGGATGGCCCGTCGCGCAACCCAGGTTCACCAGACGTCCCTCTGCCAGCACGAAAATCGCATTACCCGCCGGGAACGTGTACTGATCCACCTGCGGCTTAATCTCGATCTTCTTCGCATCCGACGCGTTCAGCCGGTCGATCTGAATCTCGCTATCAAAGTGGCCGATGTTGCAGACGATTGCCTGGTCCTTCATCTTCCGCATGTGCTCCAGCGTGATCACGCCCACATTGCCCGTGGTCGTGACATAGATATCCCCGCGGCCCAGCGTATCTTCCACCGTGGTCACTTCATAGCCTTCCATCGCAGCCTGGAGCGCGTTGATCGGATCGATCTCCGTCACCACCACGCGCGCGCCAAGCCCCCGCAGTGAATGCGCGCTGCCCTTGCCCACGTCGCCATAACCGCAAACCACGCAAACCTTGCCCGCCACCATCACGTCCGTGGCGCGCTTGATGCCGTCGGCCAGCGATTCGCGGCAGCCGTAGAGATTGTCGAACTTCGACTTCGTCACTGAGTCATTCACATTGATCGCGGGCACCAGCAGTTCGCCCGCTTCGTGCATCTTGTAGAGGCGGTGCACACCGGTCGTCGTCTCTTCCGAAACGCCGCGCCATTCCTTCACCACGTCGTGCCATAGCGTCTTGCTCTCGGCGGCAGTCGCCTTCAGCAGATCCTTGATCACCTGCTCTTCGCGATTGCCCGACGGCGTATTCACCCAGCCGCTGCCGTTTTCGAGCTCATAGCCTTTGTGGATCAGCAGCGTGGCGTCGCCGCCATCGTCCACAATCAGCTGCGGACCGAGACCGCCCGGATGAGTGAGCGCCATCTTCGTGCACCACCAGTAGTCTTCGAGCGTTTCGCCCTTCCACGCGAATACCGGCACGCCGGCCTTGGCGATAGCGGCCGCGGCGTGATCCTGCGTCGAGAAGATGTTGCAGCTTGCCCAGCGAACTGACGCCCCGAGATCGACCAGCGTCTCAATGAGAACCGCGGTCTGGATCGTCATGTGGAGCGAGCCCGTGACCCGGACACCCGCCAATGGCTTCGTTTTTGCGTATTTCTGCCGGATCGACATCAGGCCCGGCATTTCCTTTTCGGCGATCGTAATCTCTTTGCGGCCCCAGTCGGCGAGGGCCAGGTCGGCGACTTTATAATCGGTCGCGGTAAGGGTTGCGGTGCTCATGGTGCTTATTTTCAATCTCCTATCAATAAATCAAAATATATTGATGCGTTGGCTGGACAAGAACTACAATAGCATATTGTGGCTTCGATTCTGAAGAGCCTGCGGCTGGTTTCCGACCCCAACCGGCTGCGCCTTCTGCTCCTTCTGGAGCGGGAGGAACTGACGGTTGCGGAACTCCAGGAAATCCTCGCCATGGGACAGAGCCGCATCTCCACCCATCTGGCGCAGTTGAAAGCGGCGGAACTCGTCGAGGACCGCAAACAGGGCAAGAACAGCCTCTATCGCCTGCGCGATAACCGGCTCGCCGAACTCCTGCATTCCGCGGCGGAAGAGATCCCGGAGGCCGAAGAGGACCGCAAAGCCCTGGCGCTCGTTCTCGAAAAGCGGCGGGACAAGGTCCGGGGCTATTTCGACGAACTCGCCGGTCGCTTTGGCCGTAACTACGTCCCCGGCCGAAGCTGGAAAGGCCTGGCCGAAACCCTGCTGCAGCTGATGCCGCCGATGGTGATCGCCGACCTCGGCGCCGGCGAAGGAACGTTCTCACAGCTTCTCGCCCAACGCGCCGAGCGGGTAATTGCGGTCGATAATTCCGCGAAGATGGTGGAATTCGGCTCACGGCTCGCGCGCGAAAACGGCATCGCAAATCTGGAGTACCGGCTGGGCGATCTCGAATCGCCCCCGATCGACGCCGCCACCGTCGATCTCGCCTTCTTCAGCCAAAGTCTGCACCACGCGATCCATCCGGCGGGGGCAGTCGCAGCAGCGGCAACCCTCCTGAAGCCCGGCGGACGAATCGTGATCCTCGACCTGAAGAAGCACAACTTCGAACAGGCCCGCGATCTTTACGCCGACACCTGGCTCGGCTTCTCCGAAGTCGAACTGCGGGGCTTCCTCGAAACCGCAGGTTTCACCGAAGTGCAAAGCTGGGTCGTCGACCGGGAATCCCAGCCGCCGTCACTCGAAACCATTCTGGTCATGGGGCGGAAGCCGGCTATTGCTCCGTAGGCTTCTTGTCCAGACGATCGATCACCATCACAGACTGAGGACTCGTAGTTGTCACCAGCTTCAGCCCAAGTTGCCGCTGCATCGCCTCAAAGATCGTGTAACCGCCGGAAGGATCGCTCGAAGGCTCCCCAAACGAATCCTGGGGATCGTAGACCAGCGTGAAGTCCCACCGGCCGCTCAGTCCGGTATTGTCTGAAATCGGGCCAGCTTTCAGGCCGATCGCGCGGTTCGAAAACCACGCGGCGAACTCCGCCATAGTGATGTTCTGGCAGTTATACCTCGTCAGAAATCCCTGTGCGCCCGAAGGATCGGTATCGCGCCTGCACGAGGCGCGTCTCTCCGGCGCGGCTCTTTTCATCTTCGGTTTCGTCGCGTCAATTCTGTACGCAGGCCCTGGCCGCTGCTCCACGTGATACTTCAGCCGGAAGCGGTCACGCAGCAAAGCCTGCATCGGCGCTGCCAGATTCGTTCTGTTGAGCGCCGCAACTCCGGGGGGCGCCTTCGCCACAATATCGAAAGCCTCCATCTCCGCCCAGTCCGGGAGGTTCGCAAACCTTTCACCCGGGAAGGCCACGTTGAAGAGATAACGCATCGGATACCTCTCGATCGTGAGCCGTCCGGGCTCAACCCGCATGTTGGATCGCGCGCCTTGCGGATCGGCTGGCTTGACGCTCGCGACGTCGAACTGTTTCGCTTCTGAGATCGGCGGCAGGAATTTTGCCAGGTCAGGGGCGTTAGCCGCAGGCGTCCGGTTCACGCTGACCACAACGAGCGCGGGCGCCGGAACCGGCTTCTCTTCCAGCTTCAAACCAAGTTGCTGATCCAGCGCGTCAGAGATCGTCGTGTGCCCCTGTGGCAGGCGATCCAGATGCAGGTATTGATCGGTCCAGTGCAGATCGAAATCCCACGCGCCCTTCAAACCCGTCCCGTTCGCGACAGGGCCTGGAGCGAGATTCGCGCCAATCATCGTCTGCAATCCCTGCGCGAACGCATCCATCGTGATGTTGTGGCAGTTATACGTAATCGTGGAGCCCGGCCCCACGGTGTAGCGCACGGGATTGGGTCCGTCAGCCAACAGATCCATCCGCGTCGGCGTCGCCGAAGCGTGCGGTACGCATCCGCTTTTCCCGGCGGTGGCTTTTTTGAGCGCGGGCCGCTTGCCGGCAATGAGCACATAGCCCGGCAGGGGCCTGGTCTCTTCGCGAACCACCAGATGAAAGCGATCCTCGAGAAGCGCCTGCAGCATCCGCTTGTCCAGCGAAAGCCCGGCGGGCAGCTTCGCCGTAATATCGAAGCGATCCATCTCCAGCCAGTTCGGACCGCCCACGATTTTCCACGAATCCCATCCCCACGCGGCCACGATCAGATCGAGCATCGTCGCGCCTTTCACCTCGTAGCGGTCATCGTGGATCGGGATTGGTCGCGGGTTCAATTCAGCCGGACCGCGGGGCGGAGTGAACATCGGCGGCAAGGAAGCGCAACTGATTCCCGGAGGACTGGCCGAATGCCAGACAACCCACCATTACGGAGAGAACCAGAATCCTGCGGAGAAGTACCACACGTGTACTATGTGTCTTGTTACACCGCGATGTCAAGCCCCGGCCGCTATTGAGCGCGGGAAAATATCCAGGCCAGCACGGCGGCTCCGAACAGGATGCGGTAAATGGCGAACGGCACGAATCCGCGCGTCCGGACCCAGTTCATGAACCAGCCCACCACCGCGTACGCCACGAGGAACGAAACCACTGTTCCCATCAGCAACAGAACCCAGCCATGGGCATCCATGTGTACTGGCGGCGCATCCCCGGTCGTCTTGAGCGCCTTCCGCAGATCGTGCCCGGTCGCCGCCACCATCGTCGGGATCGAAAGAAGGAACGAATATTCGAGCGCCGCGGTCCGGGAGAGTCCGCAGACCTGGCCGCCTGAAATGGTAGCCATGGAACGCGAGGTACCTGGAAAAATTCCGGAAACCGCCTGGCAGAGCCCTATCCAGACAGCCCGCAGGAATCCCATCCGCTCCATCTCGCGCGCCGCTTCATTTTCCGTCACTCCGGTTTCGCGGCCGCCGAACATGGCGTCCACCACCCACATCACAATCCCGCCCGCGATCATGGTCATCGCGATCAGTGAGATATCTTCCAGGTGCTTCGAGATTACTTTTTCCACCGCCAGCGCAGGCACGGCCGTAAAAACCAGGGAGACGAACGTCAGCGTCAGCGGATGCGTGAGCACCGTGCGATCGCCGCGCGTTCCGGTGGGAAACGATCTCAGCCACACCGCAATCCGCTCGCGAAAGAAAATCGGCAGTGTGAGAATGGGCCCGATCTGAATCACAATTGCAAACATCTCCCAGAAGCCGTTCTTCAGATCCGTGCCGAGGAACGCCTGCGCAATTCGAAGATGAGCGGTGGAACTGACGGGCAGGAATTCGGTGAGCCCTTCGACGAATCCCAGGATGACGGTGAGCAGGTAGTCGTTCAAACTAAGGTCATCTTAGCAGGGCCGGGCAGGCCATAAGTCGTTTAGTCTCAAAGTTTCTGCCGCCACTTGCCGCATGGGCGCACGCGGCGATCTAAACTACGGGTGACGCCCCCCGACCATGAACCTGCCGCCGCCAGGCCGTATGATCGATCTCGGCGGCCGCCGTCTGCACGTTCAGATTTCGGGCGATGCGGGGCCGAGTGTCATTCTCGAATCCGGCCTCGCCGCGACATCGCTCACCTGGGCGCTCGTACAGCCGCTGATCGCGCCGTTCGCGCGAGTGATGAGCTATGACCGCGCCGGACTCGGCTGGAGTGACGACACAACAGCTCCGGCGACCGCCCTCAACGCGGTCCAGGATCTCGAACTGCTTCTCGATCGCGCGGGCCTTCCCGCGCCATTCATTCTCGTCGGCCATTCCTTCGGCGCCCTGATCGCCCGGATTCTCCAGCAGCGCCATCCGGAACTGATCGCGGGCCTTGTACTGGTCGATCCCGTTGTGCGCGACGAATGGCGCGAACCGACGCCGCAACGCCGCGCCATGCTGGGCCGCGGCGTCATGCTCTCACGCCGCGGCGCGACTCTCGCCCGCATCGGCGTCGTGCGATTCGCCCTGACGCGCCTGACGAGTGGCTCGCAGCGAGTTCCAGGCTTGCTGGGGAAAATCTTCGCCGGTCGCGGAGCCGCAACCGCCAATCGACTGGTGGGCGAAGTCCGCAAAATCCCGCGTGAGCACTGGCCCGCCGTGGCCGCCCACTGGAGCGAGGAACGCTCCTTCCGCACCATGGCGGACTATCTCGAAAATCTCCCGCTCAGCGTGAGCCAACTCGAGGAGGGCCGCGATCTCGGCGATCTGCCCATCGTCATCCTCTCCTCCGGGAATTCCTCGCCCGAAGGTCTGGCCGAACACGAACGCGATGTCCGCCTCTCCACGCGGGGCGGGCATATCGTCGTTCCCGAGACCGGCCACTGGATCAACCTGGATGCCCCCGCCGTCATCGCTGACGCTGTTCGCCGAATCCTCTGATAATGAAGCACTTCGCGCGGCCCTCACCGGTCGCGTGATAGCATGAAAAATTCCCCTCCTGTAATGATTCGAGCCGTAAAAGGAACCCGGGACCTGCTGCCGCCGGATACTGCCGTCTGGAACCGGGTCGAGACCATCGCCCGCGAGGTTTTCCGCGCCTACAATTACCAGGAAATCCGCACCCCCATCCTCGAAGAGGAACAGCTCTTTGCGCGCGGCGTGGGCGCCGATACAGACATTGTCTCGAAGGAAATGTACGCCTTCGAAGACCGCGACGGTTCACGGCTCGTCCTGCGCCCGGAAAACACGGCGTCCGTCATTCGCGCCTATATCGAGCATCGTCTCGACCAGCGCCCCGGCGTCCAGAAGCTCTATTACATCGGCCCGATGTTCCGCCGCGAGCGCCCGCAGAAAGGCCGCTACCGGCAGTTCTTCCAGATCGGCGCCGAAGCCATCGGCTCGGAATCGCCTTTCATCGACGCCGAGGTCATCGAGATGGTGACCGAGATGCTCACGCGCGCTGGCCTCTCGGGCTTCCACCTGCTGATCAATTCGGTCGGCTGCCGCAATTGCCGTCCGCAATATGTGGAGAAACTGCGCGCCGCGCTGCAGCCCGTTGCCTCGCGCCTCTGTACAGATTGCCAGCGGCGTTCCGAAACCAATCCGCTCCGCGTGCTCGATTGCAAGGTGCCGGAAGACCAGCCCATCATCGAAACCCTGCCGACGATTCTCGACAGCCTCTGCGAAGTCTGCCGCCCGCATTTCGAGCAAGTGAAGACTTATCTCACGGACCGCGGCATTCCGTTCGAAGTGAGGCCCCGTCTGGTGCGCGGACTCGATTACTACATGCGCACCACGTTCGAGGTCACCCACGGCGATCTGGGCGCGCAGAATTCCGTTCTGGGCGGGGGCCGTTATGACGGCCTTGCCGAATCTCTCGGCTCGCCCGTGCATTCGCCGGGCATCGGATTCTCGATTGGCGAAGATCGGCTGGTGATGACGGTCCCGCAGGACGTCGCCAGCGCGATCGATGTTTTCATCGTCCCCATGGGCGATGCCGCGCTGCGCCACTCCGGCGTCATTGCGCGAGATTTGCGGCGCACCGGAATTTCGGCCGAAGTCGGCGCCGGCATGAAGATCAAGCGCGCAATGGAAATCGCGAACAAGGTGGGAGCCCGCTATGCGCTCATCCTCGGCGATAACGAAATCGCCGCGGGCGTTTACACGCTCAAGAACATGCTCTCCACCGAGCAGCGGCAGGTAACGCGCGAAGAATTATTCAACACGATTGGAAACAGGAACTGACCATGCAGTCTGGCGAAAAACATCAGTATCGAACTCATACCTGCGGAGATCTCCGCGCGGCGAACACCGGCAGTGAGGTGCGCCTTTCCGGCTGGCTGCGCAATCGCCGCGATCACGGCGGCGTCTACTTCATTGACCTGGCCGATCACTACGGCGTTACCCAGCTCGTCATCGAGCCCGGCACACCGTCCTATGACCTGCTCTCCAGCCTGCCGAAGGAAAGCGTTATCCGCATCGACGGCAAGGTGGTGGCGCGCGATACCGGCGCGGTGAATCCCGGCATGGCAACCGGCGAAATCGAAGTGCGCGTGGGCGATGCCGAGCTCCTCGGCTCAACTGAACCCGTCCCGTTCAGCGTTTTCCCGGAAACCGCGGTGCCGGAAGACATGCGCCTGACCTACCGGTTTCTCGACCTCCGTAAATCGAAGATGCACGCCAACATCCTGCTGCGCTCGCGGATCATCGCCAGCATCCGGCGGCGCATGGTCGATCTCGGCTTCGTCGAGTACCAAACCCCAACGCTCACCGCATCGAGCCCCGAAGGCGCGCGCGACTTCCTCGTGCCCTCGCGCCGTCATCCTGGCAAGTTCTATGCGTTGCCGCAGGCGCCGCAGATGTTCAAGCAGATCATCATGGTGTCCGGTTTCGATCGTTACTTCCAGATCGCGCCCTGCTACCGCGACGAAGATTCCCGCGCGGATCGTTCGCCCGGCGAGTTTTATCAGCTCGACCTCGAAATGAGTTTCGTCACGCAGGACGACGTTTTCAAAGCCGTGGAATCGTTGCTGACCGGGGTGTTCGCCGAGTTTCGTCCCGACCGCCAGATGACTTCGGCGCCTTTCCCGCACATCACGTATACGGAAGCGATGCTGAAGTACGGTTCCGATAAACCCGATCTGCGCAATCCGCTCGAAATCAAAGAACTGAGCGCGCTGTTCAAAGACACCACGTTCCGCGCGTTTTCCGGCAAGACCATTCGCGCCATCAACATTCCCGCGGGCGCGGAAAAGTCGCGCTCGTTCTTCGACAAGCTGGAAGAACAGGCAAAATCGGGCGGCGCGGCGGGCCTCGCATGGCTCACCGTCGAAACCGACGGCTCGCTCAAGGGACCGATCGCGAAATTCCTGACGCCGGAAAACGTGGAACAACTGAAGAGCGAATGCGCCGCGAAAGTGGGCGACGCCATCATCATCCTGGCCGACACCGACGTCGCGAAAATGTGCAAGATCCTCGGCGGACTGCGCGACGGCCTCGGCCGCCAGCTCGGTCTGATCGAAGAGAACGTCTACAAGTGTTGCTGGATCGTCGATTTCCCGATGTACGAACTCGACGACAACGGCAAGGTCGCGTTCAGCCACAACCCGTTCTCCATGCCGCAGGGCGGCCTCGACGCGCTGAACAACATGGACCCGCTGGCGATCAAAGCCTTCCAGTACGATATCGTGTGCAACGGCTACGAGCTGTCATCCGGCGCCATCCGTAACCACCGGCCCGAAATCATGTACCGGGCTTTCGAGATTGCAGGCTACGGCAAGGACGAAGTCAATTCCCGCTTCAAAGCGCTGATCAATGCCCTGAAATTCGGCGCGCCCCCGCACGGCGGCATCGCCCCCGGCGTGGACCGCATCGTCATGCTCCTCGCTGACGAACCGAACATCCGCGAAGTCATCATGTTCCCGATGAACCAGAACGCGGAAGACATGATGATGAACGCCCCGAACACCGTCCGCCCCGAGCAACTCCGCGAACTCCACATCCGCATCGCAGAGCCGCCCGTAAAGAAGGCTGCCGACAAGGCATAGGGCACAAACCGCCGATTCGGGCGTAAACTGAAAACAAAGAGCAGAAGAGCATGACCCGAATCGAAATCCCGGATGAACAAGCGGCAGCGTTGAGGCAGAAGGCCGCGTTGCAAGGATTGAGCCTCAACGCCTGGCTGGCGAAACTGGCGGAAGTCGATGCTCCCCGCAAACCGCTGAAGAGCGGACGTGGGATGCTTGCGAAGTATGGTCCCGCGCCCTCCACGGAAGATATTCGGGAAGCCCGGCGAGCGATGTTTCAGGACGCTCCGCAAGACTGATGGTTGTCGGTCTCGCCGATACTCATGCGGCGTTGTGGTACCTGTATAACGATCCCAGGCTCTCCACGGTCGCTGCGAATTTTATAGACCAGGCGGCAAGTTCGGGTTCTCGTATTGCCGTCTCCTCAATTAGTCTTGCTGAAATCACCTATCTGATCGAGAAAAGGCGCGTGCCCGCGAACACATACATTGATCTCGAGGCCGCGCTCGACGATCCTGAGCACGCATTCACCGAGATCCCGTGCAGTAAAGAGGTAATTCGATTTATGCGGGAAATTTCACGAACCAGCATTCCCGATATTCCCGACCGCATTGTTGCAGCCACTGCCCTTCATCTCGGCGTGCCGCTCATCAGCCGTGATGGCAAAATCCGCGCGTCCGCTGTCCAGACAATCTGGTAAGGCTCCCCAAACGACAAAAAGCCCGCTGGACTCCAGTCCAGCGGGCCTTTCCTCGTAACTCAGTCCTGTTTAAACTTCCGACAGAAGCTGCACAGCGCCAGTCGCATCGCCGAACTTATCCGTCTTGACGCCGCTCTTGTCGAGCACCGTCATCAGCAGATTATTCATCGGCGTTTCTTCCTTATACGCGATGTGGCGTCCGCCCTTCACCTGGCCGTTCGCCGATCCCACCATCACCAGCGGCAGATCGTCATGGGTGTGGCGGTTGCCGTCGTTGATGCTGCTTCCATACAGCAGCAGCGCGTGATCGAGCAGCGAGCCGTCGCCGTCCGGCGTGTTCTTCATCTTGTCCACGTAGTAGGCGAACGTCTTGACGTGATATTCGTTGATCTTGATCGTCTTCTCGATCTTCTCGGGATCGAGCTGGTGGTGGGTCACGGAGTGGTGGCCGTCCGGCACGCCAATCTGCCGGTACGGTCGATTGCTGCCTTCGCGGGCGATCATGAACGTCCCGACGCGAGTCAGATCCGCCTGGAACGCCAGCACCTGCAGATCGATCATGAGCCTGGCATGCGTGTCGAAATCGTCCGGGATTCCGACCGGCTTGTCCATCAGCGGCATCTTGAAATTCGCGTTCTGCGCTTCCGCCAGCTGAATACGCCGCTCGATATCGCGGATGGCGTCCAGATATTCCGCCAGCTTGTTCTTATCCCGCGATCCCAGCCCTGTCTTCATGCGCGAGACATCTTCCATCATGAAGTCGAGAATGCTGCTGTCTTCCTTCATGCGCGCCAGCCGCGCCGCCGGATCGTTGCTCTGTCCGTCGCCGAACATCCGTTCGAATACCGCGCGGGGATTCACTTCCACCGGATTCGGCGTCGTGGGCGAGCGCCAGGAAACCGTATTGGTGTAGGCGCAGCTATAACCGGAATCGCAGCCACCCGCCAGACCGGCGGCTTCGAGGCCGAGCTCCATGGAGGCGATCTGCGTCTTCTGCCCGAATTCACGCGCCGCAATCTGATCGGCCGAGATACCGGCGTGAATGTCGGCGCCTTCCGTCTTCTTCGGGTGGACGCCTGTAAGCCAGGTAGCGCCAGCGCGCGCATGGTCACCCGCGCCGTCGCCGAGCGCCCGGCCGCCATTCTGCATCAGTCCGCTGATTACCGTAACCTGATCCCGATAGGCTTCGAGGGGCTTCATGGTCGACGCGAACTGGAAGTTCGCGCCGGTCGTGGAGGGTATCCACTCACCTTTCAGATTGATGATTCCGTTCGGGACGTAGACGAAACCGAGGCGTACGGCCGGCTTGGTCGCCGCCAGTTCCGCCGAATTCGCCATGGCAGGGATCATGGCATCCAGCAGAGGCAACGCCGCCGTGACACCAAGTCCTCTTAAAAACGAACGGCGCGCAATTGACTTTTTGGTGAGCAGCATTTCAACCTTCCTCAGTCTCGCTTCGCGAGAGTTACGTCCTCGGCCGCCTTCCTCATCTGGAAAGGTGAGCTGTGAACAATGCCCAAAATAAGGGTCGACATCCGGAAGTCATCCTTCGCCGCATCCCTCGTAATTGATCGAATTACCGGTTCATCGTAAGATTCTACACCCCGGCCTAACGCGTAGGTCATCAGCTTCGTGGTGAAGGTGTTGATGAACTCCATCTTTTTGTCAGTGACCAGCAGCTTGGTCAGGCCCGCCGGGCCATTGAAGGCAATACCGCCCGGCAGCGTACCCGACGAATCGATCTTAGCGCCGGTGTCGTCCAGAACCCGCCACTTGCCGATTCCGTTGAAATTTTCGAGCGCGAACCCAATCGGGTCCATGCGGGAATGGCAGACGGCGCAGGTTGGATTAGCGCGATGCTGTTCCATGGCCTGCCGTAGCGTCATTTTGCCATCCGATCCATGTGGCTTCAGCGCCGGCACATCCGGCGGAGGAGGCGGCGGCGGGGTTCCGAGCAGATTCTCCAGAATCCATTTGCCGCGCTGCACTACAGACGTTCGATTGGGGTAAGAGGTTACCGCCAGCAGACTTCCCTGACCCAGAAGTCCGCGCCGGTTCACATCTTCCAGCACCACTTTGCGGAACGCCGGACCATAAACATTCGGCACGCCATAAAAGTCCGCCAGCTTTTCATTCAGGAACGTGTAATTGGCGCGGAGCAGATCGAGCACGCTGCCATCGTTCTGCAGCACGCTCCCGAAGAACATCTCGGTTTCCTTCTTGAAATCGTCCCGCAGCGTCTGATCGTATTCCGGGAAGACATCGTGGTCTTTTTTATCCGATTCCACGTTCCGAAGGAAAAGCCACTGGCCGGCAAAACTCGTAACCAGAGATGCCGACTTATCATCCGCCAGCATGCGTTTGACCTGCTGGTCCAGAACCGCCGGCTGGTGCAGCGTTCCGTTCGCCGCGAGCTTGAAGAGCTCCTCGTCCGGCATGCTGCTCCAGAGGAAATACGAAAGTCGCGAAGCCAGCGCATAATCGTTCAGCCGGAAAACGGCCCCCGGTTTGAGGCCGGAGGGATCCCGTTCTTCGCGGAATAGGAAATTCGGCGAAACCAGCACCGCGCGGACGCCAGCTTCAATTCCTTTATCGAAGGAGGTATTTTTCCGCTCCTGCTGATAGAAAGCCATCAGCGGCGAAACATCGGCCGCGGTAACCGGCCGGCGGTAAGCACGGCGCGTGAGGTTGGTGAAAATCTCCCGCGCGCACGCGTCTTCCTGTGCGGCTGCCGTCGGATGGCAGACAAAAATCTTTTTCCGGCTTGGCGTGTCGCCCGGTCCGGTCGGATTATACGGTCCCAGAACCGAAATGCTATAGACGTTTCGCTGACCACCGGCAACCGGGTCGAGCAGCTTCACGCGGACGTCGTCCAGCCGGAGATCCAGCTTCTGAGGTCCACCAATCCCCGCCCCCCCGGCAGCGCCCGCGCCACCGCGGCCGAATACAGCCCCCGTCTGCTCCGGCATCGGCGAATCTTTGGGATACGAAACGCCAATGATCTGCGGACCAGCCTTCAATGGCAGCCTTGTGTCGATATGCGAACCACGGTCATTCCCCTGAGCCATAGTGACCCGGATCACATACTCGGCATCCAGCGGGAAATTGTAATGAACCGCATATCCGCCGCGCGAACCGAGCGGCAAATCTTCGCTGACCCGAACATCGGTCGGGGTACCAAAAGGAACCAGAAATTCCGT
This sequence comes from uncultured Solibacteraceae bacterium, assembly GCA_964636715.1. Classification (GTDB taxonomy): domain Bacteria; phylum Acidobacteriota; class Terriglobia; order Bryobacterales; family Bryobacteraceae; genus BOG-234. The sequence goes on along the minus strand of CAZWTH010000139.1, from coordinate 2,282 downwards.
TTCCTCGGCAGGAATGTCCATCGCGCCGACTGCCACGGTGGCAATCTTCCTTGCCGCGGACATATATTTTTCGAGAAGCACCGGCGAAACCGAAAGGACATCGCCAATGTTGTCAAAGCCATAGCCGGAATCGTCGCCCGGCAGCAATGCCGTTGCGTCCACGTCCAGACCCAGCAGATCGCGGATCGTGTTGCCGTACTCAAGCCGATTCAGCCGGTGAATAGCCGGCGCGCCAGGATCCGGATGCGCCAAGGCATTCGCATCTAATTGATTTTCCAGCCACGCGGTGAACTTTGTGGAAGTCTGCTCGTCAGGACGCGGCATACCGGGAGGGGGCATCTGGCCCGAGCCAAATTTCCGCAGCACCCGCTCCCAGGTCGCCGTATTATCTCCCACATGATCGATATGAAGACCTTCCAGCACCACCCCCGCAGTCTTCAGGGCTTCGCTGTGGCACATCACGCAGTACTGGTCAATCATGTCCTGCTGCGCCTGCGCACCGCCAGCCGATCCGTGCGCCGCGCCCGGCCTCGCGGCCGCTTTGGGGACCGCTTTCGAGGCGCTCAGGGGGGCCGTATGGCCCTGTGTCGCCGCGACTTTATGGACGGGAGCGACCTTCGTGGGGGTTTGGGCCAGCGCGGCAAGTACCGCGACAACTCCTACCCCGGCGGCAGCGGAAATGGGGAGTGACAGGGACCGCATAGTTTCCGGTTAATATTTTAGACTATCCTGTAGCTGAAAGTTCAAGCATAATTAAAATTCGGTATGACCTCTACAATCTTTTGCAATCGGTGGGCCGGGTTTGCCAGCCTAACCCTCGTCGCTCTTGTCTCAGCCAGCGCCGCAGATCTGCGGCTGGTGAACGCGGTTAAATCAGGCGATAAGAAGGAGGTTGCCTCCCTCCTGCACGCCAAAGTGGATGTCAATGCCAGTCAGCCCGGCGGGGCTACGCCTCTGGCCTGGGCGGCTCAGCGCGCCGATAATGACACCGCGAAACTCCTGCTGGCCGCCGGCGCGAAGCCCGATACCGCCAATGACTACGGCGAATCGCCCCTCACGCTCGCCTGCGCCAACAGCGATACCGCTTTGGTAAAAGGCCTTCTCACAGCGGGCGCGAGCGCTAAGGCGGCCCGTCTGAACGGCGAAACAGCGCTCATGATCTGCGCTGCCACAGGCAATGTGGAAGCCGTCAATCTTCTGCTCGCAAAAGGCGCGGACGTCGCCGCGATGGACAAGGAGAAAGGACAGAACGCCCTGATGTGGGCCGCTGCTGAAGGCAAGGCCGAAGTCGTCAAGACTCTCGCAGCCCACGGCGCAAACGTCAACGCTGTTTCAACCGGCAACTTCACCCCACTCATGTTTGCCGCGGAAAAGGGTGACGCCGATACCGTCAAAGCGCTGACCGCCGCGGGAGCCGATCCGAACAAAGCGATGCCGGATGGCACAACCCCCATCCTCATCGCCTCGAATCTCAAGAAGTCCTCTGCCGTTTCCGCGCTTCTCGTGAATGGCGCGAGTCCCACGGTCGCCGATCGCAACGGCAACACGCCGCTGCACTCGGTCGCGCAGGCCGGCGATGCGGAATTGATTCATGAACTCATCGCGAAAGGCGCCGACCCGAATGCGAAAACCAACAAGACGGCAGCCGGCGGCCGAGGCCGCGGCGGCTTCGGCCGTGGCGCCGCCCCAGGCCAGCGCACGCCGCTGATGGTGGCCGCGAAGGCCGGTCACGTGGACGCCATGAAAGCCCTCGTCGATGGGGGCGCCGACGCGAAACTTCGGGCCCAGGATGGCACCACATTATTAATGGAAGCCGCCGGGAGCGGCAACGTCGAGGCGGTTAAATACGCTTACGATCTCGAGCCGGACCCCAAAACGGTTCAGGCAACCAACCAGACCGGCAACAACGCAATCCACATGTCCGTCACCGCAACCAACGGCACGCCGCAGAAGAATACCTGTGAGGTGATTCAGTTCCTGTCGGACAAAGGCGTCGATGTCGATGTGAAGAACGCCCAGGGCCGCACGGCAATCCAGATCGCCAATGTTCTGCCGATCGATACCGCCGTCACTCTCATGGTGGACATCCTGAAAAAGGAAGGCCGCAAGCCTCTCATCGACCCCAGCCGCTAGGTGGGGCGGAGCTTCGGAAGCCGTGAATGAATCAACGTCCCTGACAGCCATCCTGATCAGGCAGGGGCTCTCGATCATTTCGAGCGGAACTGGAGCCAGTCGGCCTTGCTTTGTGGTGGATTTCGCTCAACGAATTCCCCGAGGCCGGT
>CAZWTH010000138.1:0-10440 GCA_964636715.1 uncultured Solibacteraceae bacterium | reverse complement strand
GTCTGAATATTCTTGACGAACGTCTCGAGCGTCCGCACATGCTGCTCTTCAATCTCTTCCTGCAGCTTGCCGGCCATCGACTGGAACCGCTTCGTGACCGCTTCCTCGATCATCTGCGGCAGCCGCGCTTCCATTTCGCGCGCGCTCATCTGGCTTCTGCCGCCGCGTCCACCGCGCGAATCGGAATATCGCGAATCTCCGAGCGTATCCGCCAGCTCGCGGCTCAACCACTCGCGCGGATCGGCAGGCAGCGGCTCCTCGCCGGCCTCCATCTCCATGACGCGGCCTTCAAGCTCATCCAGCCGGTCGAGCAGCGCTCCGATCCCCTCGGTCCGCGCCATCTTCGACATCACTTCGTAGTCGTGCTCCCGCAAATCGCGGTGCGTCTCTTCCCGGATGCGCTCCCGGAACCGTTCCGGGTCGGTCGTGCGCGGACGAACCCGCCGCTCCGGTCCGCGATAATCGGCTGACTGCCGCCCGCGACGCTCGTCATAAACATCCACGTCCCGCCGGGCAATCTCCGCCGGAACCCGCGGCGGCTCCTCCAGCAAGTGCCGGTCGCGCCCATCGCGCCCGAGTTGCGGAGAAAAATACTGACCGCCGTCGCGCACATAATTGATCGCGTCAATCAGATGCCGCGCCGGCCCGTTCTTCAGCAGATAACCGTCCGCGCCCGCGCGCACCACCTCGCGAACAATCTCATCGTCCGCGGTGCCCGCCACAATCACCATCTTGGTGCCGAGCGCCTCGCCGCGCACGCGCCGCACCAGCTCGATCCCGTGCAGCCCCGGCAAATTCAGATCGATAATCGCCACCGCCGGCCGCAAATCGCGAATGGTTTCGATCGTTTCCTGGCCGTCAGCGCATCCCGCCACGACTTCGATCTCGCCGTTCGCCTGCAGAACAGCTTTCAGCCCGTCGCGGCGCAAAGCATCCGAATCGGCCAGAATGACGGGAATTTTATGGTTTTCCGGCATCAGGCCTGTACTCTGCGTCGTATTTCATTCTAGCTAACCACAGGCGATTGAATGCCTTATTTAACGGACGACGGAAAGCCGGGGCGAATCCGCTTCTTCCTGCTTCGCGCCCATCGTCTTTTCGAGCGCCGTCAGCAAGCGCAGAATGCTGCGTTCACTCTGGAGCGCGCACTCCCGAAGCTCCGCCACGCTGGCGGATTGTCCGCTGAGTTCCGTCTCGATGCGCGCGATCCTCGGCGCCAGCCGCTTCTCGATCGTCGACACCATGCTTTCGACTGCTTCGCGGTTCGACGTATCCAGACTGCGATGCAGACTCTCCTCGACGGCCGCCAGGCGCCGGTCCAGTTCTCCAGTGAGTTCGCGGCGCAATTCCCCGCGCAGATCGCGCGCTCCCACGCCTGCGGAGTCAAGCGCGTGCGTCGCATCGGAGATCTGCCGCCGCATCGTCTCCATCTCGCGCTGTTGGCGATCCATCCGTTCCACCACTCCCGCCAGCGCGCTATCGAGGCCGGGCCCGGTGCGTTCACCCCGTACTTCGCGTTCCACGCGATCCAGCCGCTCGGTCAGTTCATCGCCGTCTTCGACTCCACGCCGCCGCCGGCCGGGTTTGTTTTCCCCCGAAGAGCAGATCGCCTCGCCCAGCCGGATTCCCGCGCCAAGCACCAGGCCCCCGCCCACGGAGGCCGCCAGAATGTGGAGGAATTTCGCCATGCGAACCGTTTAGTTCGGCAGCTCTCCGGCCGTCACATGCAGATTGCGCTGAATCGCAAAACGCACCAGCCCCGCAATGCTGTCGATCTCCAGCTTCCGCATAATATTCGCCCTGTACGTATCGACGGTCTTTGGAGAGATTTCGAGCGACTTTGCAATGTCCTTCGGCCGTACGCCATCCACCAGCATCGAGAACACCTCGTATTCTCGCTTGCTCAGCGTGGCCAGCGGATCCACCGCGTCTTCGTCCTTCTTTTCAAGCACGTCGCGCCGCAGCAAAGGCGTCAGATACTGCCCGCCATCCCGCACGTAGTTAATCGCATCGAAAATATGCCGCGAAGGTCCGTCTTTCAGGACGTAACCATCGGCGCCGCTGCGAAAAAGCTCGCGGATTATGTTCTGATCCCGATTGATCGAAAGGATGATCAATCGCGTCCGCGATCCCATTTCACGAGCGCGCCGCACCACATCCAGGCCGCTGAGCCGTGGCATATCGAGGTCCAGCACGGCGAAATCCGGATTGCGCGCCAGAATCATATCCAGCGCTTCCTGGCCGTCGCTGCACTGCCCGAGCAGAGATACATCGGGCCGGGATTTGCAGAATGCCGCAACGCCCTCGCGGATAATCCCGTGATCGTCCGCCAGTATCACAGTCAGTGGTGCTGACTCCATCAAACGCCTCCCGCTCCCCGGAACTTTCCCGATTAATCTGCCGCGCGTGGAATTTTCACAACTATTCTAGTACCAGCGGCGCTGCTGGTAATCCGGGCAGTACCACCCAGCGACTGAGCGTTTTCCACGATGGCCTTCAGTCCAATCCCGCCGCTGACAGCGCCGGTGTCGAAGCCATGCCCGTTATCGGTGATTGTCAGCGCCACGTTTCCGTCTTCCGCCCGCAGCGAAATCGAGGCTTCGGTCGCGCCCGAATGCCGCACGATGTTCGAGATGCATTCCTGGGCGCAGCGGTAGATCTGCACCTTCACCGAGTGCGCCGGTTCTTCATCGAGCGCCGGCAGGCTTTTCGTCAGCCTCAGGCCCGTGAGTCCGCTGGAATCCACCAGGGATTCGAGCGCTCTGTTGAGCGTCATCTCCTGCCAGGCGGGAGGATGCAGCCGGTGCGAGACCGCGCGTACCTGCCCCAGCGCCTGTTCGGCCAGGGTTCGCAGACGGCCGATTGTTGTTCGCATCGAATCGATTTCCGAGAAATCGTCGATCGCGGAGGCGCATTCCTCCAGAATTTCCAGATGGATCTTGATACCGGCGAGCGGCTGGCCGGCTCCCGCGTGTAATTCCCGCGCAATTCGGGAACGTTCCCGCTCCAGTTCCGCGAGCAACGGGGCCTGACTTTTGCGCGGCGGCCATTTCTGGGAGAGGACATTGCTCAGCCGCGTATTCTTGTCGCAGATTCCGGCCAGCATCTCCGCCCACGCGCCACCGTCGGGATAACGTGCGGCAGCGCCCGCCCTACTATCCATAGGGGATATCCTATCACTTTTAACTTTTGATGTCAGTTTTTTCCGTAATAAACGGCTGGTACTGTTGTACCAATCCGGGAGTACCTGTGAGATGTACTTAGCTTCCCATCCATCTCTATAATCAGTACTTGTTGAAACGGGCGTTAGCGGAGCTGGGTAAATCTCTCCTGATTGTAGCCGGTGTGGGTTACGGCATCGTGAAGGCTTTTGACGTCCTGGCTCCGGAGCGGGAACCGGATGACGTCAGACATCCCATCCCCTCGGATCCCCCACAACACCAAAAGACCCGGACGGAACGCCCCATGGTATTCGAGGAGAAGCCCTCACCCGATCGCAAGACCGCTCCCGCCACGCCGGGCTATTCGGCCCCCAACCCGGTTTTTGAGGAAAATCGGTCGCGTCTCGAGCTCGTGGAAGAGCGCCTCATCCGCATGGAAAAGCGCATTGAAGTCCTTATCGCCCCGCTCGAGCGCCTGACGTCCCGAACCACGAGCGTTGACAACTTTGTTACAAAAGCGGAGCTCAACGCCGCCATGGAGCAGTTCTCCCGCCGCCTGGAAGAGGAAACCGACCGCCGCTTTGAGGTGCAGGATCGCTCCGTTCAGTCGCTCCGCACCATGATGGCGCGAACCGACGAACTGCTCGAGCAGGTCATCGAGAACATCGAATCCCTGCGGATTACCGCCTGATCCTGTCCCGAATTCTTAAAACTTGAACTGGCTGACGGGGCGCGGAGCGGCCGTTTCCGAAGTCGCCGGCATGCGCTCCACAAAGAACGAGCGCGGCGGCTGCCAGAGCGGAGCGTTCCGCCGTTTGGCTGCGGAAACCGAAGACGCTTCCGTCACCTTGGAGCCGGGCGCCAGATTGCGCAGTCCGTACAGCGCGAGCTCGAACCGGTCCTTCACGCCCAGCTTCTGGAACAGGCGCGACATGTAGACCTTCACCGTGCCCTCCGAAATGCTGAGCTGATAGGCGATCTCTTTATTCTTGAGACCCTGCGAGAGCAGCGCCACCAGCTGGCCTTCGCGCCGCGTCAGCGAATAGCTGTTCGCGGTCATAATGCTGTCTGTAAGCGCCTTTTCGAACCAGAGTTCGCCCTCGTTCACGCGCATCAGGCAGCGGACCAGAGTATCCACCGGCAGTGTGCGCCGGAGAATTCCTCTCACGCCGAGGCTCATCGCCTGCAGCGCAAGTTCCGTCGAGATCGCGTGGACCCAGAGAACTATGCGTGAGGTCGAAACGACTTCGCGAAGGCCGCTCAGCACAGAGAACGTAACGTCCGCTGTGAGATCCACCAGAAGAATGTCCGGCTGAATGGCTTCAATCTGCTCCCGAAGATCCTCCGGCTTCGGACAGCATCCCGCCAGTTCCAGTCCCGGTGCATTTTCGAGGATCCGTCGGAGGCCTTCCGCCAGAATCGGTTCGTCAGCACACAAAAGTACGGTTGACATAGGATAAATCTTACCATGGGAGAACACTAACTGCTAGTACTTTTTCGACCTTAACGAAAACGGCTATAGACTGCTAACCAGGGTTAACATCCATGTAAAAACGCGCTCACAATTTTTGGACAAACATCAGACTTTTTTACAGTTACATCGCTTCTCCGCCGTTCACAACTTGTTTACCAAAGGCATACAAATCAATACTTACCAGCGTATCCTCCCCGCTGTAAATGCCTTGGGGACAACCCGAGATAGCGGCGCAATGCAACCCAAATTCGGTATTGTTAACTCCACCCTAACCCGATAGATTCAATCGTAGTGAAACCTAAAATGGACCGACGAACCACATCGCGAGTGGACCTCCGGCTGACCTGCCGGATCGTGAATCAGGGATTGGTATCGGAAAATTCCGGTGGTACGACTGAGAATATCAGCCGTAATGGGCTGCTCCTCCGCTGGACGCGCCCATCCCCCGTACCCTCGGCAGGCTCCGCGCTGCGCGTCGAGCTGGAACTGCCTTCGGAAGGCGTGTTCTCTCCCCGCTTGATTCGCTGCGATTCCACCGTGGTCCGGGTGATCGATGGCGAAAACGGCCAGTCCCACGTGGCGCTCAAAGTCAACACCATGCGTTTCGTGGAAGACGCTGCCCGCATCTGGGCCGGTCCCGGCCGTTCTTCCTCACCCATTTCGGAGTTAGTGAACTGAGCTTTCCATGCTGATGCCGGGTCCAGTGACGAGAGAGGAAAGCCTCATGGCCGCGGAAAATACCGCGACCGTGAACACCGCCGCGCCCGCGCGCGTGCCGGTGATCGCCCGCTTTCTTCCCTCGCTGACCGATGTCGCGTTTCTGATGCCCGTGTCGTTCCTGTTCCTGAAGCTTTCGGGAGCCCGCACGCTGCTCGGCGATGGCGATACCGGCTGGCATCTCCGCACCGGCGAATGGATTCTCGCTCATCACCGGATTCCCCATACGGATCTGTTTTCGTTCTCGCGCCCCGGCGCTCCCTGGTTTGCCTGGGAGTGGCTGTGGGACACCCTGTTCGCGCTTCTGTTCCGGAGCGGTGGTCTCGCGGCGGTCGTTCTGGCCAGCACCCTGGTCATCTGTCTCGCCTCGGCGGCCACGTTCCGCCTCGTTCGCCGGAAATGCGACAACGGTTTGGTAGCCATAGCCGTCACCCTATTGGCAACCGGGGGCTGCGCCATCCATTGGCTGGCGCGGCCTCATCTTTTCACCATTCTGTTCTTCGTACTCACGCTCCACATCACGCAGCGCGCCGATGAGGGCCGGACAAAGCTTCTCGGCTGGCTCATCCCGCTGACTCTCGTCTGGACGAATCTCCATGGCGGCTTTTTCGTTGTCTTCCTCGTGCTCGCCTGCTACATCGGCGGCCACCTGCTCAACGCCCTGATCGAATCCGATCCGGCCCGTTGCCGCGAATACCTTTCGAAGACGCTGCCGTGGCTGAAGACTTTCGCCGCCTGCTTCGCCGTGACCTTTATTAACCCCTACGGCTGGCAGTTGCACCACCACATCGTTACCTATATTGCCGATCCCTACCTGCTGCAGCACATTGCTGAATTCCAGGGGGTGGATTTCCACTCCGGGGCAGCCGTTTACTTCGAGCCGCTGATTATCGCCACCCTCGCCGCCTCCTTCTGGGCCATTCGCCAGCGCCGTTTCGCGGAAGCGTTCCTCGGTCTGGGCTGGATGCACCTCGCTCTGATCGCCGTCCGGAACCTGCCGCTGTTTTCCATCGCCTGCGCGCCGCTCATCGCGGAGGGCGCGGTGACTCTGCTGCGCGCGGCGTCTACTTCCGCTCTTCGCGAAAACATTTCGAAGCTGGCCGCCAAATTCCGAAGCGCCAGCGCGAGCGTCGACGCGACGGATCGCATCGGCCGTATTCACCTCGTGAGCGCCGCCGCCATGGCCGTCCTGGCTCTGCTGCTGTTTGCTCCCCATCCTCCATCGGACCGGTTTGTCGCGGAATTCGATCCGAAAGTATTTCCCGCCGGCGCAATCCCGGTTCTGAGTTCTCCGGCGACGCATCGTATCTGGGCGCAGGATCAGTGGGGCGACTATTTGATTTACCGCATGTACCCTTCGACCAAAGTTTTCGTCGATGGACGCAGCGATTTTTATGGCGATAAGTTTGGCGAAGAATATCTTCGCCTGCTGGATGTGCAGGTCGGCTGGGATAAGACTCTCGATCGCTACGGCATCGATACCGTTGTGGTCTCTCCCAAACTGGCGCTGAGCTCCACGCTCAAAGTTTCCCGGGACTGGCGGGTTGTTTTTGACGACCACAATTCGGTCGTCTTCCGCCGCACTCATCCCGTACAAAGTTCCTTCGCTTCCGATAGCGGGGAAGGTCATCGTGATTCCGTGGTCACGAGTTCAACCGGCGGTACCGATCACGGGGCTATATAGAACCACAGACAAAAGAAGAGGACAACACCAAAATGAAAAACCTGATTATGCGTTTCGTCAAAGAGGAGGACGGGCAGGACCTGATCGAGTATACGCTCCTGATGGCCTTCATCGCTCTCGCCTCGGCGGCGGTTTTCGTGAATGCCGGAACCAGCGTCAACCAGATCTGGACCAAGGCTTCCGGTCAGCTTTCGACTGCGGCCAGCGCGTCCGGCTCCTAGTCGGCGCGTTTCCCGGGACGCCGGTCGCGCCGCCGTCTGAGAGAAACGGCGGCGTGTTCCTCAGCGTTTCGGAAAGGGGTAATTGTTGAGTTCAAGGAGAGAGAACAATGAAGAAATTTATCAAGAACTTTCTGGCGGAAGAATCTGGCCAGGACCTGATCGAATACACGCTTCTGATGGCGTTCATCGCGCTGGCCTCCGCGGCCGTTTTTGTGAATGCGGGCACCAGCATCAGCGCCATCTGGAGCACGGGCAGCGGACAGCTTTCGACCGCCGCTTCGGCTGCTGGATCCTAGTCGGGACATCCGGAGCGGTGTCCCAGACGCCGCTCCGGATTACCTGAGCTGTTCCGCATTTCCCTTATTTGCTGACTGAGAAACGAACCTTATGAAAAAACGATTGATCGGCGTGTTTATGTTTGCTCTGGTGGTCTCCGCCGGGGCGGCGTTCGTGCTGTATCAATTGATCTCCACGAAAGTCACGGCCGGCGCCTCCACGCATCCGGTCACGAAAACTGTATTGGTCGCCGCTCACGATCTGGCGCCCGGCGCTCTGATCACCGATCGCGACATCTCCACTCAGGAAGTCGTCAAAATTCCCGATGGCGCCATTGTGAAGAAGGAAGATCTCCTGAATCGAGGCGTCATCAGTCCGATTCACCAGGACACGCCTTTCTTCGATCCGCTTCTGGCGAAGAAGGGCGAAGGCGCTGGATTCGCCACCATCATCCCGCCTGGTATGCGGGCCCTCGCCATCAAAGTGAATGAAGTCGTCGGACTTGCGGGCTTCGCCGTGCCGGGTATGCATGTGGACGTCCTCGTCGCAGGTACCCCGCCATCCGGGAACTCGAGCGCCGGCGCCATCAGCCGCACTCTGCTGCAAAATATTACCGTTCTTTCCGCCGGCCAGAATTATCAGAAGGACGCCGAAGGCAAACCCGTCATGGTGCAGGTCGTCAATCTGCTCGTGACGCCCGAGCAGGCCGAAATTCTGAACCTCGCCACGGACGAGCGCATCCAGCTCGTGCTTCGCAACCCGAACGATCAGGCGGTGACAGAAACGTCCGGCGCGGCGACAGCGAACCTGTTCGAGGGCACCTCGATTCGCGCGGCGCGCGGCGACGTTCGGCAGGATCCACCCGTTTCCAAACCGTACCGGAAGGTTCAGCCACCGCCCGCGCCGGTAGCCCCGCCGCCCGTAGCTCCGCCGCCGGCCCCGAAAACATCCGTGATTGAAGTACTGTCCGGCGCAACGCGCACGCAGGTCACCGTGAGCAACGCTCCGCAGGACCAGGAGGTCCGGCAATGAGAATCCGCGTAGTCGATGTGGCCGTACTGCTCGGCCTCGCTTTGTGCGGCAGCGCGCTCCGCGCCGAAGGTCTGCCCGGCGCGGAGAAGATCATTGTCGGCACCGGAAAAACCTACGTTCTCGATTCCCCCATCGATATCGAACGCGTCCTGATCGCCTCGCCCGAAGTGGCGGAATCCGTCCCGGTCGATAACCGCACGATTGTGATCAACGGCAAAGCCCCCGGCCAAACCACGGCCATCCTCTGGCTGACCGATCACACCCGCAAAGTTTACGATGTCACGGTGATGTACGCCGCTTCCCGCCTCGAAGCCGCGAAGGAGCAAATCCAGAACGAGTTCGGCGGCGCCGTCCAGTTGACCGGCGATACTTCCGCCATCTATCTCACCGGTACGGTGAAGAACATGTTCGCTTCCGACCGCGCGCAGTCCATCGCCGCCACCGTCGGAAAAGTCGTCAATCTGTTGAAGGTCGAAATCCCGCCGCAACAGCAGCAGGTTCTGCTGAAAGTCCGGTTCGCCGATGTGGACCGCTCGAAATCGCAGTCCCTCGGCGCCAACATTCTGGGCCAGCTCGGCGGCTGGCCGATTAACCTGACGACAGGCGCGGCCGGCGCCCCCTCGCGCTTCTCGGATATCACAACGACAAACGGCAAGGCCGACACAAAATATACTCTGTCGGACGCGCTGAACGTTCTGACGTTCGACCCGCACTTTCCGCTCCTCGCCACCATCCAGGCGCTGCAGGGGAGCAATGCGCTCCAGATTCTCGATGAACCGAATCTCCTCGCCATGAACGGGCGCACGGCTTCATTCCTCGCCGGCGGCGAATTTCCATATCCTACGATTCAGGGCGGCGGCAGCGGCGTCGGCCAGTTGACCGTCGCTTTCCGCGAATTCGGTATCAAGCTGAAATTCACGCCCGTCATTACGCCGCGGGGCACCATCCAGCTGCACCTGTCGCCGGAAGTCAGCTCCCTCGATTTTGCGGACGCGCTCACAGTGCAGGGCGGCACGGTTCCCGCTCTCAGCACCCGCCGCGTCGAAACGGACGTGGAGCTCGAAGACGGACAGTCGTTCGCCATTGCTGGTCTGCTGGACCGCAGCACGACCGAGAACCTCGCGAAGATCCCCGGCCTGAGCGGCATTCCCGTCCTCGGCAAGCTCTTCACGTCGAAGAACACCAACCGCACGAACTCCGAGCTGATCGTGATCGTCACGCCGGAACTCGTCACGCCGATTCCGAAAGGCCAGCCTGTTCCCGAACTACACGATCCGATGACCTATCTCAATCCGCCGGATAGCGCGAAGACCGCGCCCCGCACTCCCGGTATCGAAACCACCGGTCCGGTGCGCGAGGTGAAGGGCGAGATTTCCGTACAGGAAATGGAGAAGCTCCAGCGCGAAGACCAGGCTCGCGCGGCGCTGAATGGCGCAAATACTCCGGCGTCGGGCAGTGGCCCGTCCTCGTCCGGAATGAATCTGGGGTTACCGGCCACTGCCGGACAGCAGGCGCCAACGCAATGACCATGAGCTCTTTGAGCGCCGCTCTGGTTATTGCCGACCCCACTCTCCATCAGCAAGCGCTCGACTGTATCCAGGGATTGCCGGTCCGCGCTGTCAGCGACCAGCAGACGCTGGACGATATGGAAGATTTTCTCGATCGCATCGAACGCTTCCGCGCCGATGTGATTCTGCTGGAGTGGAGTCTGCTGCGCGTCCCGCTCGACGAGCTTATCCGCCGCCTGAAGGTGACTGCCTCCGAGCCGGCTGTCTTCATTCTGCAGACGGAGGCCGTGCCGGAGAACATCCTGGAAGCAATGCAGGCAGGCGCGAGCGAGTATCTGTGCCCGCCGCTCGGCACCGCGCTCAGAGA
>CAZWTH010000137.1:0-28922 GCA_964636715.1 uncultured Solibacteraceae bacterium | reverse complement strand
GTCTTGTAGAACTCGCTCTGCATGCGGCGCCGGATCGCGTCATATTCCTTCGTGAACTGGGCCTCGTTCAGATCGTACTTCTGAGAAACCAGCCAGTCGTGAAACTCCTTCATCTGCGCCGCGTCGAATTTCCAGCCCTTCGGCAACTGTTCCTTGTGCACCGAGAAGAAATGTTTCGTGAAATTCCGGAACATGTACTTCACATAGAGATCGGTTTCGAGCGGTCCCGCCTTCGGTACTTCGAATTTCTGGTCCGGCGAGATCCCGCCCCCGCCGTAAACCGTGCGTCCGCTGTCCGTCATCTTCACATCCGCCGGATTCCGCGCTTCCGTGTTGGCGCGGTAATAGTAATCGAAGAACGAAACGCTCGAATAATCGCGCTGAATCAGGCGGCCGCTCGGCGTGTAGTAATGCGCCGTTGTCAGCGCCAGTCCCGTACTTTCCGCCAGAGGATAAACCGTCTGCACCAGACCCTTGCCGAATGTGTTGTCGCCGAAGATCCACGCGCGGTCATGATCCTGCAGCGCTCCCGAAACGATTTCGGATGCGCTCGCCGAATTCCGGTTCACCACCACCACGATCGGATAGTTGTGGCCGTGATTGCCTTCCACCGCCGTATAAGACTTCTCGCGCGACGCCCGCCCGCGGTGCGAAACAATCTCCACGCCTTTCGGCAGCAGATGCCCCGCGACGCTCACCGCTTCGGTCAGCAGCCCGCCGGGGTTGCCGCGCAGATCGAGAATCAGCCCTTTCAGGTTGTCCTCATCCAGCTTCTTCAGCGCGGTTTCGAAATCGCTGCCGGTCGTTTCAATAAATTCGTCGATCTTGACGTAGCCGATTCCCGGCTTGATCATGAAAGCCATCGGAATGCTGGAGCGGTTGATCTCGTCGCGGACGATGTTGACCGTCAGCGTATCGGCGCCTTCGCCGCGCAGCACTTTGATCTCGACCGGCGTTCCCTTCGGTCCTTTGAGCAGCTCGGCAACATCCGAAGATGTCAGGCCGTCGGTCGGCTTGCCGTTCACGTTCGCCAGCACGTCATTCGGCCGCAGACCGGCCTTGTACGCAGGGGAACCCACAAACGGCTCCACAATGATCGTCTGCATCACGCCCGCCTGATTCGGCCGGCCTTCAATCCGCATCCCGACCCCGTAATAGTGGCCCCGTTGGTCTTCCCGCATCTGGGCGAGCGCCTTGGGGTCGAAAAAGTTCGAGTGGGGGTCGAGCGTGCGCAGCATCCCCGGAATCGCGCCGTTGTAGATCGCCTTATCGGCATTCACCGGATCGGCGAAATTCTGCTCCACCGTGGAGTAAAGCCGCGTGAAGTCCCGCACACTGGCGCTGATGTCATCGTCACCCGTGGCGGCGGATGCCACCTGAGCGCTCGGGCCGTAGAGGCCGCCCAGAACGGCGGCGGCGCCGACCAGAACCGGTATCAGCAGGAAAGAGCGGCGCTTACGCGGGATGATGGCCATAGAAAAGATACTCCTCGAAGCGCGGCACACGCCTCTCTGGTGTCAGTATACCAGCGTGAAATTCCAATAGCTTGCGGCTTTTCCGCCCTGGGACAGCCGGAAAAACACCCCGCTCCATTGGACGCGTCTACGCCGCTTACGTTTTATAATCGGTCTGTGCCGGAAGCAAATGAAGTCGTGAACAATGTTGTAGCCGCCAAAGCGGCTGCTCCGAAGCTGGAGGATGGCGTGATCGAGCTGAAACATCGCACGCCGGTCCTCGAAGGCGGGACCGCCGTCTACCTGCACTATAACGGCCCCACCGATCAGCTCAATGCTATGTGTACCGGCATGTGCGTTCTCGATCCCGGGGCCACTCCGCACCCGCCTCACCGGCATCCGGAAGAAGAGATCATGATCGTCTCCGATGGGACGGGCGAAATCTACTGTGACGGCAAAACGACCCAGGTTGGCCCGGGCGCCATCATGTATTGCGCAGGCCAGACGGAGCACGGCATCACGAACACCGGCAAGGTCCCCATGACGTTCTTCTGGTCGAAATGGCTGGCCAAAGGCTTCGAGTGAACTTCGCCCACCTGACGCTGCCGACCGAAGAGGTGGAACGCACCGCCGCGTTTCTCGAAAAGACGCTGGGGTATAGGAGAAATGCCTCCCCGGCCAACTCACCCGTTCCGACGATCTGGCTGAACATCGGACGCGGACAGGAAATGCACGTGACTTATGTGGAAGGCTTCCGCGTCTCGCCCTTTGAAGGCGAATTCGGACGCCACGTCGCAGTATTCCATCCGGTTGACGATTTCCCCGCCCTACGCCAGCGCATCGCGGAAAACGGCGGTGAAATTTCAGAACCACTGCGCCCCACGCCCCACCAGCGCTTCTTCTTCCGCGAACCGGTCAACGGCTTTGTATTTGAAGTCATCGACCAGGCGAAGGAAAGCTTTGCAAAACCCGATTAGTTTTCAGTAGGGATTTCGTTCAGGTGATCGATGACGAGAACCGTCACGGGTCGCTTCTGAGTTTCGAGCTTGAGCCCCAATTGCTGTTGAATCGCATCCTGCAGCGAAATCGGATCCGACGCTCCCGCTGGAGTGTCCCCGGTTTTCGCCGAATTCGCTCGCTGCCATAAACCGAAGCCGCTGAAGTTCAGCGTGAAGTCGAACGATCCCGCCATGCCGGTTGAGTCAACCGCAGGTTCGCCGTCGAAGTACCCGCCGGCGAAGTTTGGAAGTTCGTCGACGAACTCAGACATCGTCACGTTTTGACAAATCAGCATCCGATTCCGCACAGGATTTGATGGAGGAGCAGTCGTGCAGCCGGGCCGGTTTGCCGGATCCGCTGTTTTCAATTTCGGTTTGGACGCAACCAGGGCAAAAACATCCCCCATTCGTTCTTCATTGTGGGCAGCGAGTTTGAAACGGTCCTTCAGTAAATTCCGGATCATCGTCTCTTCCGAGGCGAGAGTCAAACCTGCGGCCGCGCCCGCTTTCGCACTAATGTCGAAGTGATGCGTGGAGGCGAATGATGGCGCGCCGGCGATCCGGTCATCGAAGATCCCCCACCCCATCCGGATGATTTCCCGAAGAGTGCTGTAGCGGAATTCAACGCGGCCGTCGGGAAAGATGTTCCTGCTGCCCTGCGGTCTGCTGTCGGGCGGACTGGACCGGATCACCGCGGCCTCAAATTCAGTGGGACCGGCGAGCAGTTGGAGCGCCTCAGGAGATGTGGCTGAAGGATTTTCATTAATCCGATCGACGACAATCACCGGCAGCGGAATCTTTGCCGATGCGATTTTGAGGCCGAGTTGTTTTTCGGCCGCATCGAAAAATGACATTCCTTCAGCGCCTGCCGTCGCAAGCTGGTTCGGTTGCAGGAACCGGAGAGTGAAATTCCACGCCTCATGCAGGTTGGTGCGGTCAACCAACGAGGTTCCGCCCAGATAGCCGGCTACCTCCGTCTGGGCCCACTCTGCAAACTGCGAAATAGTCGTGTTTTGACAGACAAAGTTGGCATACGATCCGCCCGCCGGTAGCCTTTCGCCCTGTACCGATTGGCAACTCTGCTCCTGCCCCCCTGCCGATTTTTTCATCTTCACGCCGCCTTTCGCGACTTGAATCCCGAACGCGGAAACAGGGCGGGTTTCGTTATGAACGGCAAGGCCGAATCGCTCGGCGAGCATCTTCTGGAGCATTTTCCGGATCCCGTCCGCATTGGCTCCTTTGGGTACGACGGCAACCAGTTCGAACCGCCTGGCGCCGAGCCACTCGGGACCTCCGGCAATTTTGTCGGCGCTTACGCCCCACGCCCGCGTCATGAAGTCGATCATGGTCGCGCCGTGCAACTCGTAGTGGGTGCTCTCCGGAAAAAGACCGATCAGGGCGCGAGTACTATCCTGCGGCGACTCGTGAACATCCGCGGCAATAAAAGCCGGCGAGGACTGTCCGCAAATATATCCGCAAGTGAGAAAAATCAGCGGTACAACGCGGGTTGAAAACATCGCGGCCTCACGTTGGCCAGAGGAACAAATGTCCGCCTTACTTCTGCGCCCGCGCCGCGCGAATCTTGTTCACGTTGTCCAGCAGCGCCTGCGCCTTCGGCATCGCCGCCACGGCCGCCAGCACTTCCGGATCGGTCTCCAGATCGTACTTCGTCGACTCATCCACATTGAACGCGGTCTTGTAGATGTTCTCCTGCAGCATCCGCCGAATCTCTCCCGATTCCTTCGTGAAATCGGCGTCGTCGACATCCACCTTCTGCCCCTGCAGCCAGGTCCTGAACGCCGCCATCTGGGAGTCGTCGAACTTCCAGCCTTCCGACAGCTTCTCTCTGTGGACCGTGAAGAAGTGCCGCGTGTAAGCAGCGAACTCATCCTTCACCATCAACTCGGATTCAACAGGTCCCATCAGAGGCTCTTCGAACTTCTGATCCGGCGAAATGCCGCCGCCGCCGTAGACCGTACGTCCACTGTCCGTCATCTTCACATCGTTCGGATTCCGCGCAGCAGTATTGTTCCGGTAGTAGTAATCGAAGAACGAAACGCTCGAATAATCGCGCTGAATCAGGCGTCCGCTCGGCGTGTAGTAGCGCGCGGTCGTCAGCGCCAGACCCGTATTCTCGAGCAGCGGATAAACCGTCTGCACCAGCCCCTTGCCGAACGTGTTGTCGCCCAGCACCCAGGCGCGGTCGTGATCCTGCAGCGCGCCGGTCACAATCTCCGAAGCGCTCGCCGAATTCCGATTCGTCAGCACCACAATCGGATAATTCAGCCCGTGATTCCCTTCGGTCGCCTTATAGCTCTGCTCCTGCGAAGCGCGCCCGCGGTGCGAAACGATCTCGACGCCTTTCGGCAGCAGATGATCGGCAATCTTCACCGCTTCCGTCAGCAGGCCACCGGGGTTGTAGCGCAGATCGAGCACCAGGCCCTTCAGATTCGGCTCATCCAGCTTCTGCAGCGCCGCAAAGAAATCGTCGCTCGTGGTTTCGATAAAGCCCGTATGATCGATCCGCACATAGCCAATGCCGTTCGGCATCATGAACGAAGCAGACACGCTCGAACGCGGAATCGCGTCGCGCACCACCGTGAAATCTTTGGCCTCGTTATCGTCGCCGCGCAGAACTTCGATCTTCACCGGCGTCCCGCGCGGTCCGCGCAGCAAATCCGCCACATCCGCCGAACTCAGGCCGTCCGTCTTCTTGCCGTCCACCACCACAATAATGTCGTTCGGCAGAAGGCCCGCCTTCGACGCCGGCGATCCCACCAGCGGATCCATCACCACCGTCTGGATCACGTGCTGAGCATTCAGCTTGCTCATCACCTCCATCCCGACGCCGTAATAATGACCGCGCTGATCCTCGCGCATCGCCTTCAGCGCTTTGGGATCGAAGAAATGCGAGTGCGGATCGAGCGTGACCAGCATGCCCGGAATCGCGCCTTCATAAATCGCCTGATCGGCATTCACCGGATCGGCGAAATTCTGTTCCACCGTGGAATAGAGCTTCGTGAAGTCCTTAATGCTCGTGCTGAGATCGTCGTCGCTGTTCGCCGCCGCCGAAGCGACTTTCGCGCCGGGCCCGTAAAAGCCGCCGATCGCGGCGCAGGCCAGAACCAACAGAGGGATTTGGATAAAGGACCGGCGTTTGAACGACTTGCCAAAGAGGGCCATGAGTTTAAGATCGCTCCTGAGCCCACTTACGTCAAGGCTCTATTTGTCATTTTGAGTAGACGGCTTAGCCAATTAGACGTTAGTTTTACGGCTGTGGTTTCTTCGCCACCGCCGTTTTGGGCGACTTCGCCATATTCTCGGCAATGAACAAACCGCTCTTTCCGCCCGCAATTACATCCAGATCGCCGTCGCCGTCGATGTCCGCCACCCGTACCTGCAAGCCAGCGCCCATCCGGCTACCGTAATCGATGATGTGCCGGACCCATTCGATTCCGTTCGCGCCTTTACGATATCCATACCAATAGAGCCCCAGCGGCTCCTTTTCTCCAGGGTCCGAGCCGTTATGCGCCATATAGCGCTTGCCGGTGACCAGATCCGGCTGCCCGTCGCCATCCAGGTCCACAAACGCCGAGGCGTGCGCCTGCGACCACGAATTATCGATCGTATGCCGCACCCAGTGTTCGCCGTCCGCAGGCTCTCCTGCAGGCTGATCGAACCAAAAAATTCCGTAGTCATGGGCGGCCGTGGTCAGGATTTCGCGATGCCCGTCGCCTTTGAGATCCACCACATACATAAAACCGAATTGCGTGCCCTTCGGCGGAAGGCCGGGCGCCACGCCCGTCGCCGGAAGCGGCGGCGTAGCCCAGTCCGTCTCGTGAAAAGTCCACTTGCCGTCGTTTGCCGGATTCGAAGGATCGGCCGGCGCTTCGAGCCAGCCTCTCGGCGTGAGAATATCCGCGCGCCCATCGCCATTGACATCCCCCGCCCCGATTCCATGCCCGTAGCTCTGCTTCGCCACCACATGCTTCACCCACTTATGGTCCTTCACTTCGAACCACGCCAGAGGAACATTGACGCGATCGAATTCCGGTAATACCTCGAGCGCCTTCCCGTCATTGTTCAGATCCACCAGGAAAGCAAATTCCGTGGGCCCGCTGCGGTCAATCTCCGTCGCCTGCCACTCCTTCACCGAAGGCGACGCCACGTTCTTCCCCGGATTCTTCAACCACACGATATTGCCCGAAAAGTACCCAAATTCAACCAGATCCATGTAGCCATCCCCATCCACGTCAATGGGCAAATCGCTGAAATTGTCTACATAGTTGTTAGTAAAATTGATATCCCGGATCTGGTGTTTTTTCCAGTTTGGAGCCTCGTACCAGCTATCCCCCGAAACGATATCCGGCCGGCCGTCTTTGTTGATGTCCACAATCGCCGTCGTCTCGGTTGCCCCCGGATCGATCATCCGGACCTGAAACGTCAGATCCGCCGGACGGCTCGCCGCCGTCATCAGCGCGGCGGAAAACATTGCAAAAACAAGAGATTGGCGCACGGGCAGGTCCTCGCTTTCGAGACTCCATCATATTACTCGTCCCGCTCCCTCGTCCAACCCGGACCACAAAAAGGTTCGGAACATTCCTCTTTCGAATGGAGTCCTATACTATAGGCGTATGTTCGAGGTCCCCGTGGCCGATTATTCGCTGAATCTTAACGCGCAACTCACGTCCGAGCAGCAGGCAACCCTGGAAGATCAGGCGCTCATCTCCGCTCTCCAGCGAGCCGAGCCAGGCGCTTATGAAACCCTGATCCGCCGGTTCCAGACCCCTGTCTACAACCTCGCCTGGCGGCTCCTCGACAACCCCGCCGACGCCGGCGACGTGGTCCAGGAAGTTTTTCTGAAGGTCTTCCGCAACGTGGATCATTTCCGCGGCGACAGCAGCCTTCGCACCTGGATCTACCGCATCGCCGTCAACGAATCCCACAACAAACGGCGCTGGCTGTTCCGCCACCGCAAGGGCGAAAGCGGCATTGAGGACATCTTCCCGTCGGACGACAACCGGGAAGCTCCGCTCGTCGATTCCAGCGAGAGCCCGTTCGATTTCACCATGAACCGTGAAGCGCAGTTGCTTCTCGAAGAGGGGCTCGCGGCCATCAGCCCCGCTTTCCGTACAGCGCTGGTATTGCGGGAGATCGAAGAACTCAGTTATGAGGAAATCGCCCACGTGCTGGATATTTCCCTCGGTACCGTGAAATCGCGGATCGTGCGCGGGCGCGAAGCGCTCCGGTACTACCTTGCCAACCGGCTCAACCCGGCGGGCGCAGTTGGAATTCCGGGCCCCGTCAAATGGGCGCCCGAAGCGGAACACGCGAAGTGATGGAAGAATTGAGCTGCAAAACGGTTCGGCCCACTCTGTGGGATTATTCTGCGCGCTTGCTGGACCAGGGGGATCTCGATGCAATTGAGTCCCATCTGGATAGCTGCCGCGAATGCGACCGCTATCTGACCGACATTTCCTCGATGCGGAATGGATTCCGTCATCTGCCGGCGCAATCGGTCCCCCCGCTCCTTCAGACCAAGTTGCAGGTGCTCGCATCACGCGAGCGTTCCCGGCTGCTGCTGCGCCTCAACCCTGGCGCCTGGCTCCGTGACGTACTGGACCGCGCTCTGATCTCGTTCGACCGTTTTCTGCGCCCGTACGCAGTGCCGGCAACAGGCGGTCTCCTGGCTTCATGCCTCTGCTTCTCGCTGATTGCCCACACCCTGGCGCTTCGCCCCTATTTGCTCGGAGCAGATATGCCGATCGGCCTCTTCAGCGAGGTGACGATCGACGACGTGTCGCCGTTCTCCTTCTCCGGTCAGGACGTCACGTTTGAAGTGACAGTGGATGCCCAGGGCAAGGTAACGGACTTCTCTCCGCTTCCGGGCGCGGCCACGACGCCCGCGCAGATGGAAGAGCTCGGTGGCTGGCTGCTCTACAGCACGTTCAGTCCGGCCATGCGCTCCGGTCAGCCGATTGCCAGCCGGCGTCTCTTCGCCATTCACCATATCCGATATCAGATCGATAGCCGGGGAATCCCTCATCGGGACTAAACTCGGCCAGCACTTCCTCGCGAGCGGACGCATTCTCGATCGCATTGCCGATGCCGCATGTCCTCCCGGCGTCGAGCAGGTAATCGAAATCGGCCCCGGCCAGGGCGCTCTCACCGAAAAGCTTCTCGCCCGCGCGCCGCGCGTGATCGCCATGGAGATGGATTCCGCGCTGGCGGCGCATCTGCGCGACCGTTGGCCCGGCGATTCCGGACTCGAAATCCGTGAAGGCGACGCGCTGTCGTTTGACTGGACGCAATGGGGCCAGGGCGTTCTCGCCGGCAATCTCCCCTACTACGTGGCGTCGGCCATGATTTCGAAATATCTCGCGAATCCCGGACCTCTGACGCAGGCTGTATTTCTCATTCAGAAGGAAGTCGCGGAACGGATCGTTGCAAAACCGGGCACGCGCGATTTTGGCTATTTCTCGGTCGAATGCCAGTATCGCGCGAAGACCGAATATCTCTTCACTGTGCCGCCGGGAGCCTTTAGGCCGCCGCCGAAAGTCGATTCCGCGGTCATTCGCCTCACGCCGGCAGCAACGCCCGAAACTCCCGGCTTTCTCGAATTCGCCTCTACCTGCTTCCGCCAAAAACGTAAAACGCTGCGCAACAATCTGACGGCCCGCTATCCGAAAGAACTGCTCGATTTAAGCCCCGCCGTCTCACGCCGCGCCGAGCAATTGAGCGTGCAGGAACTCTTCGATCTCTTCACTGCGCTCCAATCTTCTCCTTCGTCCCCACACTGAACTTCTTAAAATCGAAATCCTGAATATGCACGTTCATCCGCAAATTCTTCACCACCACGCGCGCCGCCAGATGATCTTCACTCCCGGTCTGCATCCATAACCCATCGCCAATCGGCATCTGATCCACATTCATGCTGGTCCCCTTCTGCACGCTGGCCAGGAACCCGCCAATCCGGAAATTGTCGTAGAACCGTACTTCGAGCCGCGCCACCTCCCGATCCGTCTCATCGATCCAGATCGTCCCCGCCAGCTTCTTCGCGGCATTCTGATCCATGCCATTCGCCTTCGCTTTCGGATCGCCCTCAAAATCGAAAACCAGCGTCGGGCGGCCGCGAAAAGTCTCGCGCCGCGGGTTCGAAGTCTTCGCGACCGCGAGTATCCGGCTCACGATATGGTCCCGCCCGCCGCCCCGGCCACGCTCCGTCGGCTTCGGCTTCTTCGCCTCGCCGTCAATCTCCTTCCGGACACGGTCTTCCTCTTTCGCCCGGTCGTGCGGACCCAGTTCGGCGCCATCCCGTTTGACCAGTTGCAGGATGCGATGCCCCCGCACAAAGAACACTTCCGACTCCTCGCTCTTTATCTCCTTCACCGAACCATCGCCGTTGAGGGTATCTGTCCGCACAATCTCGTGAAACGTGTAGTCTTCGCGAATCGCATCCGTTTTTCGTTGATGTTCCTGCACTTCCCGCAGCAGCGTGGATACATCGGGAATCGCCGCGGTCTGCGCCGTGGCCGAAGACACGATGCAAAATACGAAACATTGATGTAGTCTTGATTTAGTCTTTAGGAAGGAAAACACGCTTGCCCTTCAGGTTGCCACAGCTCACGCGCCGCGACTGGATGTTTCTGGCCACGGCCTCCGCCTTCGCCGATCCCGCATCCACGCGCATCGCCTGCCAGTGTTACGTCTTCGAGCAGGATTACGGTTCCCGCAAAGAGAAAACCATCGACCATGTCGATGACATTCTTTCCGTGGTCAGCGGCGCCGGGTACCATGCGGTCGAACTCACCTCGAACTACTTCCCGCCTGAAAAGACAGCCAGCACCCTTGACCTGATCGATAAGCACGGCCTCGCATTGCCGATCGCCTATATTGGCGGTCCCATGCACGACGACCG
The DNA here is from genome assembly GCA_964636715.1 of uncultured Solibacteraceae bacterium. Classification (GTDB taxonomy): domain Bacteria; phylum Acidobacteriota; class Terriglobia; order Bryobacterales; family Bryobacteraceae; genus BOG-234. The sequence goes on along the minus strand of CAZWTH010000137.1, from coordinate 18,552 downwards.
CTGGCATCAGACATACGACAACGCCCTCGCCATGGCGGATCGTCTGAAGCCGCATCCGGGTCTCGAAGCGATCAGCTTCAACTGCGATCCGAAACCGAAGAGTGAGGCCAAAACGGACGCCGAACTCGATACCGAAGCGAAGGCGCTGGAAACCCTGGGCGCCGATCTGAAGAAGCGCGGTCTCCGGCTGCTGGTGCACGCGCACGCGCCCGAGATGGCGGATCACGCCCGCGAGTGGCGTTACTTCGTTCATCACACAACGCCGGCGAACGTCGGCATCTGCCTCGATACGCACTGGGTCTACCGAGGCGGCGAGAACGTGCTCGACATTCTCAACGAAGCCGGAACGCGCATCGGCGACGTGCACCTGCGGAATTCCATGCACGGCGTCTGGATGGAAGATGTGGGCTACGGCGATGTGAACTACAAGGCCGTCGCCCACGCGCTCGCAAAGCTCAAATACAAAGGATGGCTGACCGTCGAGCTCGCCTGGGATCCGAAAACGCCGCACACGCGCTCACTCGGTGAAAACCTGAAGCGCAGCCGCGAATACGTCGAGCGTACTTTCTCGGTTCGCTAGAAAGCCGGATCGGGAGAGACAGTCCCTTTCGCCCTGATATCCATTTCTCCGTGGTACCCTGATTTTTCTCTAATTTATGGAATCGTCATTCATTCCGCCGTGGAACGACTTTCCTGATCTGACGCTCCTCATTCGACGGACAAATAGCGGCGACAAAGAGGCGGAAAATCTCCTCTTCCGGATTGGTTATTCGCACTTATGCCGGCTGGCCAGCCGCCTTCTTGGATTGGAGAATCCGCGTACGCGCGCCGAAATTACACCGGGCGATCTTCTGCATGATGTTTATCTTGGACGTATTCGAAAGTGGAATGGCCCCGTCACCGATCGCAGACATTTCACTGCCGTAATTGCGGAGGCCATGAGAGACGAATTGATCAATCGAGCGCGCAGAACAGGAACGATCAAGCGCACAATGAAACACGGATTTCCGGAACGCATCGTCTCCTCTCTGCCTGCGGAGGATCTCGTCTCTCTCAATAGCGAACTCGAACACCTGAGGACTTACGATCCTGCGGCCGCCGAAATTGTCAGGCTTCGATACTATGGCGGCTGCTCATGGGAAGAAACCGCCGTTGCTGCCCACGTCTCGGTAAAGGTGGCCCGCACTGAATGGGAATGTGCAAAGAAGTGGCTGCAGGCTTGGCTTCGAAGCTAGTCCTCCTGATCGCCGCCGCCGCTCTCTCCCCCGCTGCGCCTCGATCCATTGTGCGGCTGGATCCTTACCTTCGTCCGCCGCCTCAGGTCGCACGCCAGTTTATACCAGAGCCGCCCATTCACGGCCTTCACTCGGCATTTCCAGACCCGGCAGGCTTTATCTGGATTGCTTCAGACTCTGGATTGTTAGTGTTCGACGGTCTGCGCTTCCATGTCGCCGACCCATTGCCATGCCGATCCGTTGCGGAAACCAATGATGGTCTCATTTGGTTCGGCGGCGTGCAGGGCCTGTACGTGCATGAGAACAATCAGCGCCGCCAGGTTTGGAAGACCGCGATAGGGGCCCTTATAGCTCGCAGGGAAAAGGTGTATATCGCGGCAGACCACCTGCTTATCGGCCGCGCTGGCAGTGTTGAGGAAGTCCGTCCCAGTATTCCCGCGAATGGCGTTTTCGCTCTCGATCGGGATCAGAGCGTATGGTTCGGATGTGGAGTTGACGTTTGCCACATCGACAATAACGAACATGTTCAGCGGAGCATCGGTCTTACGCCGCTCCATTGGCGGGCCGCCATTCGCGATGATAATGGCGCGGTGTGGGCCTTCTCTACAAGCAAGATGGCTGAACTCACCGGTGATGGCGTGGCCATGGCGGATTGGGTGGCGGTCGAAGTCGATCCCGACCCGCCGGCGCCGGTCAGACTGCGCGATGGCCGCATTCCTGTCACCATCAAGAGCTGGTTGGAAGACGGCATGGTGACCGGTCACAGAATACCTCAGGAGAATCGTCTGGGGGCTACATATTTTGAGGATGGCCGCGATAATCTGTGGCGCATCAGCGCCGCCGTTCTCGAACTGCTCACCGGGCGATTTGGAGTTGATACCTGGCCAACATCCACTTTTCCCAATGGTTGCCGTTCCATAACTCGCGCAGCCAATACTGTAATCGCGTCCTGTGCCCTGGGTCTGTACTCATACAAGGGAAAGGGAGCGGAGCCGGCAGACGACTGGATCCAACTTCCGATGCCAGAATCCGCCGGTCCTGTTTGGTCCGCTTCTCCAGCGGGCGGAGATGATTTGTGGGTGCTTGCAACGCGGGAAATTTCCCGATTCAATCTCCGGTCCGGCGCGCGACGGCCGATCTGGAATGGTGATCCCAAAGGCATCGACTACCGGATCCTGTTCGGCGATCGGACAAACCTATGGGTCGGCGCCAAGTACGGTCTGTTTCGCATCATGCCGTCGGCTCCCTGGCTCAGGAACGAAGCGTTACCGGATGGAGGCAAATACGCCGTCGCGTTCGCGAAGGACCAGGAAGGCAATGACTGGCTTGGAACGGACCGCGGCATTCTTCGCTGGTCTGGTGCGCAGTGGCAAACCGTGGTTTCGCCGGATTCCCTGCTAACTGACCGGATCCGCAGCCTCGCCGTTACTCGCGGCCCGGTCTTCTGGGTTTCTTATCGCGACAAAGCTCCGTTCAGCAGAGTTCAGATGGAATCCGGCCAGTGGAAAAGACAAGATTTCCCAGCCGAAGCTGGTTACTCACCGGACGAATCTAATGCGATGCTCACCGACCGTCGCGGCTGGGTTTGGCGCGGCACGCCACAGGGCCTTTTTGTTAGCGACGGAACACATGTTGGCGCTTACGATTGGATCAGGCTCGATGATTCTCTGGGCGTCCCCGGCGTCATCGGCCCCTTTGGGCTCTTTGAGGACACCGATGGCTCCATCTGGACCACCGGCGATAGGGGAGTAGCCCATATCCGGCCCGACCCCAACTGGTTCATCCCGAAACAGGCAACGCAGCCGAAGATTTCGGCGGTCCGGTGGAACGAGTCGAGTACGTTCTGGCCCACGGATAAGATTAGCCTCACTGGACGATCCGATGTGCTGGAAATCGATTTTGCCGCATCGCCGGACACATCCCCTGCTGTGTCATTGCTTCGATACCGGCTCGCCGGGGTCGATTCCGGCTGGCAGCAGACAACTGGAGGGCGCGCCATCTATCGACATCTGACAGCGGGAGACTATCGATTCGAAGTGGCGACGAAGGAAGGGGCATCCGTGGCATGGGAATTCGCCATCGAGAACCCCTTGAACTTTCTATGGCGTTGGATCGGTGGCAGTCTGATTGTTCTTCCGCTGGGTTGGTGGGGTCTGCGGAAACAACGGTTACGTGGTCGCCGTGATTACTGGCACAGGAAAGCAGAACTGATTGCCTCGCTCCCCGATTTGTCCGCAGAAATCGATCGCCGCGGCATAGAACTGGATCATCGGTTCGTGGTGTTGGAGCAATGTTTTGAAGGCGGCTTTGCGACTGTCTGGAAGGCGCAGGACAAGCTGAATCACAATGTTGTTGCAATAAAATTTCTCGATCGCTATCGCGAACAGGGAGATTGGCAGAAAGCCCGGTTCGATAAGGAGGTCGCCGCGCTCGAACAACTGCGTCATCCGGGTATTGTTCGCTTTCTGGCGCAGGGTCTGACAGACGACGGCTATTATTGGCTCGCGATGCAATGGATCGATGGGCCCAGTCTGCGAGAAATTCTGAAGTCCGGACCCATACCGGCGGGACGAGCAGCGGCGTGGATTTCGCAAACCGGCGATGCTCTCGCCTATGCACACGCGCGTGGAATTCTTCATCGCGACCTCAAACCCGACAATATCCTGATTGATAATGCCGGCAAGCCGGGCGAACATGCTGTCCTGATCGATTTCGGCGCCGCTACCCTGCTCGATACGGAAGACCGCGCTCGCAGCGCATTATTCCTTGGTGCGTTCGACTACATGGCGCCGGAGCGTATTGTCGGCCGCTCGTCGGCATCCGGCGACGTCTATAGTCTCGCAGCAGTATTTTTTGAGGTGCTCACGGGCATCCGCTACGTCAACGTCGCCGCCGATTCCGCGGATGCATTGGCGCGGGCTCTGTCGGGCTATCCCGAACCGGTTGCGCGCGTCCTCGCTGACGCGCTTTCACTATCTCCCGAGAACCGCCCACAAAGTATCGAGGAGTTTACCGGTACCCTCAGTTCTCTGCTCAGGACAGAAAATCCTCCAAAATCCGCTTGACTGCTCAGATCTCTACCCGAGGGCGTCGTTTCCTGGGTCAACAGTACTCCCGGTACGACTCATGGACAGAAATTCTTTCAGGACGCGCTGTATATCTTTTGGAGGCAGCCGGCTTGATAACGCGACACTCGATGAGACAAATACCTGTCTTAATACTTTTCCTGCTGACAACTTCGGTCCGGGGGACGGCCACAACAATCACCGATTTAGGATATTTCGTCCTGCCGTACGCCATTAACAATAGCGGGCAGGTTGTGGGACAAGCCAACCAAGGAGCCTTCCTCTACACCCCGTCTGGGGGTGGTTCAGGGTTGATCACAGAGTTGTCGGCGGAAGAAGCGCCCGCAATCAATAGTTCGGGCGAAATTGTGACCAATACAGCCAATCACCATATCGCCGTTGTTCCGGGCCCTGTTGATCTCGGACCGGGAGGAGCGCAGGGCATCAACGACGCAGGCCAGATTGTAGGCAGTACACTGGATCATCAGGCGGCGCTTTTCACGATCGCCGGCCCAACTCTCCTTGGCGCAGGGGTAAATAGCGTCGCATGGGATATCAACAACTCAGGACAAATAACCGGTGAAGCTCCGTTCGGCGGAGGAACGGATCACGCGTTTTTATATTCAGACGGCATTCTAACCGACCTCGGCGCCCTCTCTCCCGACCCCACCCATCAAAGCAGCTTGGGATTTGCGATTAACGATGCCGGTCAAGTCACAGGTTATTCAGATACCGTTGACGCAGCTGGCATTGGAAGAACGCACGCTTTTCTTTACACGAATGGCCACATGATCGATATCGGGGTTCTGGGAAACGGAATCGTGAGTTGGGGATATGCGATCAACAACGCCGGAGATGTGGTCGGCTATTCCGCGGAATGGGGAGGCGCAAATACAAGGGCATTCGTCTATTCCAACGGCGTACTGATTGATCTCAATTCGCTGCTGGCGAGCGATTCGGGCTGGGTGCTTCAATACGCAACCGGAATCAACGATCGCGGCCAGATCATCGGAATCGGTTCGTTCAATGGCCAATACTCCGGATTCCTGCTGGATACGGATTTCTCCACGGGCGGAACTGCCACGCCGGAGCCCGCCTCCTGGATTTTATTCGCATGCGGAATCATCGCAGTACTTGCAGTACGCCGCTCGGGCAGAGCTCTTTGCCTAATGCGCTGGATATCTACAGCGGCCTCGCAGGCTCAATAGGCCCGCCGAAAATATACGAGCATGATGAGACAACTATCTGGTCTGGTACTTTTTCTTCTCGCGACTTCGTTGCCGGGAATGGCCACAACAATTACGGATTTAGGGTCGGCAGTGGCCCCCTTGGCTATCAATAATGACGGGCAAATCGTAGGCGGGCAGCATACTGCAGGAGGAGACTACGCCTTCCTTTATACACCGACCGCCCCCGGAGGTATCTCAGGCGTAACTGTGGACTTTGCACCGGGCGGTACCGCAACGGCGATCAATAATTCCGGCGAAATAGCAGTCGTTTCGGATTTTGGCAATGCTTTCATCCCCAATCATGTCCTCGCCGGGATCTTTCCGGACTTTGCGGATCTAGGTCAGGGTGGTGCGCAGGGTATTAACGACGCGGGCCAAATCGCAGGTTATGTGGATAATAGCGCAGCGATTCATACGATCTACGGTCAGACTCTTCTTGGCGCCGGCCCAGGCAGCGTTGCCTGGGACATCAACAATTACGGCCAAGTGACAGGTGAGGCGTTGTTCGGCGGAACCGCCGATCACGCGTTTATCTACTCAAACGGCGCTTTGACAGATCTCGGTACGCTCTTATCGTCGAATCTGGGTTGCGGTAGTCAAGGGCAGGCGATCAACGATTCAGGCCAGGTCGCAGGCTATTCATGTGCTCCTGGAGGAGAACACGCATTTTTGTATACAGATGGCCACATGGTAGACCTCGGGGTTCTCGGTAATGGAATCAGCAGTGCGGCATATGGAATTAACGACGCCGGAGACGTAGTGGGCTATTCCGCGGAATGGGGAGGCGCGAATCAGCGAGCGTTCGTTTACTCCAATGGCGTTCTGATCGACCTTAATTCCCTGTTAGCAAGCGATTCAGGGTGGGTGCTCCAGAATGCGACCGGAATCAACGATCGCGGCCAGATTATTGGCACCGGTCTGTTTAACGGGCAAAATTCCGGATTTCTGCTGGATACGGATTTCTCCACAGGCGCAGTCGCCACGCCGGAGCCCGCCTCCTGGATTTTACTCGCGTTCGGAATCGCCGTCTTCTGGTTTCATCGCGAAGCAGCAATAAACAAATTGCTGAGTCGTTCCGAACGGCGTCTGATGAAGTTCGCTCAGACTCTCCACGTAGCCGGAAATCCTGCCCCAACTCTCGCCGCAGCGATTCGGCGTCGTAGCGGCAAACTTCCAGCCCGCTGCATTTCAGCGGACCTTCCAGTCCAACGTCGCGATTATCAAATGTCCACCGCTCCTCAGCGACTGCCGAACCCGCGCGACATACGCGGCGCGATCCTCCGCCTTCGTCAGGAAATGAAACACCGCCCGGTCGTGCCAAACGTCGTACGCAGCAGCGGGAAGCGCCGCCTGCGTAATATCGGAAGCAATCCATTCCACGCGCGTTGCCTCCGCCCCAAGCCTGGCTTTCGTCGCATCAATCGCCGTCTGCGAAATATCCAGAACTGTCAGCTGACCGTATCCACGAGCGGCCAGATCGTCAACGAGCGTCGATTGCCCACCCCCCACATCGATCACCCGCGCCTGGCGATCCCGCGCATACCGTTCGATGAACGCAACCGGCGTTTCCAGATGCGGACGAAACCAGCTCACCTGATCGGCGGCCTTCGTCCCATACACGTTTTCCCAATGCTGTTTCCGATCGATCACTCAGATCTCCGGTGGGTTTGACGGCGAGGCTCACACTGCTCGATGAATCGGCTTATAGTAAAGCTGCATGAGTTGCTCGGCGCGAAGCGCAACGCAGGCGTATGTTTCACCGCCGTCATCGCAAAACTCAACTTCGTACTGTCCCGGAGCCCAATTTTCCACGATCGTACCAACCTGGCCGCGAACGAGTTCAGCTTCCGGCAAATCCTGAGTGACCGCCACAACCGCCTGCATCTCAATATCCGCTCTCATGCGCCCTCGATTTCATGGTACCCGCAGGTCGCCAAACGAGACACGATGGGCCGTCCCCACGCCGTTTCCCATCCGCGCGAAACTTCGCCTGCCAGGCCAAGCCTCATCGGCTGAATAGAATTCGCCCCTCTCCAGGAAGGGTATAATTAAGATCGATCCATGGCAACTACATCCGAAACAGCGGCATTCGAACAGGGGATTCGACCACTGCTGGAGATTGTACTGCCCGATAAGAAGGATGCCATCATCGGATTCCGCGCTCATCCCCAGCTTCAGGCCCGGATCGACGAACTGGCCCGAAAATCAACAGAAGGCCAATTGACAGACCGGGAGCGGGCAGAGTACACAGGTTTTGTTCGCGCGAACAAGTTTGTCGCCATCCTGAAGCGGGAAGCTCTCCGCCTCGGCTGAGCGGACACATCCTTTCCCTCGCCTGTGTTGACTGCAATCTGCATAAAGGAACGAACCTGACAGGAATCGATCCGTACACAGACGAGGTAACGCGGCTATTCTATCCCCGCTATTCCTGATTGGAATTCCCGGCGCCACCACGCTTCCAACCCCGCAGCGCGTAATACTTCTCAATCGGCTCCGCGGTCCAGCCGTTCACGCCATTCTTCGGCAGCCAATAGCCATGAACATAAAGAAGTGGGATCGCCATCACCCCCAGCATCACCATCACGCCCTTTGTCCCGAAATACCAGGACACCGCCGCCGTAACCGAAAGCGCCAGCAGCGTCTTCACCATCCGCTTCCACACCGGCAAAAACGGATCGAATCGCCGGAACTTCCAGTTGCCAAACGCGACAATCACCGCCACAATCCCGAGATCCAGCAGCATTTTTGTGATTCTAACAACGCTTCGCCGGAATGTTGCTCCCCATTATTTTCCAGAAGTGATATCGTCTTCTCTGTCGAATCCGTCTAATCACCGTAACGCAACTTTCACAAAGGAGCCTCCAAACCTCATGGCCAGCGTAATGAGTTCTCCCACCAAACTTCGTGTTCCCATCTCCGCAACAAAAATCCTGATCAACAATAAATGGACCGATGCCGTCTCTGGCCGCACCTTCGCCACCATCGATCCATCCACCGGCGAAGAGATCTGCCAGGTCGCCGAAGCCGACGCCGCTGACGTCAATCTCGCCGTCAAAGCGGCCCGCAACGCCTTCGAACGGGGCGCGTGGCGCAAAATATCCGCCGCCGAGCGCGGCCGCCTCCTTCACAAACTTGCCGACCTCATGGAAAAACACGCCGACGAGCTCGCCGAACTCGAGTCGCTCGATAACGGCAAGCCCGTCAAGGTGGCAAAGGCCGTCGATGTCGCCGCATCCATCGATTGCTACCGCTATTTCGCCGGCTGGGCCGACAAAATCCACGGCAAAACCATCCCGATCGGCAACGATTATTTCTGCTACACGCGCCACGAAGCCGTCGGCGTCGTCGCCCAGATCATTCCCTGGAACTTCCCGCTGCTGATGCAGGCCTGGAAGCTCGCCCCGGCGCTCGCCACCGGCAACACGGTCATTATGAAGCCCGCCGAGCAGACGCCGCTGACCGCCCTCCGCGTCGGCGAACTCATCGTCGAAGCCGGCTTCCCGGAAGGCGTCGTCAATATCCTGCCGGGCTTCGGCCCCACCGCCGGCGGCGCCCTCGCCAACCACATGGACGTCGATAAAGTCGCGTTCACCGGGTCCACCGAAGTCGGCCACCTCATCATGGAAGCGGCGGCGAAATCGAACCTGAAACGCGTCACGCTGGAGCTCGGCGGCAAGAGCCCCAACATCGTCTTCGCCGATACCGATATCAATGACGCCGTGGAAGGCGCGCACTTCGGCCTCTTCTTCAACCACGGCCAGTGCTGTTGCGCCGGGTCGCGAGTCTTCGTCGAGCAGAAAATCTACGATCAGTTCGTCGAAAAAAGCGCCGCCCGCGCCAACCAGCGCCGCGTGGGCGATCCCTTCGATCCCGCCACAGACCAGGGCCCGCAGGTCGATCAAACCCAGTTCGAGCGCGTCATGGGCTATATCGATTCCGGCCGCTCCGAAGGCGCGAAGCTGGTCTGCGGCGGCGGACGCGTAGGCGACCGCGGCTACTTCATCCAGCCGACGGTTTTTGCCGATGTACAGGACGAAATGACTATCGCGCGGGAAGAAATTTTTGGACCCGTGATGAGCATTATTCCCTTTAAGGGAATCGACGAGGTCATCGACCGTGCGAACCGCACCACTTATGGACTCGCCGCCGCCGTCTGGACCAAAGACGTGCAGAAAGCACACGCCATCGCGCACAGCGTTCGCGCCGGCACGGTCTGGGTCAACTGCTATAACGTTTTAGACAATCGCGCGCCGTTCGGCGGTTTTAAACAGTCCGGTATTGGCCGCGAACTCGGGGAATACGGACTTCAGCAGTATACCGAGGTAAAAACGGTAACGATGAAACTGTAGCGCAAACGGCGTTCGCGCCAGGCGCAAAATTCGCAGCGGCAACGCGCAGAAAACAACGGCCGTCCCTCATGGGGGGCGGCTGTTGCTTTTGGCCCAGCCCTTGGTACTTCAGGTGCTTACACATCCGTGGGCAAAGTGGTGATAGAGCTCGCATCTGATTCGAATTAAAGGGGGAGTAGAACGTGGAAGCCATCGGTGTGTCGTGCTGTTCCACCAATCGGCAGATCAGGGACCAACTCAGGGAGATCGTTAGAAATCACGCGCGGATACATCTCCCTTTGGAAGAAATTTGTGACACAACGGACCTCTACAGAGCCGGGATGTCCTCGCAGGCGAGCGTGGTCCTGATGATTGCAGTGGAGGGCGAATTTGGCCTCGAATTCCCCGATTCCCTGTTGAGCCGCGACGTCTTCAGCAGTATTGAGAACATCGCCGCCGCCGTTGAAACCGTGATGCAGGCTCAGAAATGACAGCGCGCCTGCGGGCGGTGGAGGCGGATCCTCTTTTGACTCCCGCTTTTGAAGAAGCTCTTTCGCTGGCGGAGAAACACGCCGACGATATCGATAAAAACAGCCGCTTCCCCGCGGAAGCAATTACCGCCCTGCGCGCAGCCGGCGCACTCGGCTGGATGGTTCCCGAAGAATTCGGCGGTCAGGGCATGCGGATGGAAGATATCGCACGCGCGGTCTTCGAGTTATCCCGGCGCTGCTCATCGACCGGCATGATTTTCGCCATGCACCAGATCCAGGTCGCCTGCATCTCGCGGCACGCGGATCGCTCGCCGTGGTTCGCGGATTACCTTCGCCGTCTGGTCGCCGAACAACGCCTGGTCGCCTCCGCCACTTCCGAAGCGGGTACGGGCGGCGACATCCGCCACAGCATTGCGGCGCTTCGTCCCGAGTCCGGTGCCCCGGACGCCCTGCTGCGTTTCGAAAAGAACGCCACTACGATCTCCTACGGAGCTCACGCCGATGACCTCCTGACCACCGTTCGCCGGGGACCTGAGGCAGACAATGGCGATCAGGTTGCAGTTCTCACACATTTAACCGGCATGACCGTGAAGCCAACTGGCCAATGGGACACCCTCGGGATGCGCGGTACGTGCAGTCCGGGCTTTGAGATACAAGCAGTTTGCTCGCACGATCAGGTTCTCCCGGAGCCGTTCTCGAAAATTGCGGCGGAGACAATGGTGCCTTTTTCGCACATTCTGTGGGCGCACGTTTGGCTCGGGCTGTCAACAGATGCATTCGAGCGCGCCCGCAATTTTGTCCGCCGCCAGGCGCGCCAGACTCCCGGCGTCACGCCGCCTTCCGCCCTGCGCCTCTCCGAACTGGCCGCCCACATGGCCGCCTTCCGCGCCACCGTGGAGGACGCCACCGCCGAGTACAGCGAGTCCATCGCCCGTAACGACCGTGCCATCTGCTCCACCATCGGTTTCGCCGTGCGCATGAACAACCTGAAGATCGCCGCCTCGGAAGCCGCCGTGGAAGCCTGCCAGGGAGCGCTTCGGGTGTGCGGCATCCTCGGATACCGCAACGGTGGACCGTTCTCCATCGGCCGCGCCCTGCGCGACGCTTATTCCGCCGCCCTGATGATCGCCAATGACCGCCTCCATGCTAACAACGCATCGCTGCTGCTCATCCACCGGGAGTCCATCTAGATGACGACGCTTTCCGCGGCGCAACCGGCAACAGAAGCTCAGTACATCGAAGACCTCATCGCGCATGGGCATTTCATCCCGAGCGGCGAGCCCGGCATCTATGGACGCGGCGTCATTTTCGAACAGGTTCGCAACGGCTTCAGCGCGCTCGTCTCGCGCATAGCCGCGCCGGATCGCGCCGAAGCTCCACGCTTCCCGCCCGTCATCCCGCGCCGCACGCTCGAAAAGGCCGGCTATCTCGGATCCTTCCCGCAACTCTGCGGAGTCGTCTACAGCTTCGCCGGGAAAGACGCGGCGGCCATTGACGTCGCCGAGCGCGCCTCCGCCGGAGAAGACTGGACACATCACCTGTCGCCCACCGGCGTCACCATGGTGCCGGCCGCCTGCTATCCCAGCTATCCGGCCATCGCGCAACGCGGTCCCCTGCCCGAAGCCGGCGTCACTCTTGATCTCGGCGATTGCTACGTGTTCCGCAATGAGCCGTCCGGCGATCCCGCGCGTCTCCAGATGTTCCATCAGCGCGAACTCGTCCGCATCGGCCAGCCCGATGAAGTGCAGGCCTGGCGTGAAACCTGGATTGCCCGCGCGCGCCGCATCTTCGAACTGTGCCAGCTCGATGCGGTAATCGCCCCCGCATCCGATCCTTTCTTCGGACGCAAAGGCAAACTCCTCGCGAACAACCAGCGCGAACTGGGCCTGAAGTACGAAGCCGTGGTCCCGATCGCGACTCCGGGAGGCACCGCCGTTTCGTCCTTCAACCTGCATCACGAACATTTCGGCGCGGCCTTCGGGATTCAGCTTCACCATGGCGGCGTCGCCCACAGTTCCTGTGTCGGTTTCGGCCTGGAGCGCATCGCGCTCGCCCTGTTCCGCGCCCACGGTCTCGATCTGCGCGATTGGCCTCGCGATGTTCTCCGGCAAATTTGTCCTGCTCCATCGGACGCCTGACGGCAAGCACATGATCAGTCTATTTGGCCTGGCCCCCCTCACCTACAAGCCAAACGCGCTGCACGATCCGGATCGCACTTTTCCGCAAACCAACTGTTACGTCGATCTCTGGATCGAACTCCTTCATACTCAGGGGATTCCGCCCGAAAGCGCCATGGCGTTCTGTTGCTCGGTCGATTTCGAAGGCGATCAGTGGACCTTTTTCAAGCCCCCGCCCGAAGAATTGCTGCGTCTCCACGGTATTGACGTCCACGAGATGCAGCTTTACCGCCCCACGGCAGATCACGTGCTGGAGCAAATGAGATCGGGGCGAACCATGACGCTGGAGGTAGATTCCTTCTATCTGCCGGATACGGCAACCAGTTCCTACAGGCGTCAGCACGTCAAAAGTTCGATCGCGATCGAAGGAATGGACCCTGCGCAGCGCCGCATGCGCTATTTCCACGGGGCCGGTTACTATGAGCTGAGTGGCGACGATTACAGCGGCGTTTTTCGCCTGGACCGCCATTTTTCCGAAGACGTCCTGCCGCCCTACGCCGAAGTGATCGACTTCCGCGCCGCTCCCCGCCTCGAAGGCGAGGAACTGCGCCAGGAAGCGATCGAGTCTCTGCGCCGCCAGTTGGCCTGGAAGCCGAAGCGAAATCCCTGGAAAGCATTCGGAGCCCGTTTGGAAGAAGACCTCCCCAAACTTCTGGAGGGTTCCGACGAAAACTACCACGCTTACGCTTTCGCGACAGTGCGCCAGTGCGGAGCGGCGTTCGAGACCGCGCGCAGTTTCGTCGAATGGTGCGATCCCGGCCTCGAAGGTCCTGCCGGAGCAGCAGCAGCAGCCCTCAACAGACAGGTGAACGGAGCCAAGATGCTCCTGTTCAAGCTCGCGCGCCGCCGCGCGTTTAACCCCGCGCCGGCGATTGCCGAACTCGCCGCCGATTGGGACGCTTCCATGGACGCGCTCGATCGCATGGCGCTCGGCGTTCCCCAACATTCTGTATGATCGCCTCCTGCGAGATTCAGGCCGGACGGGAGTCCATTCCGCTGCTGGCGGATTGGGAAGTCGCGGCCGCGGAAACCTCGCGGGAACCGGAGAGCCTGGCAGACCTGCGCTTCGCTCCGGCATCCGTGCCCGGAACATTCGGCGTGGACACATCCGAATATTGGTTTCGTTGCCGCTTCGATTGCGAGGCGATGGCGCCGAAAGAAAGAACGTATCTCGATCTCGGCGGCCTCGCCACCCTCAGCGAAGTCTGGCTCAACGGAAGATCCATCCTCCACAGCAACTCGATGTTCGCCCGTCACCGCATAGAGGTGACCGCGCTGCTCCATCGCCGCAACGAGCTCCTGATTGTCTGCCGTTCACTCTCCGCGCAACTCCGGGCGAAGCGCCTCCAGCAGCCCCGCGCCCGCTGGCGCACCCGCGTCGTCACTGAACAGCAGTTGCGCTGGTTTCGCGCCACACTCCTCGGACGCGCCCCCGGCTTTGCTCCCGGCCCGCCGCCGGTTGGGCCATGGCGCCCCGTTTCACTCGTCCATGAACACGGCCCCGTGATCGAAGAATGGAGGCGCCGCATCGATCCGGACGGCGCGATTCACGCCTCCATCCGATTTCGCACGCCACCCGCCGCCGCGCGCCTGGTTTCCGGTGAACATCGAGCCGAATTCACCAGCGGCGAAGCGACCCTCCGCATCCCGAACGCCAACCTCTGGTGGCCGCACACGCACGGCGAACCCGCCCTCTATCCCGTTCGCCTGGAAATCCAGCTGCACGATGGCGCGATCGTCACTTACAACGACGCTCCCGCCGCATTTCGCACCGTCTCGTTCGATCGAGGTTTCCAGATTAACGGCGTTCCGGTATTCACTCGCGGCGTCATCTGGACTCCACTCCGCGACTCCACCGAAGACTCCCTTCGCCGCCGCCTCACCCTCCTGCGCGATGGCGGCTTCAATCTCATCCGTCTCGCCGGAACCGGCTGGTATGAAGACGAAACATTCCATCGCCTTTGTGACGAACTGGGTCTCCTGGTCTGGCAGGACCTCATGTTCGCCAACATGGACTATCCTTTCGCCGACCCGGCGTTTCTCGAAACCGTCCGCACGGAAGGCGAAACCGAACTGACGCGCCTCTCCCGCCACGCGAGCACGGCCATGATCTGCGGCAATTCCGAAATCGAGCAGCAGGCCGGCATGCTGGGTCTCGATCCCGCTCTCGGCCGCGGCGTCTTTTTTGGCGATGATCTTCCGCGTATCGCCGCGCGCTGCTGTCCCGGTGTCCCCTACATTCCTTCCGCTCCGTTCGGCGGCGATCAGCCTTTCCGCACGCGACAGGGCGTCGCGAATTATTTCGGAGTCGGAGCCTATCTCCGCCGGCTGGAGGATGCGCGCCGCGCTTCTGTCCCCTTCGCGTCCGAGTGTCTCGCATTCTCGAACATTCCCGAGCCCGAAGCCATTGAGGCAATGTCGCTCGAAACGCCAGGCGGCATCACGCCCACGCATCCCGCATGGAAGCGCGGTGTGCCGCGCGATGGCGGCGCGGCCTGGGATTTCGAAGACGTTCGCGATCATTACCTGAAACTGCTTTACTCCCTGGAACCCGCCGATCTCCGCTACTCCGATCCTCGCTTCTATTGGGATCTCTCCCGCCTGGTCTCCGGTGAAGTCATGGCGGAAGTGTTTGGCGAATGGCGCCGCGCCGGTTCGAACTGCGGCGGCGGCATCATCCTTTCTGGCGCCGATTTCCAACCCGGCGCGGGCTGGGGCCTCATCGATAATCGCGGCGTCCCGAAAACCGCTTACTGGTTCCTCCGCCGCGCTCTCGCGCCGCGCGCCATCTGGATGACCGATGAAGGGCTCAATGGCTTCGATATTCACGTCGCCAACGATGCCCCCGCCCCGCTTCGCGCCACGCTGCGCATCGCGATGTTCGCTTCCGAACGCAAGACCGGCGAAGCCGAGCGCGAAATTGTTCTCGAATCCCGCTCCACAGGCGTCTACTCCTTTGAGGAAATTCTGGGACGCTTCGTCGATATCTCGCGCGCTTACCGGTTCGGGCCGCCCGCGCACGATCTGATCGCCGCGAGTCTGCATCGCGCCCCCGGCGAAAGCGCCTTCGCGCGCTCGTTCCGCTTCCCCGCCGGCCGCGATCTCCGCCGCCATCCCATCACCGAAATCGGCATCACCGCCCAGGCGTCTGTCTTGCCCGCGGGTGAAATCGAAGTGCTGATGGGTACCCGCGCCTTCGCGAACGCGGTTCGCGTCGCCGCGCCGGGTCTGCTGCCGGATGATTCTTACTTTTCGATCGAACCCGGCGGTACGCACCGTTTGCTGCTGACTCCGGAGACGCCCGGACCGATTCCCACCGGCCTCATCGTCACGGCTCTGAATGCCGAAGGCCGCCTCACCATTCCCGTGGAGAAACCAGCGTGAGCGCAACCCACTTCTGGTTCCGTTCCGGAGCTTCCTCGCTTCTCGCGCATCTCGATACGGTCCCCGACCGCCGCGCGCCGCTCGGCCTGGTCATCGTTCCTCCCTTCGGATGGGAAGAAGTCTGCGCCTACCGGCCGCTGCGCTTCATGGCGCAACGCTTCGCCGAGCTCGGCATTTCCACGCTTCGCTACGATCTCCCCGCCGCGGGCGATAGCTCCGGCGATCCCCAGGACCCCGGTCTGTTCGATTCCTGGGTGCAGTCCGTCAGCGATGCCGTCGAAACTCTGCGCGCCGCCGCAGCCGTGGATGACGTCGCCGTACTCGGCATCCATTTGGGCGCAATGCTCGCGATGATCGCCTCCTCCCGCGGGGCCAATATCCGTCAGCTCGTTCTCTGGGGCGCCGCCGCTCGTGGCCGTACTTTGCTCCGCGAACTCCACGCCGCCGCCAACGTGGAGCGCTGGGAATGCCTCGCGGAAGAGGATGCTCCCCCCCAGCCCTTCCCCGGCTTCGGCGCCAGCGGCTTTCTCATCGCTCCCGAAACGCTGAAGACTCTCGAAGAGCTCGACGTCTCCGCTCTGTCCTGGCGCGGCAAAAACATGCCGGTCCTGCTGCTCTCGCGCGACGCGCTCCCGCACGATCCCGCCATCGTGAAAACCCTCGATCCATCGTCGCCCGATACCGCCATCGCGGACGGCGCCGGCTACGCCGATATGATGGCCGGCCCGCTTGACGGCGTGTACTCGCCCGAGACCACACAGACCATCGCGGGCTTCCTTCTCCGCCGCACCAGCCCGGCGATTCGCAATAACGCGTCTCCGATATTCCCCGATCACCGGCATCCCACCGAATCGGTTTTCCAGGCCGGTTCCGGGGCATCGGCCCTGTTCGGCGTTCTCTCCGAACCGGCGGCCGGCGCGCGCCGCAACACACATGGTCTTCTCTTTCTCAACGCGGGCGGCGTCCGCCATACCGGCCCGAATCGCATTTGGGTGGAATGTGCCCGCAAGTGGGCTTCCTGCGGCGTTCCTTCACTGCGTCTCGATCTGCCCGGCATCGGCGAGAGCGAAGGCCCGGAATCGCTCGACGTCCCTTCGCTCTATCGCGAATTCCTCATCGAACAAATCGCCGCCGCCATTGACAGCCTGCGCCGCACCGCCGGCATCAAGCGTCTGACCGTCATCGGACTTTGCTCCGGCGCCTGCTGGGGTTTCCATGCGGCGGTTCGATTCCCGGCCATACAATCCGCCATCCTCTTCAATCCCAGCCTGCTCTACTGGGATCCCGAAGTGGACCGCCGCCGCATCCTGCCGCGTTTCGGCGAAGGCTTCGGCGGCTGGAGCGGGTGGATGAAAATGGCCGCCACCGGTCTCCGCCGCGGCGGCATCGGCCGGGTGACCCATCGCATCGCCGAGATGAGCCGCCGCACTAACAGCGACGCTTACATCCAGCTTGGCTTCCGCAACTTTGAGCAGGCTTGGGCGGCTTTCGAACGCGCCCGCAAGCGCGTCACTCTCGTCTTCCGGGAAGGCGAGGCCCTTCTGGCGGAAATGGAAATCGCCGGCCAGTTGCCGCCTGCGGATGGACACTGGGCGCGCTGCATTCGCGTCCCGAACGGCGGACATACCTTCCGTCCCCTCTGGGCCCAGAAAATGGTCCACGATCTCATTGATCGCGAACTCGCCGAAACCATCCGCGTCTCTCCCGAGCCTTCTGTGCTATCACTGATTTCAGACAGTGCTGTCAGCCCAAGCCAAAGCCACTCTTCTTGAACAGGGATATCTCCACCTCCCTGCTCTGCTCTCGCCTGAGCGCGTTGCGGAATTCAACGAACGGGTCGAGGAATTATTTGCGCTCGAAGGCGACAGCGCAGGCAGCGAATTTCGCACCGAACCAGGAGCCCGCCGCATCGCGAACGCGGTAAACAAGGGCCGCCTCTTCGAAACCGTCATCGAAACGCCCGAAGTTCTGGAAGCCATGGCGGCCGTCCTTGGCCCCGAATTCAAGCTCAGCAGCCTGAATATCCGTTCCGCCAATCCGCACAATGGATGCGCGCAGCCGCTTCACGTCGATAGCGGCGCTCTTCCGGACGAGCGCGGTTACTGGGTCTGTAACTCCGTCTGGCTGCTCGATGATTTCACGCCCCACAACGGCGCTCTGCGCGTCGTTCCGGGCTCGCATACCTGGGGCCGGGCCCCCGAACCCGGCGCAAAGCCGGAAGGCGAGATGCTCGTCACGGGCAAAGCCGGCGACGTCGTCATCATGAACGCCCACATGTGGCACGGCGGCAGCGAAAACTTCACCGATCGCCAGCGCCGCGCGATGCATGTCTATTACACCCGCCGCGACAAACCTCAGCAGCAATACCAGAAACGCCTCGTCAGCTCTGAAGTCCAGGCTCGCCTCAGTCCCCTGGGACGCCGTCTCCTCGCCCTCGACGATCCACTGAACGACGAACTCTGCGCCACCGGCAGCGGAGCCTCCGGCTTTATGAAATAACCGGTTTCCGCACGCCGCGGACCCCGCCAGAAGGCCCACCACGGCACCGTCCCCTCGCCCGGCCCCACCCCCCCCCCCCCCAAAACCCACCCCCAAACCAAAAAACTTCTCAAAAACACCCTGTGTATTACTATTTAAAGGAGT
>CAZWTH010000136.1:0-6471 GCA_964636715.1 uncultured Solibacteraceae bacterium | reverse complement strand
AATCCACCACAAAGCAAGGCCGACTGGCTCCAGTTCCGCTCGAAATGATCGAGAGCCCCTGCCTGATCAGGATGGCTGTCAGGGACGTTGATTCATTCACGGCTTCTTCGGCTCTGCACGCCGGGCTTCTGCCCGGCGCGGCCCAATCCTCAAAAATCCAGGCTGTCCACGTTCTTCTTATCGATCACCAGCGGAGCGCCGAGGATGATTTCGTCGCCGCGAACTTCGATCTTGCCGAGACGGCCTCCGTCCATGGAGGTCGCGCCGGGCTTGAGCTGGCCTGTGACGGCCTGGTCGGCCGCACGGACAGCGAGATAGCCGAGGTCGCGCGTGTTCCACAGGGCGATCATCGGAACCCAGCCTTCGTGAATATAGGTCTTGCAGATGCTGGGGAGCGAAAGACCGATCACGGCGACATCTTTGCGCCCGGCCTGCTTTACGGCTTCGGCGGAGCCGGGGACCGCCGGGGCGGAGATTGCCATCATCAGCTTCACGTTCGGATAGACCTTTAACAGCGTTTGGGTTTCGGCGAAGGCTTTATCGCGGTCGTCGTCGCTGGGGCGAATGGTGATCAGGTTCAGGCCGGGATACTTCGCCAGCCGCTTTTTGATGAACGCGATCCATTCGTTCTGATTGTTGGCGGTGAGGGCGCCGGTAATGATGGCGAAATCGCCTTTGCCGTTGAGGATCTTCGCCGCGGCGTCGGTCAGAGTATTGGCGATGCCTTCCGAAGTCGCCTGGTTAACCAGGAAATCGCGCGCGTCTTTCTCGGCGTCGGCGTCCCAGGTGATGACTTTAATGCCGCGCTCGCGAGCTTTTTTCAAAACCGTCGAAATGCCGCCTTTATTTTCGACGGCGACGGCTATGGCGTCGACCTTGCGGGTGATCCAGTTCTCCACCATTTCGTTCTGCTTCGCGGCGTCGAGACCGGTGGGGCCGTCCCAGATCATGTCGAGGCCGAGTTCTTTGGCCGCTTCTTCCGCGCCGCCGCGCACGCTGACGAAGTAGGGATCGCCCTTCGCTTTTGGCATGACGGCGATCACCGGTTGATGGCCGGATGGCGCTGAGGCAGACCGCGCCGCTTCGCCCGCGCGCGGCGCGAGAGACTTCACCATCCAGACGTTGGTCGCCGCGACAATGAGCGCCCCGGCGATGACCGCGCCACACAGAATCGCAACCTGGCTGTTCTTCACTTCATCACTCTCCTCAACGCTCTGCTCCACCGCCGCGGGACGAACCCGCACGCGCCACCGGTCAAAGCTGATTATCAACACCAGAAGGACGCCGGTCAAGACGCCGGTCAGTTCCGAGGGCAGTGCGGCCAGATGCAGGCCGTTCTGCAATACCGAAAGAAAAAATAATCCGAGCAGCGTGTCGCCGAGCGTGCCCCGGCCGCCGAATACGCTGGTGCCGCCGAGAACGACGGCGGCGATCGCGTCAAGCTCATAGCCATCGCCGGCGGAGGATTTCGCCTGGCCGAGGTGCGCCACGTAAATGATGGCCGCGAGGCTCGACACGATACCCGAAAGCAGGTAGACCAGCGAGATGCGCTTCGCTACCGGAATACCGGCATAGCGGGCGCCGGATTCCCCGAAGCCGATAGCGTACAGCGCGCGGCCGATCACAGAACGGTGGAGCAGAATCGCGTACGCCATCGCGAGCAGGATGAAGATCGGGACCTGGACGGGAATCAATCCGCCGAAGTAACCCTGGCCGAGATAGAGAAACGACGCCGGGAAATCTGTATAGTTCACCGCGCCGCGCGTGATGCCTTCGGCGATGCCGCGGTACATCGAATAAGTGCCAAGCGTGACGATCAGCGGCGGGAGTTTCAGACGCGAGATCAATCCGGCGTTGAGCGCGCCGCCCGCGCAGCCCACTGCAAGCGCCGCGAGAACGCCTGCGCCAGCCGGAAGATGCCAGTCCTTCACCGCGACGCCGAAGATGACGGCGGCGAGACCCATCATGGAGCCGACCGAGAGATCGATACCGCCGGTCACCATAACAGGCGTCATCGCGATGGAGAGCAGGCCCAGTTCGACGCTGAAGCGGATGACTTCGAAGAAATTATCGAGCGTGAAAAAGTTCTGCGCGATGGCGGCGAAGATCGCAATCTCCGCCGCGAGCGCGGCCAGCAGAATCCATTCGCCGCGCTTATTCAACCGCGACCCTCGCAAGCGCCACGCGCTTTTCGGCGCGCTCGCGCAGAATCTCGACCACGACCGCGGCCAGAATAATCGCGCCCTGCAGCGCGCGTTCCCAGTACGCGCTCACGCCGAGGAACGTCAATGCTGGGCCGATGGCGCCGAGGAGAACGACGCCCAGAACCGTACCCGCCGTACTGCCGGAACCGCCGGTAATCGCGGCGCCGCCAACTACGACAGCCGCGATGACCTTCATCTCCATCCCGAGTCCGGCATTGGCGGGAATCTGGTTGAAGCGGACGGAATTCAGAACAGCGGCGATGCCGGTGAGCGCGCCGGTGACTACGAAGACCCAAAACGTAACCCCATTGGCGTCAATCCCGGCCAGACGCGCGGCTTCGGCGTTCGATCCTGTCGCATAGACAGCGCGGCCGGCGCGCAGGTTCATGAGGCCCCACGAAATGCCGGCCGTGAAGAGAATGGCGACTGCGGCCATCAGATATGGATATCCACCCTGCGTCAATCCAAGCCACTGAAAGCCATCTGGCAGTCCGGAAACCCAGGCGCCCTGCGTGGCCCAGCGAAGTCCATCGCGCAGCGCCACCATGGTGGCCAGTGTGACGACGATCGACGGGATACGGACCCACGCGACGAGGGCTCCGTTGAGAGCGCCCATCATGGCGCCCGCGCTCACCGCCAGTAAACCGGCAAAGGCCACTGGCATCCCCATCTTTGCGAAAACTCCCGCTAGGATACCGCAGACGGCAAACACGGAGCCAACGGAGATATCGATCTGTGCGGTGAGAATCACCATGTTCATGCCGAGCGCGATGAGCAGCACCGGCAGGTTGGCCAGAAACATGTCCGAGAGATTTTCCACCGAGAAATAACCTGGCGCGGTGAATGCAAGGAAGACCGCGAGCAGCGCGATGGATGCCGCGACGGAAAGCTCTCTTCCATAGCGCTTTCTCATGCAGCGTGCCCCAGAGCAAGCGTGAGGATTTTTTCCTGCGTCGCTTCGGCGCGAGAGAGTTCGCCCGCCACGCGGCCCGCGTGCATCACGATGATGCGGTCGCTCATGCCGAGCACTTCGGGAAGCTCGGAGGAGATCATGACGATCGCGAGGCCCTTCTCCGCCAGGTCCATCATGATGCCATGAATTTCCGATTTGGAGCCGACGTCGACGCCCTGCGTGGGTTCGTCGAGAATGAGGACCTTCGGATTCGTCGCCAGCCAGCGGGCGAGCGCGACTTTCTGCTGATTGCCGCCGGAGAGCGCGCCGGCTTCAATATCGACGCCCGGCGTTTTAACCCGAAGCTGCGCGACGTAGCGGCCGGCGACTTCCGTTTCTTCGCCGCGATCGATCAGACCGCCGGAGGAAACCTGGCGGAGATCGGCGAGCGTGACGTTCGCCGCAATAGCCATATCCAGAACGACGCCATTGCGCCGGCGATCTTCGGGAACGTAGCCAATTCCCTGCCCGATCGCAGCGGCGGGCGATTCGATTTGCGCCGGATTGCCGTTGATGACGATTTCGCCGCGCTCGGCGGGTGTCAGTCCGAAAAGGGTTTCGGCGAGTTGTGTGCGGCCGGAGCCTACCAAACCAGCAATCCCCAGGATTTCCCCCGCGCGCACGCTGAGCGAAACATCGCGGATACCCGCCTCGCGGCTGCTGAGTCCACGGAGTTCGAGCGCGACAGGGCCGAGCGCGACTTCGCGTTTCGGAAACACCGCCGCCACTTCTCGCCCCACCATCATGGCGATGAGCTTTTCGCGGGTGATGCTATGCGCCTCGCAGGTTCCAATGGATTCGCCGTCGCGCAGCACGGTGATGCGGTCCGCAATAGAGGCAATCTCTTCCAGGCGATGCGAAATATAGATGACGCCAACGCCGCCCTGTTTCAACGCCGCGATCACCTGGAACAGGCTGGCGACTTCCGTATCGGTGAGCGACGCCGTGGGCTCATCCATGATGACGACTTTTGCGTCCGCCCCGATAGCACGCGCAATTTCGACGATTTGCTGTTCCGGCATGCTCAGCGTGGAAACCAGGCGATCCGGCGCGATGGTGGAACCGGCGCGGCTAATGAGCTCTTTGGCGCGCGCGTCGCGGTTGCGCCAATCGATGCGGCGCCAGCGGCTGCCGGTTTCAAGAGCCAGCGCGATGTTTTCGGCCACCGTGAGATGCGGGAACAACGCGGGCTGCTGATAAATGGCCGCGATGCCAAGCGAGCGGGCGAGGGCGGGATCGTTGTTCCCGACTTCGGCGCCATCCACCCGCAGCGTTCCGGCCTCCGGAGCGACCGCCCCCGTGACCACTTTGATCAACGTGGATTTCCCCGCTCCGTTCTCGCCGATCAGCGCGTGAACTTCGCCGCGGCGCAGCTCAAACGAGACCCCGCGGAGCGCGCGCACGCCCGCGAATGACTTTTGAATTCCGATGGCCTCAAGCAGCGGCCCGCTTTGCATCAGCAATCAGAATATCGTGTGGGGCGGGGCTTCTGCCCGGCGCGGCGGGCTTCCGCCCGGCGCAACTGACCCGGAGTATCCTACCCGTTTCGACGGTCGATCGGTTTCCCGAAACGTTTTCTCGCCATGTGGCCCAGCAGGGCCCCACACAAGCTCGGTAGTATTACGCCGAGAAAATCATGGACGAAAAAACTCCCGAAGCGGCCCACCTCACCGTCCCACGAGAAGTTGTCCATCGCTACGAAGACCCACGCCGGAATCGTTTTCAGCGGATCGATGATGAGCAACAAGACGGCGTATGGCGCCAGAAGGCCTGCGATCGCTGACCACCATCCTGTCAGGGCGCCACGATAAACGTCGCCTTCGTTTATCACTGTCCAGCATCCGGTGCAGAATGACGCGAGCAGAAAGACGCCGTGATCGAATTGAGAAAACCGTACCCACGCCGCGAGCGAAAACTGGAAGGCCGCGGGCAGGAGAATCCAGAAAAATCTCCAGCAGATGAGGAACAGGGCGGTGATTTTCCACGGATCGGGGCGCCGGAAGTTCTCGCGCAGGCCGTTGAGAAGCACATCGCCGGCCACAGCCGGCGTGAGCGGCTGTTCGAGAAGCATGGCGCGCATCTCGACGCCGTACTCGTTACGCCAGGCGGCGGGATAGAGACGCAGAAGCTGCCGTACGGCGACTTTTCTCAGGTACATACGCTCCGAAGCCTCCGCAGACCGAAGCGGGCGAGGCGATGCATGTTTTCGAGTTGCGCCTCCAGGTGCTTCAGACCCTGGTTTGTGATGCGGTAGGGGCGCTGACGGCCTCGTTCTCCCTGCGGCTCAATCCAGTCATGGTCGACGAGGCGCGTAATGGCGGAATAGAGAGTGCCCGCGCCCAGTTCCACGCCTGCGAATACAGCGATGTCCTGCTTCATGGCGTAGCCGTGTTTCGGCCCTTCCGCCAGGCTGGAGAGAATGAGCAGTTCGGGATCGGAGGATGGGCCAGCGTCCGGTTTTCTTGCCATGCCTGCCGGTTATGATATATCGAAATTCGTACTAAGGCAAGCCGCGGGCGCCCAGGATTCTAGCCCCGAAGCTTCGTGCGATGGGAGACGAACCACGCCTGCGCGTCCATGGAGCCCCGCCCGCTCTCATACGTCCCATCGGACTTCGCAATCCGCGCTTTCCGGTTGTCCGCCAGATAACGGTCAATGATCACGTCTTTAATGACGCGCACGAGAGACGGGTCGAGGATCGGGAACAGCAGTTCCACGCGCCGATCGAGATTGCGCGGCATCAGATCGGCGCTGCCGGAGTAAATTTCCTCCGCGCCGTTGTTGCCGAAATAAAAAATGCGGCTGTGCTCCAGAAACCGTCCCACAATGCTGCGCACGGCGATGTTCTCGCTGATGCCCGGCAGACCGGGGCGCAGACAACAGATGCCGCGCACAATGAGATCGATCTTCACGCCCGCCTGCGAGGCTTCATAAAGAAGCTGGATCATGTCGCGGTCCTCAAGAGCATTCGTCTTGAAGATCAGCCGGCCGCGCGGACCGAACGAGATTTCGCGGCGGATCAGTTCCTTCAGCCGGCTCCGCATCGTGAGCGGCGCGACCAGCAGCCGCCGGAAATCGGCCTTATGCGAATAGCCGGTGAGCTGGTTGAACAGATCGGATGCATCCATGCCGATCTCCTCATTCGCGGTGAAGAGACTGAGATCGGTATAGAGCCGGCCGGTCGCCGGATTGTAGTTACCGGTCCCGAGGTGAACGTAACGGCGTATGCCCTCCGCCTCGCGGCGAACAATCAGCGCGATCTTGCAATGGACTTTCAGCCCCACCAGGCCATAGACCACATGAACGCCTTCGCGT
>CAZWTH010000135.1:0-6873 GCA_964636715.1 uncultured Solibacteraceae bacterium | reverse complement strand
GTTACGAAACCATGCGCGCAATCCGCAAGATTCCGCGCTTCCGCCAGTTGCCGATCATCGCGCTGACGGCAAAAGCGATGAAGGGCGACCGGGCCAAGTGCATTGAGGCCGGGGCGTCCGATTACATTACGAAACCGGTGGATCTGGAACAGTTGTTCGCGGTGCTCAGAGTCTGGGCGAATGCGGACAGCGAGACTGCCCAGGCCGCCGTCCCGGTGTAGGATGAAAACTATGGCTGCACAGCCGGCGGAACCAGCCGGAGTTTCTTCAGCAGCAGAACCCGTTGCCGGCAGCAGTTCGCGCGTTCTATTGGTGGACGATTCGCCGGAGAACCTGATCTCGCTTGAGGCCGCGCTCGAAGGGCTCGGCGCGGAACTGGTCTGCGCCGGTTCCGGCATGGAGGCCCTGCGCCACCTGCTTGATCAGGATTTCGCCGCCATCATTCTGGACGTCAAGATGCCCGATATGGACGGGTTTCAGACCGCGGAGATGATCCGCAGCCGAAAACGCTCGCGCCATATCCCAATCCTTTTCCTGACCGGCTATAAGAGTGACGAACACCTGTTCCGCGGCTACGATCTGGGAGCCGTGGACTTTCTGTTCAAGCCGGTGGTTCCGGAAATTCTGCGGTCGAAAGTCAATGTTTTCGTCAAGTTGAGCCGGAACACGGAGTTACTGCGGCAACAGGCGGAGACGCTCAGCAAGACCGAGCAGAAATTCCGGTCGCTGCTCGAAGCGGCGCCGGACGCCATGATCATCAGCGCCGAGGATGGGCGCATTTCACTGGTCAATTCCCAGGCGGAACGGCTCTTCGGCTTCCGGCGCGAAGAGTTGGCTGGTGAAAACATTCAGAATCTGCTGCCCGAATGGAAGGGCCTCCAGGCCGCCGCCGGGTCGCACAAGGAAGTCCGGGCAATCCGGAAAGACAGAAGCCACTTTCCGGCGGAAATCAGCCTCAGTCCCCTGAATACCGAGGAAGGCCTGCTCGTCACCTCCGCCATTCGCGATATCACGGAACGTAAAAAGATAGATGAGGCGATTCGCGAGCTGAACGCCCGGCTGGAGGAGCGGGTCACCGAGCGGACCCGTGAACTCCGCGAGGCGAACGAAGCGCTCCGGCAATCGAATGACGATCTCAGCCAGTTTGCCTACGCGGCCAGCCACGATCTGCAGGAACCGCTCCGCATGGTCGCGCTCTACGGGCAGTTGTTCCAGAAGCGCTACGGGGAGAAGCTCGATGACGAGGCCGGGCGTTCCCTCGGCTTCATGATCACCGGCGCGCAGCGGATGGAGATGCTGCTGCGCGATCTGCTGATGTATTCGCAGACGGGCTCGGATCAGGAGCCGGCCGGGCCGGTGAACTGCCAGGAAATTTTATCGAAGGTTGCTCTCAATCTTCAGGCGGCCATCGAGCAGAATAAGGCGACCGTTACCTGGGGGCGGCTGCCGCAGGTGAAGGCGCACGAGATTCGGATTGTCCAGCTTTTTCAGAATCTGGTGGGCAACGCCATTAAGTACCGGGGCGACGCGGCGCCAGTCATCCGGGTGTCGGCGGAAAAGCAGGAAACGAACTGGCTTTTCTGTGTGGAAGACAACGGCATCGGGATTAAACCGGAGTATTCCCAGCAGGTGTTCGGGATCTTCAAACGGCTGCACGGCCACAGTTATCCAGGGACGGGTATCGGCCTGGCCATCTGCCAGCGCATTGTGGAACGATACGGCGGGCGGATCTGGGTGGAACCGGCCACGCCCCAGGGTTCCAGATTCTGTTTCACGATGCCGCGTTCCGCCGGGGAACGCCTCCATCCCGGCGAACCGTCCGGCGTTACCCGGACCCCAGCCGCGGTCGGAGTCTGAACCTTCAGGAACTCGCGGTCTGACCTGCCGCCTGGCCGCCCAGCACTTCCCGGACAAGCGGCCCCAGCTTCATGAATTCCACCAGATCGAGCGGCTTTTGAAAATAGCGGGTAGCGCCCAGACGCGACACCTGGGTTCGATCGCCGGGGGAATCCGAGGAACTCACCACCACTACGGGAACTCCGGCGCAACGCTGGCTTCGACGAATTTTTTCGAGCACCCGGGCGCCTCCCTTGCGCGGCAGATTCAGATCCAGCAGTACGATGTGCGGACGATGCCAGGCTTCGCCGTTGTCCAGCGCTTCAATGAATTCGATGGCCTTCTCCCCGTCGGGAGAAACCTGGAACTCGCAATCCAGACCGTCCAGGTTCAGGGCAGCGCGCATCAGGAGTTCATCGGCCTCGCTGTCTTCCACCAGCCAGACCTGCAGCATCTCCGCGCCTTGACCAGATTTTACATTTGTAGTTATTGAAGTGGACATAGCCAGATACCGCTGCGTCACCAATCGTAAGCATGTGGGCCACCATTGTGTCCCACCGTAACTAACGGTCCGAAGCCAAAAAAGAAAAAACGAACCCATTTCGGGACGCACAATTTGCCCCATTGTGCGAAATCTGCGCTTCGCCGCTCACTCCGGATAAACGGTTGCTGCATCTAAAGCGTTTAAAATGTGTGCGATTCATCCCGTCTTTCAAAATGGCTCCAGGAATGCATCGCGCAGCGGCTATGACTCGGGAAGGTTTCGCGGCCGCTTACGAGAGCGGCTATCGTCTGACAATGCGTTTTCTCCGCGCGAAGGGCATCTCGTGGGAGCATGCGAGTGACGTTTCGCAGACGGCGTGGACCAAAGGGTGGGAGCGGATTGACCAATTGCAGAATGACGGGATGGTTCTGACCTGGGTGAATACGATCGCCCTGAATGTCCACCGGAAGCATCTGCGGAGCGAGCCCTCGTGGCAGGACCTGCCCGAAATCGGGACGAAACCAGGAATCAATCTGGCGGCTATCGATCTGGCGCGGATTCTCAAAATCTGCGGCCCAGGCGACCGGAAGTACCTGAAGTATCAGCTCAACGGGATGTCGCCGAGTGAAATCGCGCGGCTTAGAGGGGTCCCGGAAAGCGCGATCCGGGTACGGTTGCTGCGCGCGCGGCGCGCGGCGCGGAGGCGGGTGGAGCGGATGGGCCACCCGCAGGTCGTCCTTCAATAAAGAGCTCAGGCCACGGCGGCGGCAACGCCTTCGCGAAGCGCGCGGCGGCGCGATTCCAGACCGGCGTCGGCGAGCGCGTTCATGACGCGTTCCGGAGCGCCGAGATCGCTCCACCCCGCGCTCGCGGGCATTCTGAGAACGAATAGCTGTTCCGTGCTCCTCGCCAGAACCTGGTTTGAGAAATCCACCGGTTCGAGCGCGTCGTTCCAATAAGCATCTTCGAGACGGCCCTGCCACTGCGCGGCGATCAGAGTATCGAGCAGGTTGGGCACACAGCTTTCGAGCATGCGGAGGAAGGCGCTCGCGCGTCCCGTCACGACGAAAGTGTTCCAGAGGCATGCTCTCGAATGGAGGGCTTCCGCGATTTCCGCTGACGGCTTTTCCCAGAAACGCCGGACGCGGTGCAGATTGCCGCTGAAATCGCCGGCGGCGGTTCCTCCCTGTTCGATCCAGCCATACTCGGTTTCGGCGTGCGTTGCCTGCGCGCCCAGCAGGACAACGGATTCCTGCCATTCCGCCGCAGTCTCGATGGCGGAGGCGACAGACGACTGGAAATGCCGCGCGCTTCGATAAAAATGATCGGAGGGAATAAAAGCGATTACGGCGCCGGGATCGACCGTGGCGATCCGCAGAACGGCGGCGGCGATCGCCGCTCCGGTTCCCTTATTCTTCGGCTGCACAATCAGGCGTGACGAATCGACGCCGCTCAATTCTTCGCGGAAGTAACTCTCGTGGGATTTCGTCAGCAGGAACAGCGTATGGTTATCTTCCACAATGGGCGCGAGCCGCGCGCGGGTCTGGGCCAGCAAAGTCCGGTCGCCGAAAATCCGGCAGAACTGCTTCGGGCGGTCGTCGCCGGCAATCAGCCGTGAGAGCGGGCGCAGGCGAACGCCCTCGCCTCCCGCAAGAACCACGGCCCAGGCTGTTCGCTTCGGCCGTTCCCGAACTGGAAAATCCGCGGATTGCAAAACAGGAGGGGCGCAGACTTCTGCGATCGAGGGGTTGAATTGCATGCTCCGGTGGCTGAGCACACAAGGGGCCAGGCCGAAGAGTTAGTTATCGCTCGCGGACATCGCTTTTGCTTCGCCATTCGCATCCGCGGCTTTGAGTTCGGAGAGACGCTTGTGAAGCGTGCGAAGACTGATTCCGAGAATGCCGGCGGCTTCGCGATGTGTCCGGGAATGCTTCAGCGTGAGCCGAATATACTGCTTTTCTACCTCTTCCAGGCTCTTTCCGGCCTCCACCGTGATCGAATCGGCGCCATGAGTTCCGGCCGCGGCGGCAACCGGCAGGGCGGCGGATGGAGCAGGATGCGCGGCCGGAGCTGCGGTCCGCTGCTGCGGCAGGCGAAACGCGGGAGCCAGATGGCTGGGCATCAGGACGCCCTCGCGGGCAACAATTATTGCGCGCTCCAGTACATTGCGCAGTTCCCGCACATTGCCCGGCCAGGAGTAATCCATAAACTGCCAGAGGACTTCCGGGTGAATATCCGTCACGCTGCAGTCATTCTTCTTGTTGATGGAGCGAATGAATGAGGCGGCGAGGGCGGGAATATCGTCCTTCCGCTGACGCAATGGCGGCAATTCGATGTGGAAGACGTTGAGCCGGTAGTACACGTCTTCGCGCAACATCTTTTTCTCGATCGCATCGAGCAGCGGCCGGTTGGTCGCCGCAACCACGCGAACATCCACCGGGATCTCACGCTGACCGCCCAGGCGCCGAACGGCGGATTGCTCGAGAACGCGAAGCAGCTTGGCCTGCATGGCGATGGGCATCTCGGCGATTTCATCGAGGAAGAGAGTCCCCTGATTCGCATGCTCGAAGCAGCCCGCCCGGCGTTCCAGCGCGCCCGTAAAGGCGCCTTTTTCGTGGCCGAACAGTTCGCTTTCAATCAGCGTTTCCGGCAGCGCCGCGCAATTCACCGGAACAAAGGGGCCGGCAGAGCGCGAACTCAGCCGATGGATCGCCGATGCCACCAGTTCCTTGCCGGTACCGCTTTCACCCGTGATGACCACAGACGCGGAACTGGGGGCAGCCAGTTGAATGGCGCTGAAAACGACCCGCATCGCGGCCGAGCCACCGATCAGGTCTTCCAGAACGCCCTGATAACCAAGCTGGCGGCGGAGGCGCTCGGTTTCGTTGAGAAGGCTCTTCTGACGTACGGCGCGTTCCAGCAGCGGAGCCAGAATGGAAATCTGCGCCGGCTTTTCCATATACCAGAAGGCGCGAAGATCCTTGACGATGGAGACGGCCTTATCGACGCTGCCGAGGCTGGTGAGAACGATCGTCGGCGTAAGATCGCCGCGCGTCAATAGTTCCTGCAGAAGCTGGGAGCCATCCATCTTCGGCATCATCAGATCGGTGATGATGACGTCGATGACGGAAGAAGAGAGCTTGTCCAGAGCCTCTTCACCATCTCCCGCCGTTTCAATCGCATAACCCAGCGAAGAGACTTTGGCGGAAAGGCTTTGGCGCTCCAGCGGGTCGTCGTCGACAATGAGGACGCGCGCCGCCGCCGGTGTTTGGACCATACGCTCTATTCTACCCGACCAAGGTAGTTTTCAGCCCGATCCAGGTAGTTTTTGGGGTTTTTGGAGCCAACGTACCGGCAGGCACAAAAAAACCCGGACCACCGCAGGGCGATCCGGGCAAAAAGGATCAAATGGCAGAACAAAGACTTTACTGGCGCGTGGGGGATTCGCGCGTCAGAGCATGCTCGAACGCGGTTGCAGCCGCTGGAGTTGGAACGTTTCCGTTCAGGATCTCGCGATTGTGAATGTCGCGGCCGTAGAGTTCGCGGTCAGCATCCTGATCGCCCCGGAGAGTCGCGCCCTCCAAAGAGATACCGGCAAACAAGCCACGCGCCCGGGAGTAGGCCAGCATCTCGGCGTGCATCGCGGCATCGGTTTCAGCCTGAGCTGTGCGGCCTACGGGGCCGGCTGCAACACTGGCGTTCCCGCCCAGTGTGAACTTATCCTCCAGCAGGTGCCGCATTCCGCTGTCATTCATCACAAGCAGAATGACGTCGGTTTCAGATGCGCCGATCTGGAAGCCGACGCTGCCGCCTTCCACGCGCATGGCAGCGGGAGCCGTCCAGCCGCCGCCGCTCTTCCGGCAGACGCCAAAGCCACTTCCGTATTTCGCACCGATGATAAACCCGGCTTTCTTCATACCCGGGATAACGACGACGCATCGCGCCTTATCCAGCAGGTCCTGCGGAATACCTTTGTCGGCCGCGTGCATCATTTCGTGCAGGGTATCGACGGCCGCGTCCAGCCGGTCATTTACTTTTGCTTCGTGATCCGCGGCGAACGCGGTCATAGTCAGCGTGCTGGCGATTGCCAGGATCATCGGAAATCGTTTAGTCATGCGAGAAAGTCTCCTTGCCGCGTGTGCAAAATGCACCAAAGTCGCCATTGTGAGCGAGGGCACGCTTTTCAGGCTGCGGAATTCACGAGGGCGTTTGGGCGCGCGCGTGCATCAGCCATAGCGCAATTATCGGGAGCGCATGGAGCGCTTCTTTCAAGGAGATTGAAATGAAACCGAGCACAAAAGATCAAATGCAAGGGAAGTTTCATGAGGCAAAGGGCGCGATAAAAGAGAAGACCGGAAACGCCACCAACAATCCGGATCTTGCAATGCGCGGCAATGACGAGAAGACTGCCGGCAAAGTGCAGAACAAGGTTGGTCAGGTGGAAAAAGTCTTCGAGAAGTAGCTTCGGCCGGGGCGGACTGGGGGGCCGCCCCGCCCCCCACGGCCCCCCCCCCCCCGAAATGGTAATGACCCCCCCCAAGCACCCCGCCTGT
>CAZWTH010000134.1:0-3065 GCA_964636715.1 uncultured Solibacteraceae bacterium | reverse complement strand
GACCTGATGGTGCTGGATGTCATGCTTCCAGGCCTGGACGGTTTCGAGATTCTGCGGCGGGTGCGGCGGGAATCGCGGCTGCCTGTGCTGATGCTGACTGCGCGGGGCGAGGATGAAGACCGCATTATCGGTCTGGAACTCGGCGCGGACGATTATCTGCCGAAGCCGTTCAATACGCGCGAGCTGGTGGCGCGTGTGCGCGCGATCATGCGGCGTCTGGAAGAGCGGCGGCCGGGCGAGAAGTTTGAGGTCAATGGAATTACGATCGATCCGGGCACGCGTGAAGTGACGCGCGGCGGGACGCCGGTCGAAGTGACTACTTTCGAATTCGACATTCTCGAAACGCTGATGCGGGCGGCTGGCCGCGTGGTTTCGCGCGACGATCTGATGGAAGAGTTGTATGGGCGGAAGGCAACGCCGTTCGACCGGTCGGTCGATATGCATATCAGCCATCTGCGCAAGAAGCTTGAAAACGATAAGCCGCTGATCAAGACGGTCCGCGGCGTGGGATACCAGTTTGTGCGTTCGCCGGAGGAAGGCGTAGCGGCTTAAGAAGTTTGAGAGGTGTGAAGTGAGAGGGCTGTTTCCCAAAATTCTGGCGTGGTTCATTCTGACGGTGATTGTGGCCGTCAGCGGCACAGCCTACGTTTCCAACGAGCTCAGCAAGCGCCAGCCGCGCGACCCTCGATTCCGGGGCTTCCGTTTCGAATTGCAGGAGGCGCGGGATGCCTGGCAGAACAACGGCCAGGAAGGTCTCGAGAAGGTTCTGAAGCGGATCGAGACTGCGGATTCTCCCACTCAGATGCGTGAGGGCGATCGCGTGGAAGCGCACCTTGCCGACGTCACGCACAAAGATCTGCTGAACGGCTACGACTGGTCCAAAGAAATCGCGGCCATGCAGGCCTCGAATCCAGGCCGGGGCAACGACAATCCGTTCTTTCTGTTCACGCGCGTGGAAGGTCCGCGGCCGCAGCAGATGGTGGTGGAATCGCAGACGGTTCCGAAGTATTACCTGATCATCCGTTTCCCGCCGAATCCCGCGCAGGCCGGTACCCGCATTGAGCTTCTTCCTCAGACGTGGTGGATGCTCGGGATTTTTGCGATCCTTTGCTACGTTCTGGCGCTGCACGTGACTTCGCCGCTGCGGGAAATGCAGAAGACGGTGGAGCGTTTCGGCCAGGGCGATTTTACGGCGCGCGTGAATTCGCGCCGCGCCGATGAGCTCGGACAGCTCGGCCGCACGGTGGACCGCATGGCGGAGCGTATCGACAATCTTCTGAAAGCGCAGCGCCGGCTTCTGCAGGATATTTCGCATGAGCTTCGTTCTCCGCTGGCGCGCCTCGGCGTGGCGGTGGAACTGGCGCGTGGCGGCGGCGATATGGAAAGCTCTCTCAATCGCATCGAGCGCGAAGGTACGCGCCTCAATTCGCTGGTGGGTGAGCTGATTCAGGTGACGCGCGGCGAGGGCGATCCGCAGGGGCTGACGACGGAAAAGATCCGGCTGGATGAGCTGGTGCAGACGATTGTGGACGATTCGCGAATTGAGGCGGAGAAGCGGCATGTCGAGCTGAACTCCAGCGTTACCGAGGTCACGATGACCGGCAATCCGGAACTGCTGCGGCGCGCGGTGGAGAATCTGGTGCGCAACGCGATTCGTTACTCGCCGGAGAATACGACGGTGGATGTTTCGCTCTCGAAGGTGGGGTCGGTTTATCGGATTTCGGTTCGCGATCACGGATCGGGTGTACCGGAAGAATCGCTGTCTTCGATCTTCGATCCGTTCTATCGGGTGGAGAAGGATCGCGGCAGGACGAGCGGCGGTGTAGGTTTGGGTTTGGCGATCGCCAAGCGCGCGGTGGAACTGCACCACGGTACGATGCGGGCCCAGAATGTGACGCCGGGGTTAAGGGTGGAGATTGATCTGCCGGTACCGGCGGCGTTGGTGGAAGAACCTACGCTGGCTGGGGCTCGCGCCTGAAATATTGGCGGACCTCCGCGCTGAGCAAAAGCTCAGCGTGCACCATTGAAAGCCCGCCGCAAATTATTGATAACAATAGAAGCGCTATTGGCGGGCTTTCATGGTTGCTTGTGGCGCGAAGCGCCATCCGGACAGGGCTGAAGCCCCGCCCCACGTGAAACCCGGCGATGCGTGAATTCGACAGGAATACGTTCTTCTTTTCCTGCCGGGCCAGGGTGTCGGCCACTACAAACAGCGCGATGTAATCGCCTGGGGCGAGGTCGGGAGGCAATCGGAATCTGCCTTTCAACTGCACACGCGACCCACGTCCCGCCGGGTCCTGGGGCACCGCGTCTCCGAGAAATACCGGTTCGAAAGTTGTCGAATTGGCCAGGCTGATCCTCAGGGTTAGCCTCGACTCCTGCGTCTTTTTGTCCCGCCGCACGCTGTACACTGTCGCGTCATACGTCACTTCTTCCCCAGGAGTAAACTCGGGGTCGACGCTCAGGCCTCCGCGCCCGGAAGAGCTGCGCAGGATCGGCATCGACATGGTCACATAGCCGTCCCGGTTGAATTCGGGAACCGGCGCGAACGTGTAAGCCGTTCCCATACGCCCGCTCGCGGTATCGCGAACGGCCGCGCGCACAAAAAAGCCGCCGGCGGCGCTCGGGTCCAACTCGATCACGCATTGCGCCGGCGCGCCCGGGGCGCCGGCAACAACCGTACAGTTATGGGTCTCCGTGCCCTCAGGAAGTAAACTGTTTCCGTACCAGTCCGCCGTCGCCTCCACCGTTGCCTGACGCGTCCCATCCGGCTGAGGCGTCCAAGTGAGATCGCGCGCATCCATCGAGAGCACAAGGTCAATGAGGGGGCGCAGGCCTTTCGGACCTTCATCGGCGTGATCGAACGGCATCGCCCGCAGGCGGATCGCCGTGCCGCGCAAAGGCTTGTCCAGCGCCGCGGCGAGTTCCGCCGCCGCGGGCACGGAAACGGGCGTCCTTTCCACCGGCGTATCGTAGTACCCGCTGCGCCACTGCGCCGTCACTTCGGGGCGGCGGATCTTCAGCGTGATTTTGTGAAATGCGCCCGAAGGAGTTTCCGGCCGGTA
>CAZWTH010000133.1:0-5424 GCA_964636715.1 uncultured Solibacteraceae bacterium | reverse complement strand
TGATTTTGGCCTTGACCACTTCCTTCATCACGCTGGAGGTGATCTTGCGGCCCTGCGGGACCACCGTCTCGCCGCCCTTCGCGTTGATGGCGTGGGAAAGCTTCAGGCCGACCAGGTTGTCATCGACCTGCCACTGCAGCTTCGCATCCTTCACGTTGATTTTCGTGATGCGATAGAAGGTGCGGAGAATCTGCTCGTCGGTTTCGAGGCCGAGAGCGCGCAGGAAGACCGAGCCGTAGAATTTACGCTTGCGGTCAATGCGGACATACAGCAGATTCTTGTTGTCGTATTCGAATTCGACCCAGCTTCCGCGGTAAGGAATGATCTTGCCGAGGAAGTAGCCCTGCGCGGGAACGCGTTCGAAGAAGACGCCGGGCGAACGGTGCAACTGGCTGACAATGACGCGCTCGGTGCCGTTCACAATGAACGTTCCGTTGTTCGTCATCAGCGGAATTTCACCGAAGAAGACTTCCTGCTCCTTGATGTCGCGGACGCTCTTCGCCCCCGTCTCGGCGTCGCGGGAATAAACCGTGAGCCGGATGGTGACTTTGAGCGGCGCGGCGTACGTCATGCCACGCTCTTCGCACTCCGCCTGATCGTACTTGAGCTGCAGGCCCACCGGATCGCCGCACTTGTTGCAGAAGGTGACGATGTTCTTGTTGAACGTGCCGCAATGGTGGCAGAGCACGTCGCCGGGGTGGAACGGGTCCGTCTTGATGGCGGCTCCGCACGCGGGGTTGCGGCAGGTGGAACGCAGGTGATGCAGACCCTTGAGGTTGCCGCACTTGCATTCCCAGTTGCCGATGGAATAATCCACGAATTCCAGCTGGCTCACGCCGCGGAAATCGGAGATTGGAAACACGGAAGTGAACACCGTCTGCAGACCGATGTCGTCGCGCTCGTTGGGCAACAGGTCCATCTGCAGAAACTGCTCATAAGAATTGCGCTGCACTTCGATCAGATTCGGGATCGGAATCGAAGTCTTGATCTTGGAAAAATCAACTCGATCGGGTGCCAGACCGTTTTCAGAAGACATAAGGATTCGGGAGCTCCGTTGCAACAGGCGCCGCTAATTAAGAAGCGGCTACCTGGAAACCAAATACTGAAGCGGAACGTGGCCGCACATCGGGGCACGCTCCGCCAAAACCACTACCATTCCGGGTGGAAAAATCTTGTCTGTCAGTTTGTTTTTTGCCGCCGCTTTTGACGTGGCGCGTTGATATGGACCAATGGCGTTGCCGCACGAAGACACGTCGCCTCCGTGCGATGGTAAGACCGGGCTGCAATACAAGTTCCAGGGTTCCAGCGCCACCGTCACCTATTCCCGGGTCTTAAATCCGGTGCATAACTCGCCAACCTTAAGAGCATAGCACCGGGACGTCAACCCGTCAAATTTTTCAAGACAAAGTGAATGGCGGCGCCCCGGCCCAAGGCCCGAGCGCCGCCTCTCAATCCCCACCAAAGGGACCGCAAACGCAACAACTGTAAGAAGTTAAAGCTACTTCACTTCAACAGTAGCGCCGGCGTCAGAGAACTTCTTCTTGATGGTCTCAGCTTCGTCCTTGCTGACACCTTCTTTGACAGGCTTGGGGGCCGCATCCACCAGATCCTTGGCTTCCTTGAGGCCGAGGCTGGTGACTTCGCGCACAACCTTAATGACGTTGATCTTGTTGGCGCCCGCCGCGGTGAGAACCACCGTGAATTCGGTCTTCTCTTCCGCCGCCGGAGCCGCTGCCGCCGCTCCGCCGCCGCCAGCCATCATCACCGGGGCCGCTGCCGCCGCCGAAACGCCCAGCTTCTCTTCGAGCAACTTCACGAGCTGCGACGCTTCGAGCAGCGTCAGGCCCTGAATCTGATCCGCAATTGCATTAATGTCCGCCATGATCTTATGGAACTCCCTGATTTAAACTTTCGAAACTTTTACGACTGAAACTTTTCTTTCTGAACGCCCTGATCCACCACAACGGCGAGATCGCGGCCCACCGCGTTGATCGTCCGCACCAGCTGCGTAGCGGGCGCACTAATCACATAAAGAAGCTTCGCGAAAATCTCTTCCTTCGGAGGCATCGAGGCGAGATCGTTGATCGCCTTGATATCGACCGCGCGGCCTTCCACCAGACCGGCCTTGAAAGTAAACGCCGGCGTGGTCTTCGCATAGGCGGTGAGCGCCTTGGCGAGAGCCACCGGATCGCCTTCGGTCCAAGCGATCGAAGTCATGCCTTTGAGATTCTGGAACACCGGCTCGGCAGGCAGTCCGGCGGACGCCTTTTCCGCTACGTTGTTCTTGATGACCTTGTACGAGCCGCCCGCGCCGCGAATCGCCTTGCGCAGATTGTAATCCTGATCGACCGTGATCTTCTCGTATCCGGTAATGAAAACATTGCGGACCGATTCGAGCGCCTTACGGAGCTCTTCAAAATCCTTCTTCTTGTCTTCTCTGTTCTTCATGATGCAACCCTGATTTCAGACCGAACCGGCCACTACTCGTGATGCGCGGCTTCCTTCGCCGTCAACTCGGCCACATCCACCGCGATTCCCGGGCTCATCGTGGAGCAGATGGTCGTGCTCTTCACGTACTTGCCCTTGGCCGCCGACGGCTTCGCCTTCAGAACCGCCGAGATCAGCGTGGACGCGTTCTCGACGAGCTTGTTCGGCGCGAAACTCGTCTTGCCAACCGGCGCGTGGATGATCCCGGTCTTATCGACGCGGAATTCCACCTTACCAGCCTTGGTCTCCTGCACCGCTTTGGCGACATCCACCGTCACCGTGCCGGTCTTCGGATTGGGCATCAGGCCGCGCGGGCCGAGCACCTTACCGAGCTTACCGACCGAGCGCATCATGTCCGGCGTGGCGATCACGGCGTCGTAATCGGTCCAACTCTCCGACTGAATCTTGTTGACCATGTCCTCGCCGCCCACGTAATCGGCGCCGGCTTCCTGGGCTTCGCGGAGCTTATCGCCGCTCGTGATGACAAGGACTTTCTTGGACTTACCGAGCCCGTTCGGCATCAGAACCGTGCCGCGGACCATCTGGTCGGCATGCTTGGGGTCGACGCCCAAGCGCATGTGAACTTCGACGGTTTCGTCGAACTTCGCGAACTTAATTTTCTGGAGGAGCGGAACAGCCTGATCGAGGGGATACTCGCGGGTTTCGACCTGTTTCAGAGCAGCAGCGTACTTTTTGCCTGGTTTCTTTGCCATAGTTCCTCATTGGTGCAAGCGGCGGCGCTAAAAGCGCACACCTCCCACTGAGCTTTCCGAAGGGGTACAGATAAATCGTAGCATGCAGGAAGGGCTGGCGCAACCGGAGGGCCTGGAACTGCGGACCTGGGCGGGCCACCTCGTCCAAACAGCGCTATCCTGATAAATGTCGCATACATGAACGTGACCATTCATCTGTCCGATCAAAACGCGGCGGCTCTGGAAGCCCATGCGCGCGCCGCGCAGATGCCACCCGACTGCTACCTGAGCACAATTGTCGAGCGCGCTTTGCGCGAGGACATGGCGCCGGACACGGCTGCGCCTAAGAAATCTGCCTGGGGGCTCCTGGCTGACTTCGGACCGGGACCGACTGACGAAGAGATCGACGAGAACCGCAGGGACATGTTCCGCGGCTTTGGCGAACTGCCTTGATCGCGGGCGTCGCCGACACCCATGCGGCGCTTTGGTACGTCCTGAAAAACGAGCGCCTTTCTCAACGGACACGACTGTTCATGGACGATGCCGCCGCCGCTGGGAATTCCATCGCTGTTTCATCCATTAGTCTCGCCGAGATTCTCTATCTGACAGAGAAAAACCGTCTTCCGGCGCCCGTCTACGCCACTCTGAAGACCGCGCTCGCCGACCCGTCATACGTCATTGAAGAAATCTCACTCAGTGGCAATATCGTGGATGCGATGGCGAAGGTTTCGCGCACCGATGTACCGGATATGCCTGATCGCATAGTGGCGGCGACCGCCGTCCATTTCAGTGTTCCCGTCATCAGCCGCGATGGGAAGATCCGGGCTTCTGCCGTCGAGACAATCTGGTAGCTTCGAGTCTCGTCACACAGGCGGCGTAAATACTGTCCCGGAAGGTATAGTGGGCCTTGGATCTCTTCGACACCCAACGCAACTGGGACCGCTTCGGGCGCACCGATCCCTACTGGGCGATTCTCACAGTCCCGGGCAAAGAAAACAACCGCTGGAACGTCGAACGCTTCTTCGCTTCCGGCCGTGAAGAGATCGGTGAGCTGATCGCGTACCTGGACCGGATTGCTCCGGGGCTTCCCCGCGGCGAGGCGCTCGACTTCGGCTGCGGCGTTGGGCGGTTGACGCAGCCGCTCGGAGAGCTGTTCGCACACGCGGTGGGCGTGGATATCGCGCCGTCAATGATCGAGCGGGCACGGCAGTTCGCCGCCAACCCGCGCT
The DNA here is from genome assembly GCA_964636715.1 of uncultured Solibacteraceae bacterium. Taxonomy (GTDB): domain Bacteria; phylum Acidobacteriota; class Terriglobia; order Bryobacterales; family Bryobacteraceae; genus BOG-234. Next base: position 1,016 of record CAZWTH010000133.1, on the reverse strand, counting down.
GCGAGTTCGTCCTCAACAGCGCCAGCGACCTGCGCGCTTTCGGCGATAACCGGTTTGACCTCGTGTACTCGAACATCACGCTGCAGCACATCCACCCGCGGTACTCGACGGTTTACATCCGGGAGTTCGTTCGCGTGCTGCGTCCCGGCGGGGTGGCGGTGTTCCAGTTGCCGAGCAGCGCGAAATCCCTCCGGGCGCGCTTTGTGACCGACATGCGGATTCTCTACCAGATCTTTCGCCGCCTCCTGAACCGTCCGGTCATGGAGCTCTACACGGTACCGCTCCGCGAGGTACGGAGCCTGATCGAACAGACAGGCGCCGAACTGGTGGACATCCATCCGGACCTTTCGGCCGGCACCGGCGTCGAAAGCTTCCGTTACTGCGTCCGCAAACCGTAGAACCGCCCGAGTAATACTACACTGGTCCTGTGCAGACGGCACGCATCCCGGCCGCGTCGCCGGTCGAGCAGTTTTTCCAGTATTCCCTGCTCGGTCTGGTTGCCTCCGCGTTCTGCGCGCTGGCGGATACGGGCCGGCTCGATCTCGCCTCGCTCACCTTCCTGCTGGGCGGCATTGTCTGGCGCATCCTGATGGTCGCGGGCGTTGTCCGCCTGCGAATACCACAAAAACTGGTCACCATTCTCGCCAGCTCCTACCTCATCTTCTATCCCATCGATTTCTACTTCCTCTCGCATGATTTCTTTGCCGCCACCGCGCACGGCGTCTGTTTCCTGGGCGTGGCTCGCATCCTCTCCGCCCGCAGCGAGCGCGACTACCTCTACACCGGCGCGCTCGCCTTCGTCGCGCTCATCGGCGCGGCGGCGCTCTCCACCGAACTCCGTTTCTTCTTCTGGCTGGCGCTCGCGATTCTTTTCGGACTGGGCGCGCTGACGAGCGCGGAAATTCGCCGCGGTTTCCTGCGAGGCTCGCGCGCCGCCGGCACCGTAGGCCCTCGCACCAATCGCCGGACCGCCCGCTCACTTGCCTTCATGGTGATCTGCTCCGCCTGCGGAATAT
>CAZWTH010000132.1:0-7554 GCA_964636715.1 uncultured Solibacteraceae bacterium | reverse complement strand
CGGCGTCAAACCACAGGGTTTGGGCCGTTATACAATAGATATGTTTATTCCGCAGCCCGGCGTGGGGCCGGTCTGCGCGGTTGAATCGCCCTGTCACGAACGTATGTTGCCCTCGCTGGTGCCCGCATTGCTGGTTACGTCCACGCTGACGAAGATTTCGCGTGGGATGTTTGACGACACGTTTGCCGGCATTCATCAGCTTGCGTGGTTCGACTGGGCGATCCTGATTCCGTATTTCGGTATCCTGGGCATCCTCTCGATTTACGGGATGCACCGGTTCGATACGATTCACACCTATTTCAAGCACCGCAAGAAAGCCACCAAGGAACCGCCGCGCCAGTTCGATTCGCTTCCGCCTGTCACCATTCAGCTTCCTCTTTATAATGAGCGCTACGTGCTCGAGCGGCTGATCGATGAGGTGGTGAAGATCGAATATCCGAAAGAGCTGCTGCAGATCCAGGTTCTGGATGATTCGACCGATGACACCCATCCTTTCGCCGAAGCATTGTGCGAACGCTACCTGAATCTTGGATACCCGATTCAGTACCTGCATCGCACGAACCGGGAAGGCTACAAAGCGGGCGCTCTGCAGGAAGGGCTGAAGAGCGCAACCGGCGAATTTGTCGCGGTTTTTGACGCCGACTTCATTCCTCCGCCCGACTTCCTGCTGCGGACGATCCATCACTTTGCCGATCCGAAGGTGGGCGTGGTGCAGACGCGGTGGAGCTACCTTAATAAGGGTTTCAATTTCCTGACCGAGGTCGAGGCCATCCTGCTCGACGGGCATTTCATCCTCGAACACGGCGCCCGCAGCCGCGCGGGATACTTCTTCAACTTCAACGGCACCGCCGGCATTCTGCGCCGCACGATGATCGATGACGCCGGCGGGTGGCAGCATGACACTCTGACCGAGGATTCCGATCTCAGCTACCGGGCGCAGATCAAGGGCTGGAAGTTCGTTTATATTCCGAATGTCGATTGCCCGTCAGAACTGCCGGTTGAAATTCATGGCTTCCAGGTGCAGCAGTTCCGCTGGGCGAAGGGCCTCACGCAGTGCGCGAAGAAGCTGCTCCCCTCGCTCGTCCGGGCGAAGATTCCACTGCGCGTGAAGGCGGAGGCCTTCATGCACCTGACACCCAACATCTCTTATCCGCTGATGATCATCATTTCAGCGCTGATGCTGCCGGTGATGATTGTGCGGTTTTACATGGGTGTCTGGCAGATGATGCTGCTGGACTTCCCGCTGATCGTGGCTTCGTTCTGGTCGATTTCGGCGTTCTACGTGATCGCGCAGCGGGAGCTGCATCCGAAATCCTGGAAGCGGAGTTTTCTGTTTCTGCCGATGCTGATGGCGGTGGGCGTCGGGCTCACGCTGATCAACACGCGCGCGGTGCTGGAAGCGCTGTTCGGCGTGCAGAGCGGATTCGTCCGCACGCCGAAGTACGCGATCGAAGGCAATGTGCAGAGGAAAGTCGTGAAGAAGTACAAGAGCAAGAGCGGTCTGCTGCCGTATTTCGAACTGGCGTTCGGAACGTATTTCCTCTATATGTGCGTCTTCGCGATCCAGACTTACAATTTCCCCTCGCTGCCGTTCCTTGGGCTGTTCGTTGCCGGCTACTACTGGGCGGGCTTCGGAACCCTGTATCAGGAACATCAGGACCGCGTTCGTTACAATCGGGCTCAGCAGTTGGCATTTGACGCAGCTCGCTAAGAGCCTGATTTGACCACCCTTTCGATTACCCCAGACATGGTCCGCGAAGCCGCGGAGCGCATCCGTCCGCTGGCGAAGCGCACGCCGGTGCTGACGTCCCGCAGTCTGAATGAGCGCGCCGGGATGGAACTCTTCATCAAGTGTGAGAATTTCCAGCGAGGCGGGGCGTTCAAGATCCGCGGGGCGGCGAATCTGATCCTGGCGCTCACGCCCGAGGAACAAAAGCGCGGCATCGTGGCGTTTTCTTCGGGGAATCATGCGCAGGCGGTGGCGATTGCCGCGAAGTACGTGGGCGCAGCCGCGACGATCGTGATGCCCGAAGACGCGCCGCCCTCGAAAATGGAGGCCACGCGCGACCTTGGCGCGAAGATCGTCACCTACAACCGGCTGAAGGATGACCGCGAGGCGATTGCCGCGAAAGTGCTGGCCGAAACCGGCGGCATCCTCGCGCCCCCATACGATCATCCAATGATCATGGCGGGACAGGGAACTATCGCGCTCGAACTGCTCGATCAGGAGCCGGAGCTCGACGCGATTGTCACGCCGGTCGGCGGCGGCGGCATGGCGTCCGGCTGTTCGACGATCGCGAAAGAGCTGCGGCCGGGCATCCGTTGCTTCGGCGTGGAGCCGGAGTTGGGCAACGACGTGTGGCAGTCCCTGCAAAAAGGCGAGCGCGTCACGATTTCGTCGCCCAATACGGTTGCCGACGGGCTTCGGACTGTGTCTCCCGGCAAGCTGACGTTCCCGGTGCTGCAAAGAAACCTGGAGCAAGTTGTACTCGTCTCAGAAGATGAGATCCGAAATACAGTTCGCTTCCTGCTGGAGCGGATGAAAATCGTCGTGGAGCCGAGCGGCGCGGTGGGAGTGGCGGCCGCCATCCATGGAAAACTGCCGGCCGGGATCCGGCGGGCCGGCGTGGTGATTTCCGGGGGCAATTTCGACCCGGAGTTCCTGAAAACGTTGTATAACAGCGCTCCTGATAAGCTGGAAGTGCTCCCCCGATGTTAGCTGCCCCTACATTGTCTGAGGAAATCCTCGACCTGAAGCGCGAGCGCCGCGCGATTCTGCTGGCTCATCATTACCAGGAGCCGGAGATTCAGGAGATTGCCGATGTGGTTGGCGACAGCCTCGAACTCGCCCGTAAAGCGAAGCAGTATGAGGGTGACGTCATTGCATTCTGCGGCGTCTGGTTCATGGCGGAGACGGCTAAAGTGCTGAATCCGGACCGGATTGTGGTGGCGCCGGACCGCGAGGCGGGGTGCAGCCTGGTGGAGAGCTGCAAAGCGGAAGACGTTCGGGAATACCGGCGGCGGAATCCGGACCACGTCATTGTCAGCTACATCAATACGTCGGTCGAAGTGAAGGCGGAGAGCGATATTCTCTGCACTTCGCGCAACGCGGTGAAGGTTGTGAACTCGATTCCCGCGGAAAAGACGGTTCTGTTCCTGCCGGACAAGAATCTCGGGGCCTGGGTGCAGCGGGAAACCGGCCGCGCCAACATGAAGATCTGGCAGGGCTCCTGCATCGTTCACAATACGTTCCCGTCGCGGCGGCTTTTGGAAGCGAAGAAAGCGCATCCGGACGCCGTGGTGGTGGCGCATCCGGAATGTCCGGAAGCTGTGCTGCGCCAGGCGGATTTCGTGGGGTCGACTTCGGCGATCATCGAATACTGCGCGGCGAGCGACGCCGCTGAGTTCATCGTGATGACGGAGAGCGGAGTGAACTACTCGCTCGAGAAAGCGGCGCCGGGCGCGCGCTTCCACTACGTCGCGAATGAAAACTGCAACTGCAGCGAATGTCCGTTCATGCGGCTCAATACGCTTGAGAAACTGCGCGACGCGCTTGTGAATCTGACTCCCCGCGTGGAGCTGGATCCTGAGCTGATGCGCCGCGCGCTTGCGCCGCTCGAACGTATGCTGGCTATTGTGTGACAGCCGTACCCCTTACCGACACTTTCGGCCGTATTCACGACAATCTGCGAATCAGCGTCACGGATCGCTGCAATATCCGCTGCTTTTACTGCATGCCGGAGGAGGGGGCGACGTTCGCCGATCCGGCCGGAATGCTGACGTTCGAGGAGATCGAACGGTTTGTGCGGGTGGCGGCGGAGATGGGCGTTTCGAAACTGCGCCTGACGGGCGGCGAGCCACTGCTGCGGCGCGATCTGCCCGCGCTGATCGAAAAACTGGCGGCGGTTCCCGGTATTCGCGACATCGCGCTGACGACGAATGCGGTGCTGCTGGCGAAGCATGCGGCGGATCTCCATCGGGCGGGACTGCGGCGGCTCAATATTCATCTCGATACGCTGGACCGCGAGCGCTTTCGACAGATCACGCGGCGCGACGATTTACCGCGGGTGCTGGAAGGAATCGATGCGGCGGTCAATGCCGGGTTTCGCCATATCAAGATCAACGTGGTGGCGGTGAAGGGCCTGGTGGAGCCGGATATTGTCCCGATGGCGCGCTACTGCCGCGAACGGGGGTTCGAGCCGCGCTATATCGAATTCATGCCACTCGATGCGCAGGCGCTTTGGCAGCGGGGACGCGTTCTCACCGCGGACGAAATTCTGGCGGTGCTCGGGCGGGAGGTTGCGACGCTTCATCCGGTGAACGATCCGGATCCGCGGGCGCCGGCCACGGAATACGAATATGCCGATGGCGGCGGGCGGGTGGGTTTCATCGCATCGGTGAGCAAGCCCTTCTGCCTGAACTGCAACCGAATCCGGCTGACCTCGGATGGCAAGCTGCGCTATTGCTTGTTTGCGATCGAAGAGACGGATGTCGCGGGACTGCTGCGGTCGCAGGCAAGCGATGAGGCGATTGCGGCAGTGCTGCGGGATACGATTCGCGCCAAATGGGCGGGGCACGAAATCAACTCGCCGCGATTTGTGCCCCCGCCAAGACCAATGTTTTCCATAGGCGGATAGGCGGCCCGGCACGCTATAATTCGACGGATGAGGGCCCCGCGAAAGATTTTACTTTTCCTTTTCGCAGCGGCCTCTCTGATTCCCGCAGCCGGCGCGAAGACGTTTCAGCTTCCCTCTCATACCAGCCGGAATCGCAGTTGGGCAGTGAGCGACATGAACGGCGACAAGGTCGCCGATCTGGCGTTTGCCGGTCCGGGGCGGCGCGAAGGCGCCGAATACGCGCGCGAAATCAACGTGAACCTCGCGGGCGCGGGGAAATCGCAGTTCACCGTCCGCAGCCCCGGCGCCGCGATTCAGCTCAGCCTGCGCGATATCGATGGCGATCATGACCGCGATCTGATCATTGTGGAGCCATGGTCGCGGCGGGCGATCGGTATCTGGCTCAATGACGGGCGCGGTCATTTCGAAGAAGGTAATCTCGCCAAGTATGCGCCGGCTCTGGGGCAACCGCCTCCGGAATCCGCCGGTTCGTCTGTCCGGGTTCGTGTCCATTTGTTTGCGCGGAATGAGGAGCGTACACCTCACGCCGCGCCTGTTCTCTCCAGCCTGGAGCGGCGGCAGTACTGCGCGGCGATCGTCTGCGCCGATGCCGCTCCCGCCATTTCCGCCAGCCAGACTGGTTCCTCTCCACGCGCTCCTCCGTCTCTCGCCTGATCTCCCCTCTATCTTTCTGAGCTGAATGCCGGGCTCGTGTGTCCGGCTCCCAGCTATGTCCGCAGCCTTTTGCCCTGGAGGTGTATTCCATTGCTGTTCAGTCGTTCTCTGTGTGTGTGCTTTCTGCTTGCTTCGGGAGCGCCGTTGTGGTGTCAACCGGCGGTGCTCACGATCGCGGAAGCGCAGGCCGAAGCCATTCAAAACAATCCCGGCCTGATGGCGGAAAAGCTCGGATTGCCGGTCACCGATACCGCGGTGATGACGGCCGGGCTGAAGCCGAATCCCGTGCTGAGCATTTCCTCCGATCATCTCGATCTGCTCGGTACCGGATTCAACGCGACCAATGGCGCGGGGCCCTCGGAAACCGCGGTGCGGGTGGACGTGCCGCTCGAGCGCGGTAACAAGCGCGAGCTGCGGCTCGATAACGCGGGGTATGCCCGAAAGATCGCCGAAGCAAAGTATGCGGACTCGGTGCGGCGGCTGCGTCAGGACGTGACGCTCGCCTGCATCGATCTGCTCGCCGCGAAAGCGAAGCTGGCGCTCGCGAACGATAATCTGCAGGCGCTCAACAAAGTCGTCCAGTTCAATGAGACGCGGCTGAAGGGAGGGGCGGTGGCGCCAGTGGAGCTCACGCGGGCGCGAGTCGCGATGCTGCAATATCGCGGCAACGTGCGCACGGCCGAACTGGCGCTGCTGACGGCGCGGACGCATCTGGAAACGCTGCTGGGGCGGCATCCGGGTGGAACGATCGACATCTCGGGCGACCTGAAGGTTCCGCTCCCGGCGTCGGGTCCCGATCTTCAGAAGCTGCAGACAACGGCGCAGACGGAACGTCCGGACATTTCGGCCGTACGGATCGATCAGGCGCGATCCCAATCGGATTTGCGGCTGCAGATCGCGAACGGCAAGATCGATTACGTCGTCGGAATGGAGGCCCGCCGGCAGCAGGGCGTCAACGGGACCGGCAATTCGCTGGGAATTTTCTTCAGCGCCCCGCTGCCGGTCTATAACCGCAATCAGGGCGAAATCGCGCGCGCGAGCCGCGAGCAGGAGCAACTGCGGCAATCGCTGGTGGCCGCGCAGACGCAGGTGACGAGCGATGTGGCGGGCGCGTATGAAGAATACGAATCCGCCCGGACGCTGGCGGCGGAGATTGAGCGCGACCTGCTGGAACCGACGAAACAGGCGCGCGACACAACCGCCTATGTCTATCAGGCGGGCGCGAGCACGCTGGTCGATGTGCTCGATGCGCAGCGGGCTTTCAACGACACGATGTCGGCTTATTACGAAGCCATTGCCGATTACCGGCGCGCGTCCTCCAAACTCTCGGCGGCGGTGGGGCAGGAGGTGATTCCGTGAGACAAATCATGACGAAATTTTTTATCCTGCCGGCCGCGGCGGCGGTGACGGCGGCTTTGGTATGCGCGGCGGGAAACGCCGGGGACAGTGTGCAGCTCGAAGCTTCGATGATGGGGAATGTCCACATTGAAACGGTGAAGCCCGAGACGATGCACCGGATTCTGGCTGCGACGGGAAAGGTGCAGTTCAACGACGATCATGTGATTCACGTTCTCGCGCCGATGCCCGGGCAGATCGCGAACTTCCAGCTGCGCGTGGGCGATCGCGTCGAAAAAGATCAGGTGATTTTTTCGATCCGGAGCCGGGAGGTGGCGTCGCTGGTGACGGACTATCTCGATAGCGAGCGCGACCAGGATTTGGCGGAGAAGACGTGGAACATGACGAAGGACCTCTTCGATCATGAGGCCGCTTCGCGCGTTTCGCTGCAACAGGCGGATAACGATCTGGCGAAGGCGAAGGCGCATGTGGCGCGCGCGGTCGAATCGCTGCGCGTGCTTGGAATCGATCAGAAAGACGTGGATGCAGGACACGGCATGCAGGCGCTGATCCCCGTTCACGCCGCGGCGGGCGGCATCGTGATCGATCGCGTGGTGACGGAAGGCCAGTACGTGCAGGGCGACGGCACGGCTCTGCTGACCATTGCGGACCCGGCCACGGTGTGGGTTCTGGCGGACATTTTCGAAAACGACCTTCATCTGATTCATGCGGGGCAGCACGCTCAGATCACGGCGGTGGCGTATCCCGGCAAGCGCTTCACCGCGACGGTGGAGCGAATCGGGGAAAAAATCGATGCGGACAGCCGCACGATGAAGGTGCGGCTGCTGGTCCCGAATTCCGACGGGCTGCTGAAGCCCGAGATGTTCATCACCGCCGGGTTCGACCTGGGCGGTACAGCCGCGGGTCT
>CAZWTH010000131.1:0-15995 GCA_964636715.1 uncultured Solibacteraceae bacterium | reverse complement strand
CTGGTTCCTGCATTCGAAAATCGTGCGCGCGTGCGAAGAGGTGAGCGACGATACCGCGATCGCGGTGACGAAGGACCGCGCTGCGTACGCGGAAATTCTCGTCGCGTTCATGCAGCGCCGCGCGCTCCCGCATCACTACCTCGGAGTTCCGATGTCGCGATACGGCAGCACCGACCGGCGAATTCAACGAATCCTGGATTCCTCGACGCTCTCTCGCGGCATGACGTGGCTCGGCCTGATGACGATGCTCGCGATCGCTTCGCCTCTTGCGTATTTCATGGCTACAGCCGTACCCGCAATAGCCGCGCCGGCGCCCCCACTAACCAGGACAAATGCTCCGCCACAGATCAGACCAGGGCGAGGTCGCAGCGGCGGAGTCAGACAGTCCAGCCTCGTCGGGCTGGGTACAGTAACGGCAAGTGTTGTACCCGTCCGCACCTGGATTGATGGGCCCGTCAAGTCTGTGAATTTTAAGGAAGGCCAGTTAGTCCATGCCGGTGACGTGGTCGCGGTGGTCAGCGGGCGCCCGTCGGAAAAGCAACTCGCGGACCAAACGGCCCTACGGGACTTCCTGCGGGACATGGTGGCGGCGGCCACCGACCCCGATTCGAAACGGGAATTGGAAGCCAAATACGAGCTCGCCCAACACTACCTCGCCCTCGCTAAAGCTGGCGCCGCCGATTTTCCAATCAAAGCTCCCGTCTCCGGGATAGCCGGTCTGCATTTGGTCGAACCAGGAAACATGGTTCGACCAACAGACCCGAACGGCATCCTCACCATCGCAGAGGTACAGCCAATCTCAGTGTTATTTACTCTGCCGGAAAAATTCGTACCGGAATTTCGCGCAGCGCTCGATTCAGGCGCGCACGCAGCCGTAGAGGCCTGGAATAGCGATAATTCCGCCAAAATTGCAACAGGAGTGCTGACCGCGATGGACAACCAGATTGATCCGAACACCGGCACAATCAAGCTGAAAGCCACCTTCGAAAACGAAGACGGCAAGCTGTTTCCGAATCAATTTGTAAATGTTCGCGTCCTGAAATAACACATCCAGCGCGCATCTGGATTAAAATTGTCTTGTATGCGTATCGTGAATGTTCTCTGCGCCGCAATCGTCTTTTCCGGAATGGTTTTCGCTCAGGGCTTTCCCGACCTCCCCGGCAAAGACGTGGCTATCAAAGCCTGCAGCACCTGCCATGAACCGGAACGCGCCGCTTCACTCCGCCAGGATCGCGGCGGTTGGGACGCCACCATGTCCGCCATGGCCGGCCGCGGCATGCAACTGAGCGATGCCGACTACGCCACGACACTCGATTATCTTTCGAAAGCTTTTCCAGCCGAAGCCGTAAAGCCGATCAACATCAACACGGCCGAAGCGATTGATCTCGAAAGCGGCCTCTCTCTCCTGCGCAGCCAGGCGGCGAAGATCGTCGAGTATCGCGAGAAGCACGGCAAGTTCAAGAGCATCGACGATCTGAAGAAAGTCCCCGGCGTCGACGTCGCGAAGATCGAAGCCCACAAAGACCGCATCGCCTTCCAGTGATTTGTGGGGCGGTGCGCGCCGAGCTTCGGCTCGGCGCAACTACTGCAGCGACGCCACTAACGCCCCCGTCTGGTGCAGCAACTCCAGCCGCGCCCGCTCCAGACCAAACTGCGCATCGTAAAACGCAATCCACTTCTCCCCCTCATCGATCCGCGCCTGCTCCGTCTCCCGCAATGTCGCCCGCCCATCGTTCAGCTGATCCAGCACCAGCGTCAGCCGCTGCCGCGCCAGATCCAGATCCTGCTTCGCCAGATCGTTCGCCAGTTTCGATCGATCGATCCCCTGATACGCCTGATGCACAGCCATCTGAATCCGCGTCTTCGCGCTCTCCAACTCCACCTGCAGGCGCTTTTTATCCGTATCCAACTGCGCAATCGCAGCCTTAATTCCAACCCCCGCAAACAACGGAAACTGAATCGAAGCCCCCAGCTCACCATTGTTCCGCTGAAACCGCGCGAAATACTGATCCAGATCGTTGTACTTCGCAAACAGCGCATACTGCGCCACCAGATCCACCTGCGGCAGGCGGCGCGCCTCCGTGCTTTTGATTTCGAGTCCCTTCGCCACCATCTCAGACTGAATCCGCCGAATCTCCGGGCTTCCCCCCAGCGCGGTCTGCACCGCCGCCGCCTCATCCTGCGTCTGAACAGCCTCCTTGCGCTCCTCCGTGGAAGGAGCCACCAGATCGTTCGCGCTGTACCCGAGCGCGATCGCCAGCTTGCGCTCCGCCGTATCGCGATCGGATTCGAGATCGCTCAACCGCACCTTCGCGCGCGTCAGATTCACCTGCGCCTGCGTACCTTCAATGGGAAGCTCGCGGCCCTCATCGATGCGCGCCTGAATCGTGCTCAGAACTTTTTCGAAGCTCGCGATCTGCCCCTGCGCGGTATCGATCAGCCGGTTCGCCCTGTCCGCATCCACATAGAGCGACGCAATCTGAAAAGCGATTTCGTCCCGCTTCTGCGCCGTCGCGAAGCCCGCCGTCTTCGCATTCTCCCGTTCCTGCTTCACCGCATAGCGCTGCGGCTGATTGAACAGATATTCGGTCGCCTTGGCCTGCACAATGGAAGGCGCGGAGCCGTCAATGCTGAGCGGGAACCCATTCGTGTAAGCCAGTCCCGTCCCCGCCCCAATCTGCGGATAGAACGGCGCCTGCGCCACCTTAATTCCCTGGATTGCCTTCAGCTCATCGAGTTTCGCCAGCGTGACATCGGGGTTGCTCGCCAGCCCGCGATCCACCGCCTGTTTCATCGTCAGCGTGTGAGTCTCCGCGAAAGCGCAAACGGGGACCGCGGCGGCCACAACCGCGACAAATCGAAAAATACGCATGAACTATTCGTAGCGCAGCGCTTCGGTCGGATTCAACCGCGAGGCCCGGCTCGCCGGCAGAATCCCGAAAATCAGCCCCACCAGGCTCGAAACCGTAAACGCGATGATGATCGACCACGCGGAGATCGGAATCGTCAGATCCGTCAGGAACCGGACGCTCAGCGGCATCGCCACCCCAATCAGGATCCCCAGCGTTCCTCCGCCCAGACTGATAATCACGGCCTCCAGCAGGAACTGCAGCAGAATATCCTTGCGCGGCGCGCCCACCGCCTTGCGCAGGCCGATCTCGCGCGTGCGCTCCGTCACCGTCACCAGCATGATGTTCATGATGCCGATCCCCGAAATCACCAGCGCAATCGCAGACACCAGCACCAGCACCAGCGTCAGCACCAGCGCGATGCTCTTCGCCGCCGCCAGAATGCCGGTGAGGTTTTCGACCTTGTAAGTCGCCCCGGCGCGATGCCGGCTTTCGAGCAACTCCTGCACCTGCGTGGTCACCGATTCCACATCCTGCGGATTCCGCACCTGCACATACATCGGGTCAATGCGATCCACCGGCACGAAGTATTTCTGCACCGTGATCGGAATCAGAACGGTCTTGTCATTCAGTTCGGACTGTCCGAACGTCGAGACTTTCTCCTTGAACGTGCCGATCACCGTGAACTGCAATCCGTGAATCTTGATGTTCTGTCCGATCGCCGCCTGCTGGCTGCCGTAGATGCTGGCCGCCAGTTTTTCGGTGAGCAACGCCACCTTCTGGCGCAAATCGATATCGCTCGCTTCGAGGAACCTCCCCGCCAGAACCAGGATGTTCCGCACCGGCTGGTAATACTGATCCGACCCCAGCACCAGCAAGTGCTGCTCCCGCCCGTTGAGGAACATGGAATCGAAGTTACTCTCCACTCCCGTGGCGGCCGTGATTCGCGCGGATAACTGGTCCCGAACCGCCTGTACGTCGGCGGGCTTGATGAAGTCGCCGCTGACCTCCGCCGATGACGACTGGGTACCAATCTCATACGACGCGAAAATCATGTTCGATCCCACGCCCTCGATCTGCTGGAGAATATAGTCCTGGCTGGTGAGCGAAATCGTCACCACCAGAATCACCGACGCGGTGCCGATCACCATCCCGAGCGCCGTCAGAAACGAGCGCACCGGGTTATGCCGGAGGGCGAGAAAACTGAAGCTGAATGATTCCCGGATATGCAATGCGTGATCTCTGCCGTGGTCGTGTGTGGGGCAGGATGAGATCCTGCGCGCGATTGTAAATCGCGCCAAAAGTCCCTCTCCAACTGTAGAGCATCCAACTCCCCGGCATCTCCGCGCCGGGGCTCATGAGATAACCGTAAGTGGGAAGGTACAAACGCCGATGAGCGATGTAAATTCCGACGCCTTCGTGTTCTTCGGAGCAACGGGCGATCTGGCTTATAAACAGATTTTTCCCGCGCTTCACGCGCTCGTGAAGCGGCACGGGATGAATATTCCCATCGTGGGAGTGGCCAAAGCGGGCTGGAATCTCGATCAGCTCAAAGCCCGCGCGCGCGACAGCATCGCCAGCCACGGCGGCGTCGACGAACCGGTTTTCGCGAAGCTGATGTCCCTTCTGCGCTATGTGGATGGCGACTATTGCGACGCCGCCACCTTCGCCGAACTCGCGAAACAACTCGATGGAGCCCAGCGTCCGCTGCACTATTTCGCCATCCCGCCCAGCATGTTCGCAACGGTGGCCGAGGGTCTGGCGAAAGCCAGCAGCGCGAAGAACGCGCGAGTGGTCGTGGAAAAGCCGTTCGGCCGCGATTTCCAGTCGGCGCGCGATCTCCAGCAGATTCTCTCGCGCTACTTCCCGGAGCAGTCGATTTTCCGCATCGATCACTTCCTCGGCAAGGAAGCCGTCCAGAACATCCTCTACACCCGCTTCGCCAATCTCTTCCTCGAACCGCTGTGGAATCGCGCGCACGTCAGCTCCGTTCAGATCACCATGGCCGAAAATTTCGGCGTGCAGGGCCGCGGCAAATTCTATGAGGAAGCCGGCGCCATTCGCGACGTGGTGCAGAATCACCTTTTGCAGATCCTGGCCTGCCTCGCCATGGACCCGCCCGCCGGCAACGATCACGACGCCGTGCGAGACGAGAAGTCGCGCATCCTGAAAGCCGTTCGTCCTCTGTGTCCGAACGACGTGGTGCGCGGCCAGTTCCGCGGCTATCGCGATGAAGCCGGCGTTGCGAAGACCTCGACCGTCGAGACTTATGCCGCCGTGCGCCTTTACATCGATAGCTGGCGCTGGGCCGGCGTGCCGTTCTACATCCGCACCGGGAAGAACCTGCCCATGACCTGCACCGAGGTCATTGTCAACCTGCGCCATCCGCCGCGCGAAACCTTCCTCGAAAACCTGCCGGGCCGGCCGAACCGCATCCGCCTGCGGCTAAGTCCGGATGTGGTGATCGCGCTGCGCATGCGCGTAAAACTCCCGGGCGAAGAGATGAACGGCGAGGATGTCGAACTCATCGCAACGCACCAGCGCGGCGATGAGATGACTCCTTACGAGCGCCTGTTGGGCGATGCGCTTCGCGGTGACCAGTCGCTGTTCGCCCGTGAGGACGCCATCGAAGCCCAATGGAGGATCGTGAATGCGGTCCTCGATAACGCCACGCCGGTCTATCAATACGAGCCCGGAACGTGGGGGCCAACGGAAGCGGGACGCCTCCTCGAAGATCCCGCCGGCTGGATGGACCGCATCGAAGCCGCGGTAGTCGGGAGGACTTCATGAAGGTGCTGGTAGTCGATGTCGGCGGAACTCACGTGAAGCTCCTCGTCAGCGGAGCGAAAGAGCCGCGGCGGTTCGATTCGGGCCCGCAGTTGACGCCCCGAAAGATGGTGTCCGGCGTGAAAAAGGCGGCCGCCGGATGGAAGTACGATCACATCTCGATCGGCTATCCCGGCCCCGTCTTGCGCAACCAGATCATGGCGGAGCCGCACAACCTGGCGAAAGGCTGGATTGGCTTCAAATTCGGGCACGCATTCGGACACCCGGTCAAAGTCGTGAATGACGCCGCCATGCAGGCGCTCGGCTGCTATCACGGCGGCAAGATGCTGTTTCTCGGACTGGGAACCGGTCTGGGCACAGCGCTCGTGGTGGATGGCATCGTCGAGCCGATGGAACTCAGTCATCTCCCCTACCGCAAGGGCATCTATGAAGACTATGTCGGCCAGAAATCTCTCGATAAGCACGGTAAAAAGAAATGGCGCCGCTATGTCAAAGACGTTGTGGAGCGCCTCGCGGCGGCTCTCGAACCGGACGATGTAGTGATCGGCGGCGGCAACGTGAAGTATCTGAAGAAACTGCCCGCCGGAGCTCGCGCCGGCAGTAACGCGAATGCATTTCCCGGAGGTTTTCGCCTCTGGGAGCCGGAGACTCCGCGTCCCGCCGTTCGGGTGAAGCGCGGCAAAAGTTCATAAAAGCGAAAGGATCGTCGATGCAACTGGGAATGGTAGGTCTTGGCCGGATGGGCTCCAACATGGTGCGCCGTCTTCTGAAGGGTGGCCATGAGTGCGTCGTGTTCGATAAATCCGCGAAGGCGGTCCAGGATCTCGAGAAGGAAAAAGCGACCGGCTCTTCATCGCTCGCCGATTTCGCCGCCAAACTCGCGAAGCCGCGCGCCATCTGGCTGATGGTGCCCGCGGCCGTGGTCGATTCGACGATCCACGAGCTGCTCCCGGCCCTCGAACCAGACGACGTTCTCATTGACGGCGGTAATTCGTATTACATCGATGACATCCGGCGCTCGAAGGAACTGACGGAGAAGGGAATTCACTACCTTGACGTCGGGACGAGCGGTGGCGTATGGGGAATGGAGCGCGGCTACTGCATGATGATCGGCGGCGATGAGCAAGCCGTGCAGCGCCTCGATCCCATTTTCAAAACTCTTGCGCCCGGCATGGATGCGGCCCCCACGCGCACCGTGGGCCGCGAGAAGATCGGCGGCACCGCCGAGATGGGTTACCTCCACTGCGGTCCAAGCGGCGGCGGGCACTTCGTCAAGATGGTGCACAACGGAATCGAATACGGCCTGATGGCGGCCTATGCCGAAGGTCTCGGCGTGCTGCGCGGCGCCGATATCGGCAAGGAGACGCACGAACAGGACGCCGAAACCACGCCCATGCGCCGTCCCGAGTATTACCAGTACGATTTCAATCTGCGTGACATTACTGAAGTCTGGCGGCGCGGCAGCGTCATAGCCTCGTGGCTGCTCGATCTCACCGCGAACGCGCTCGTCGACGACCAGGATCTCTCGAAATTTTCCGGACGCGTTTCCGATTCCGGCGAAGGCCGCTGGACGATCAAAGCCGCCATCGACGAAGCCGTTCCGGTGCCCGTGCTCTCAGCGGCGCTCTACCAGCGCTTCGCCTCGCGCGGCGAATCGGACTATCAGGATAAGCTCCTCTCCGCCATGCGCTTCCAGTTCGGCGGCCACATCGAGAAAAAGTAGACGCCGCGCCCGGCGGCGCCGCTTAGTTCGAGCTCGCTTTTTGATCTTTCACCTGAAGTTCATTCACCACCTGCCGCTGATACGGATCCGAAGCGGCAATCTGAGCCACCTGATTCCGCAGAGTGGAAGAGGTCACGTCGCCGGTTAACGTGATCACGCCATTCTTCACCGAATAGTGAACCTGCTTGTTGAGCGAGGCCGAAATCAGAGCGGCGTCGAGATTCTTCTCGATCCCCTTGTCGATATCGGAGTTCATGTTGTCCGAAGCGCGCTCGGCGTCAGGCGTGACCAGCGCGATTTCGTTCGCGACCACCTGACCCTGCGCGAGCGATGACGCAATGGCTCCGGCGCGTTGACGGGAGTTCTCATCCGCCACATTGCCGGAAAGTTTGACTAAGCCTTTATCGCGATCCTGACTCACGGAAATACCCTTAAATCCCGCGTTGGCGAGCGATTGACGAACGGACGCCGCAACATCCGGCGATTTCGGAGTGGAAGAACAAGCCATGGTTGTCATGCCCAGTGTCGCCACGGCCAATGTCGGAATACACAATCGGGAAGGTCTCATACCGGCGCTTTAGCAATCCGCCTGCCAACGCCTGTAAGCCGCGCTGTCTGGTCAGTTTGCCGTCGGCAACTCCGCGCGGTCGATCACCAGTACATCTACCGGAACCTTCTGCGATTCCAGCTTCACTCCCACCTGCTCCTGCAGCGCCGCGAACAGCGAAATCCCGTCCCCAGCGCCGCCCGCCTGCATATTGTCCGGCGTCCAGCGCAGCACGAAATCGTACCTCCGCGAATCGTTCGTCAGATCGGCAACGGGCCGCTGCAGAATGCTCGCGAGGCGCGTCGTCAACTCCGCCATCGTACAGGCTTTTGCGTTGATCAGTCCGGAATTTGTGCTGGTCCCGCAGTGGCCGCTCTGGTCGCCGGGCTTCGCCACCATCCCGCTTTTCCCCACGGTAATCGCATACCCCGGCAGAGTCTGCGTCTCGCGGTGAAACTTCAGTTGAAAACGGTCGGCCAGCAGCGGCTGCAGCATGTCCATCAGCTCAGGCCCTTCCGCCGCGTGACCCGCCTTCGCAACAATATCGAATCTCGTGCTGTCCATCCATTTCGGCCCCCCGGAAATCTGCGGATCCGAGACCCGCCAGGCGAACCGCACCAGCATTCGCAGCGTCACGTTGGTCATCTGCATCAGACCGCCGCTGGAAGTCTCGCGGTCCGCGCGGGAATCCGTGTTGTTGATCCTGACAGTCGCGGCCTCAAATGTCGCCCCACTCGCGAAAACGGCGGTCAGCAGCAATCCCGAAATAAGGAATTTCATGGAAGGCAATACTGAGGTTACGCGAAAACGTTACAGAGAAGCCGCTCAGGTTCACTTACTGAACCCGCAGCGCCACCATGGGTTCTATGCTGGAGGCTCTGCGCGCCGGCAGATAGCCCGAGACGAACGCCACCGCAATCAGCAGAAATACCATCGCTTCGTACGTTGTGGCGTCCCACGGCGACGTGCCAAAGAGTAGCGAGGCGATGAGTCGCGCCGCAGCCAGTGAGACCGCTGTTCCCACTAAGACGCCCGCGGCCACCAGGCGCAGCGTTCTCAGAATAACGTCGCGGCGAATGCGGGCGGCGCTGGCTCCAATTGCCATCCGCACTCCAATCTCCTGGGTCTTGCGCGCCACCGAGTAAGAAATCACGCCGTAAATTCCAAGCGCAGCCAGCAGAAGACCCAGCCCGGCGAAAGTCCCGACGAGCATCGTGAAGAACCGCCGCGGCGAATGAGCCCGGTCGACCAGTGTCCGGATCGTTCGGAACTCGGCGGCGGGTTGACCGGGGTTCAGTTCTCGCAGGACCTGAATCACGCTGTGGCCCAGCGATGCGGGCGGCAGCGCGGTTCGGATCACCAGTTGCATACCGCTCGGACTCTGCTGCGTGGAGGGGTAGTAGATCTGCGCGCCCACCTCCCCCTCCACGCTCTGTTCATGGACGTCATCCACCACGCCGATCACGTGATTGGCGGCGTCGCCGGTCATGAGAATCTTCCCCACCGCCTCTTCACCGGGCCAGTAAATATGAGCCGCGGAGGCGTTGATGAGAACAACCTTTGGGCTGTTCATCGTATCGGTCCAGGCAAAGTCGCGGCCACGCAGACCGATCCCCATCGCGCGAATGAATCCCGGCGTGACGACGTAAACGAGCGGCGAGGGCAGTACGCCGCGCGGAAACTGTTTCCCCTGCGGGACGGGCGTGCCCCATTGCCGGTTGGGACCGAGCGGAAGATAGTCGGCCATGCCCGCGGCTTTCACTCCGGGGATAGCCGTGACGCGGGTGAGAATCTCCTGAAAGGCAACGCCTCGTCTGGCCGCACTGGCTTCCCCGGAGGGCGCGGCATCGTCATAGTTAATTTTGATGGAAGCCGCATGATCGGGCTCAAATCCGAGATCGACGCGCAGCGCGTTCTGAAAACTCCGCAGCATCAATCCCGCGCCCACCAGCAGAATGCACGCCAGCGCGACTTCCGATACCACCAGCGTGGCCCGAACGCGTTCCTGTCCCCTGCTGACGCCGGAGCCTGCGCCCGAGTCTTTGAGAGAGCCCTGCAGGTTTCCCGTGGCGGTTCGCAGGCGCGGAATCAGGCCGAACAGGACCGTTGTGAAGCCCGTGATGAGGACTGTCCACAGAAGCGTCTGACCGTCAATGCGAAGCGAACTGAGGAGAGGAAGAGCGAGCGAATCCTGATGCGAGAGCCACGCGATCACCATCGCGGCGAGGGCGAGACCGCCGAGCGTGCCCGCTCCGCAGAGCACCAGGCTTTCGATCAGAAGCTGCAGTGCGGTGCGGCCGCGGCTGGCGCCGAGTGCGCCGCGCACGGCGAACTCCCGGCTTCGCGCGGCCCCGCGGGCGAGGAGCAGGTTCGAAAGATTCACGCCCGCAATCAGGAGAATGGCCCCCACCGCGCACCAAAGGGCTGTCAGTGAGCGATGCAGTTTGCCGGTAATGTAATCCTGGAGCGCAACGGGAATCATCCCGTCTCTGTATCGGCCGCGCGTCTCCGGAAACCTCACGCTGAAGTACACGTTGGGGGCGACGCGCACGGCGTCGTCGAAAGCCTGCTGCACAGTCACTCCCGGCTTCCTGCGGCCGATCAGCGTGACGATATTGCCCCAGCCGCGCGATTCATCGAGATTCAGCGGCTTGAAAAGATCCACCTTCGTGCCGGGAGCAAAAGCCGCGCCGAAATCAAAGGACTCCGGGAGAACGCCGGCAACCGTCACGGGCTTTCCATTCAGATCGATCTCTCTGCCGACGATCGATGGGTCGGCGTGGAACTGTCGCCGCCAGAAGTGGTTGGCAAGCAGCGTCACCGCATGCGCGCCCGTGCGTCCATCCTCCGGCGTGAAAAGGTTTCCCAGGGCCGGCTTTACGCCCAGAACCTGGAAGAAGTTCCCAACCACCATGAGGCTGGTGGCGGCCTGCGGCGGGTTGAGGCTGGTCAGGCGGGTATCGTCCGGCGTGCCGAACGCGAAGTACCCGGTGACGCCCTGATACGCGCGGCTCTGGTCGCGGAATTCTTCGTACGCGTCGGAGGAGAACGTGGAGGAAGACAGACCTCCTCCAGGCGGAGGGCCAATCCAGGTGAGCTGGTCGGAATCGGGGAACGGGAGTGGCCGCAAAAGCAGCGTGTTGACCACGCTGAAGACTGCGATGTTGGCGCCGATCGCGAGGGCCAGGATGAGGATCGAGATGATCGCGAAGCCAGGCTCCCGCGCCAGCGTGCGGACGGCGTAGCGCGCGTCCTGTACGAAGTCTCTCGCGTGGTCGGCGAGGCGTTTGCGGCGATCCATTTTTTCTCCTATGGCGATACTGATTTGTTCGAGAGCGCGGACATCGCCGAGCTGTTGTTCGGCGCGGCTGCGGGCAGCTTCCGGGGTAAGGCCCTGCGCGATGAGGTCGTCGATATGGGCTTCGAGATGAAAGCGCAGTTCGTCTCTGGCGTCCGCCGTGGGGTCGGACCCGAGCAGACGATCGTAGCGCCGCCAAAGAGGGTTCACGTTCATCAGACTTCCCGCGGCGCCGGTGGCCGTGTAGCGCTCAGCACCTTCGCCACGGCGGTTGCGTACGCTTCCCAGATGCGGACTTCCTGACGAAGACGGCGCCGGCCTTCGGCGGTCAGCGCGTAGAACTTGGCTTTTCGATTGTTTTCCGAGAGCCCCCACTCGGCGCGCAGCAGTCCGCGGCTTTCAAGGCGCCAGAGCGCGGGATAGAGCGTGCCTTCTTCGACCAGCAGGGCGTCGTCGCTTTGCCGTCGAATGAGGCTGGTGATGGCGTAGCCATGGAGCGGTCCCCACCCGAGAGACTTCAGGATGAGAACGTCAAGCGTGCCGCGTATAAATTCAAGCCGGGTGGGTTCCACATTGTTCATAACTGTCCAGCTCCCCTTTGGTTTCAAGGGAAGAGAAAACTTTTGACGAACAAATGTGGCGGGCGTTAGTGTCAAATATACTTGACATCGATGGGCGGTCCGGATATTCTTGTCATGTCAAGCATACTTGACATTGGAGATGAATGAAATGGACAGCAATCCAGCAAAACCAGAGAAGCGCGGCTACCAGTCGCGCACTCTGAAAAATATTCTGCAGCTATTCACCTGGGCCGGCGCCTGGCTGGCAACCTGCGCGTTGATGTCGTTCGGCCCGCGCTTTCTTTGGAATAGGAGCGCGACGTTCACGCTGATGGCGGTCGGTCTTAATTTCTGTGTGGGAGTGGGACTCATCGTCGTTCACAAGCGCTACCTCGCCAGCCTGGATGAACTCCAGCGAAAGATTTATCTGGACGCCCTCGGGATCACCGTAGGCGTAGTCCTGATCGTCAGCGTCCCGTATGCGGTGCTTGACCGTTTCGACATCGTTCACCTGAAGGCGGAAGTTTCGGACCTGTTGATCCTCATGACGGTGACTTTTCTGGCGTCGCTCCTGGCCGGCGCGCGGCGATACCGATGAAGAACCGGCTCAAGGTACTACGCGCGGAACGCAACTGGACACAGGCGGATCTGGCCGACGCCCTCGAAGTATCCCGTCAAACGGTCAACGCCATCGAGACAGGCAAGTTCGACCCGAGCCTGCCCCTGGCCTTCCGCGCCGCCCGCCTCTTCGGCCTGCGCATCGAAGAAATTTTTCACGACGAGGATCGCAGCGCCTCGAAGCCCTGATCCCCGCGCCTGGCGTGATGGAGCGAGTCTGTGGAGCAGATTGTGAGTCTGTGGTCATGTGAATCCGGGGCCAGTGAAGCTACGGCCCGATCCTGATGAATCGGCCGGGGCTCTAACCGGCATCCACTCCAAGGCGAGATACCGTATGCGGTACCATAATTTAGAGTGAGCAGCGTCGACAGGTTGTTGCGGAAGATGCGGCAAAATCCTCGTGGCTGGCATATTCAGGATTTGACAGTTGTCGCCAGTGAGAGCAATGTCGACTGGCGCAGGCCCGGCCGCGGTGGCAGTCATGTCATCTTCAGCGCCCATGGTGTGCGGGAGATAGTCTCAGTTCCGTCAGAGCGGCCAATTAAGCCCATCTACATTAAGCAATTTCTGGCACTGGTCAATGCCGCTGCGCAAGCGAGGCAAATATGAGAGCGAAGGCGAATCGGAATTCTGACGTCTACCAATTTACGGTCCGTCCTCTTTCGAAGGAGGAGGGAGGTGGGTATCTGGTTGAGTATCCGGATATCCCGGGGTGTATGTCGGATGGCGAGACCATCGAAGAGGCGATTGCGAACGGCAGAGAAGCTCTTCGTGATTGTATCGATGTGTTCCGGGAAACTGGCCGTCGGTTGCCACGGCCTGACATTGAGCCTGCCCAGTGGAGACAGCGTCTGCCGAAGTCTCTTTATTTAAAGCTGACAAGACAGGCAGCCAGTGAAGGCGTGAGTATCAACAGCTTTGTGACCGCCGTGATCGCCGAGGCTATCGGTGCAAGGATGGCGCGTTCGGTTCGAAAGCAGGATCTTCGGCGCAGCGCCTGAAGGTTCTCGCTCCCGCTCGCCTTGGACACGATCAGGAGCTTCGCGTTTTCATGGATGCCTCCGTAAGCGATCCGAATCCACGACGCTCCCGCCAGATCCCTCGGCAACCGCTCTGGATCGCACACGCTCTATGATTTTGTCAAAGCACGAAGCACTACCGCTTTGAGTGACGGTAAGTCATCCGTGAGCGTCTTCCATATGACTGCCAATTCAATACGTTCGTATTGGTGACGCAGCCAGTTACCCATGCCTCGGATGTCGCGCCAGGCGGGTCCAGGACAACAGGTTTCGGCCTCGTCTCCCAGCCGGATGGCAGCCTCACTGATGACCTGAAGCTTGCGCTCGACAGCAGCGACCGTCTTCGGATCTTGCTGAAATGCGTCGAAACCCATTCCACCGATGAATTCCTCAATGAAGCTGATAGCGTCCGCGATATCACGAAGCGATCTGTCTATATCTCTAAAAGGCAAGTACTGCCTCGCGAGTTGCCTGTTCGCGAATGCCATCTTTCAACGCTTTGGCGGGAGCAAGATCAACCCGCATGCCAAGAATATCGGTCAGCCTGTTCTCCAGGCCAACCATATCCAGCAATGAAAATTGCCTCGAAGCGTCAAATTCAGCCATCAAGTCCACATCATTCCCGCGTTCGCCTCGCGCCACAGAACCAAACAAGGACAGCCGCGCGATGCCACGAGCCTTCAATTCCTGTTCGTGTTCTCGGAGTAGCGTAACGACCTGTTCCCGGTTCATATCTTGTGCCCCACTACTGATACGCCTGTCCAGCCTTCCCTTCATTATCTCCAAATCGTCAATTGCGACTGGGGGCTCAACCCCGGTCACCACGAAATTTCAACTTTTTCCCCTGCCTTTTCAATCCCACCGCCCCCAAACACCCCCAAATCCCTTGACACACCCCGTACCCTGACACCAAAGGACACAAACCCATGCCCACCTCCGCCCAACTCGCCGCCAACGCCGCCAACGCCCAATCCTCCACCGGCCCCACCACCGAAGAAGGCAAGTCCGCCTCCGCCCAAAACGCCCTCACCACCGGCCTCTTCACCGCCGGCGCCCTGATCCGCCCCGGAGAAGAGCCCCTCTACGCCGATCTCGAACAATCGCTCCAGTCCGAACTCTGCCCCGCCACCCTCATGGAAGAGAACCTCGTCGAAGAAATCCTCGCAGCCATGTGGCGCCTCCGCCGCTGCCGCCTCATCGAATCCTCCCTCGCCACCCTCGACGACGACACCGCCGACCGCCGCCAGACCTCTATCGACCGCGCCCGCACCCAGGCAAGCCGTCTTCTTTATAAGGCAACCGCCGAACTCCGCCGCCTCCAGACCGAGCGCATCACGCGCCACGAAATCCTCCCCGAAGGAGCCGACCTCACCGATCTCGGCGTCTGCGACATCGAAAAAGTCGTCCGAGCAGCCGCACGTACGCAGGATCGCGAGCGCCGCCTCAAGCGCAAAAGCATCGAAGACTACTTCGCGCCGCTCCCGGACTTCACGAAAAGCCCCGAATTTACAAAACGAACCCAAACTCCGCCCCCACCCGCCCCGGAAACCGCCCGAAACGCCCCCTGCCCCTGCGGATCCGGCCAGAAATACAAGCGTTGCTGCGGCGAAAACGCCCCTCCTCACCTTTATGCAGCCTGAATTTCACTGCGCCCCCCGGTTCCTGTGCTACACTGGATTGAAACCAAACGAGAAGAATTAGAGTAAGGAGTAGCAACCCCCGGCATGGCATTGGCGGCTGAAGCAAAAAAGCAGATCGTAACCAAAAATCAGACCCACAAGTCCGATACAGGTTCACCCGAAGTGCAGATTGCACTGCTGAGCACCCGTATCGCTCAGCTCACCGAGCATTTCAAGTCTCATAAGAAGGACCATTCGTCACGCCGCGGTCTGTTGACCCTCGTGGCGAAGCGCCGCCGCCTTCTGACGTATCTCAAGGGCGCCAGCCCGGAACGCTACAAGGCTGTTCTGGCGAAGCTCTCGATCCGTCACTAATTTCCGGGTTTATACTCGAAACGTTTGCCTGTCTGGCGTTAAGGCCGGAGCAAGCGTCTTCGCATGCCCATCCGTGGGGCTGCGAAACTACGGCCGGTTGTAACCGCCGTACCCTCCTCTTTTCGATTCCCTCGTAAAGTTCAGAATAGTCGCGTCTCCGGCTGCCCGCCGGACGCGCGGCGGATTAAGGATAGCCGGGGAATGTAACCCGGCAATGAACGATAGATGAATATACAGACAGTTGAAGTCGATCTCGACGGCCGCAAACTGACGATCGAGACGGGCAAGGTCGCCAAACAGGCCGCCGGCAGCGTCGTCGTCCGCTTCGGCGATTCCGTGGTTCTCGTGAGCGCCTGCATGGCGCCCAAACCCAAACCCAACCAGAGCTTTTTCCCCCTCACCTGCGATTACCGCGAATACACCTACTCCGCGGGCAAAATCCCCGGAGGCTACATCAAGCGCGAAGGGCGTATGTCCGAAAAGGAAACGCTCACCAGCCGCATGATTGACCGCCCCATCCGGCCGCTTTTCCCCGAAGGATTCCTCAACGAGACCCAGATCATCGCCTTCGTCCTCTCGGCCGATCCGGCCAATGACCCC
>CAZWTH010000130.1:0-8132 GCA_964636715.1 uncultured Solibacteraceae bacterium | reverse complement strand
GGCCAAACACGAGTTTGCGATCCGAGTCGTTCATTAACTGTAATGAAGGTGGATCGGAACCAAAGGCTACTTACTGCAAAGTTATTGTTTTTGTAAAGCTACAATTCATTCACAGCTTCCGAAGCCCTGCCCCACGTTACTGGTCGCTCGTCTCTTCGACAAAGCGCTCCACCGGCACCCGATAGAGCGCAGGCTTCCCATGCCGGTCGCTCACGAAAACGATGTTCTGGCTGTCCGGCGCAAACACCACGGAAACCACAGACGGATCCGAAGCGTGGTGTTCGCAAAGCGCCAGTTCCCTCCTCGTCACCCGCAGCAGAATCAGAATGTAAGAGGACGCCTTGCTGCGGCTGGCGCCCGCGAAAACGGAAGCGTCCGAATTCGGCGCGAATGTGGCGTACTGGCTGGTGCGCGCGATCTGTTTGTCCGTACCGTCCTCGGGCGAAGCCTCGCGCAAGGTAATCAACTGCTTCGGATCGTCCGGCACATGCAGGTAGAGCAGCGTCTTGCCGGAAGGAGCCCACACGGCGTGCTTCACCGTGCCGGCCTCCAGCGAAATCTGCCGCCGGTTGCCGCCATCCTCGTTCGCCAGCCAGAGCGCGCCATTCGAACGCCATGCAATCTGCGTCCGGTGCGGCCGCGCGAGCACCAGATCGATGGGCGTCTGTGCGTCCAGAATCGGTCCGTTCTGCCGCAGCCCGACCCGAAGAATACGCGAGCCCTCCGCAAACAGAACCGACCCATCCGTCGCCACCGAAATTCCTCCCGAACGGCCATCGCCCGGAATTCGATAGAGTTCCCGCGGCTTCAGCGCGGAGGAACTGATGCTGTGCAGCGCGGAGCCGTCGAAGTAGTACAGATAACGATCGTCCGGCGAAAGCGAAAAATTCTCTGTATCGAGCGCGGTTGCCGAGGTCAGTTGTTTCGATTCCCCGCCCTTCAGATCGAGCCGGTATAACTGCCGCGTGCCGTCGCGCTCGCTCCAGTAGATCAGCGCGTCAGAGCGTTTGGTGAACTGCCGGAGGTGGGTGGCGGCGAGGCCGCTCTGGAAAGCGGGATTCGTGAGCCGTACCACTTCGAGCTCGGTAGCGGGATCCGCGTACCGCTGGAATTCCGGGCCGGTGATGGCCCCCGCCGCAAGCGAAACGAAGTCGCGTCTGGAAATGGAATGCGCGCCGATACTCGATTTTATCGTTCGTCCGCTCACCAGCGCCGCCGGAAACGGTCGAGCTCGCGGCGGTCGCGTTTGGAAGGTTTGGCGTCCGGAAGGCCGGTAATATCGGCCATGATCTTCCGGTCTTCGGCGAGCTTGCGCCGCGCCTCGCGGCTCTCATCCGATTCGCGATAGAGAGTCTGGGCTACGGCCGCCGGACCGCGCATTTCACTGACCGCGAGAACTTCGACGTGGTAATCGCCGCTATCGTTCTTCACGCGCAGCGAATCGCCCACGCGGACTTCGCGCGAAGCTTTTACTTGCTGGGAGTTGGAATGGATTCGACCGAGTTCGCAGGCTTTGGAGGCAAGAGCGCGCGTCTTGAAAAATCGAGCGGCCCACAGCCACTTATCGATACGCACGCCGTCCATATTTCTATTTTGAGGGGTAATGGGCGATGGACGAGGCAGCTTTCGTGAACGCGGCCCGGCAATGCGAACCGCCATCCTTTGTCAGGCTGCCTCGCCCTGTGGATTTTCAGGTGGTTCTATTCCAGCTACCTCCTGATCCAGGATTTAAACCGTCACGATGACGGCGACTCGGGATCGTTTTTTTCACTTGCGATTCGATTGTGCTCCCATCCCGGGCGGGTGTCAACCCCTGGTTAATTGGCTGTTGGCAATTCCGCACGTTTGACCTCCAGCGCATCCGCGGGGCTCGTGCGCGGTTCCAGTTTCAGCCCGAGTTGCTGCTGCAAAGCAGTGAAAACAGAGATACCTGCGTCGGTGGGCGGAGTCTGGCTCGCGGCTTGCAAAGGGTCGAGCGACGGGTCGGGAGTCCATTCCAGACGGAAATCGAATTTACCGGCGATACCTGTTTCGTCGATCACCGGGCGGCCGGTTTGCCCCTCGGAAAGGAACCGCGCCAGAGTCGGCATATCGACGCGCTTTGCCTGCAGGATGCCGTGATTAAAGCTCATCTCCGGATCGCCCGATGTGGAACTGGGCTTCAGCTTCGAACCGTTCTTTCCCAGCGTCAGCGCGAAAATCGGCATGGGCTGAGATTCCTTCGTCAGTTCGAGGTGGAAACGATCCGACAGCAAACGCTGCAGCCGTAGCCGGGTCGGACCATGAAATACCAGGATTTGATCCGGCGTCATCTTCGCGGGATCGCCGCCATACGGCCTCAGTGGAATACCTTGCAGGTCGAAGCGCCGCGAATTGATCCAGCCGGGACCGCCCAGGATCTGCTGGTCCGAGACGTCATACGCGATCTTGATGAGAAAGCGCAGAGTAGCGTGGGTAATCGTCAGGCGGCCCCCCGCCGCGAAATCCACCTTGAGCGGCGTGTCGGTTGCGCTCGGCTTGATGGATGCAGCGTCGAACGCCGGAAGCCTGGCCGCCGGAACTGTGCTCTGGGCGCTTCCGCGTACGGCAATGAGCAGCGCGGCGGCGGCCAGAAGTCCGGCCGCCATGGAACCTCGTGGGCTGAAGCGCGCCCGCGGGCCTGGCATGCCGAGCAGACGGGCGACGCGCGCGGCGAGCGAACCGCCGTTGGCGGCGAGGGCCGGCGTGAGAATCGTCGCGCGGCGCGCTTCGAGTTCCGCGAGCGCGCGGACGTAAGTCAGCGTATCGCCGCAGAGCGAAACAGCCAGATCGTCGCAGCATTGTTCGCGTTCCTCGCGGATCTGATGCGAGATCCACCAGACCGCCGGATGGTAGAAGAGCACGGCCTCGGCGGCGCATTGAACGGCATTCACCAGATAGTCGTGGCGCTGGATGTGCGCCAGCTCGTGCGACAGTAGCGCGGCGACAAGATCGGGCTCCAGACCGCCGATTGCGCTGAGAGGAACGAGGACCATGGGCCGCCACCATCCGATCACGGTGGGAGTATGGACGAGCGGCGAAGCGGCGAGCCGAATGTGTTCCGAAAGGTTGAGCGCGCGCCGCAATTCTTCGAATCGCTTCCGCCACGCCGGGGACGCCGCGCGCGTGAACCGCGACCGCAGGCGCAGCGTCATCATCCAGCCGCCAGCCAGCCGGACGGAGAACGCCACTACGCCGATGAGCCAGGCGACTACGATCCAGTTCGCCGAAATATTCCGCCACGTCCGAATGGCGTCCACGGCGGAGGGCGCGAACCAGAGATCGGCGGCCGTCGCCGCACCGGTGGCGATCCGCCCCGCCACGCTCATTACCGGGGCGGCGCCATCACGCGGAAGGCAAATGAAGAACGTCGCCGCCGGGGCCGCGAGCAGCGCAATCATTGCCGCGCAGGCCAGCCCATAACGAAACGGCGCGCCCCGTGAACCGAGCCAGACTTTCAGGCAGGCGTATAAGCAACAAATCAGCGCGCCTTCCCAAATGAAATGCAGAAGCGTGGAAGCCAGAGCCTGTGTCATCCTGAACCCGATCATATTACGACGAGTCTCGTATGTCAACGAGAAAGATCGTATATTGAGGCGGGCGTGCGTCCGTTACAATCGGCGGCGGGACGCCATCCCTGCCTCGCAGGACGCTAGCTCAATATGCGCAGCGGATCGGCCGCAACCGGGCGGCGGCGGGGCGCCTGCAGTTCCGGCATCGGCTTTGCCTGGAACAATCGCCGCGTTACCTTCGCGATGCGCCTGGCCCATAGCGTCGCCCGCTCACGCCGCGCGCTGTCGGTCGCGATGCCAGTCCGCGCATACATCTGTCGATACAGCCGGGAGATGAAAACAAACGCGAGACGCGCGCGCAGGTTTGGAGTACACGCGGATCGCTTCCAGATCGCGCGCAGACTGTAGAACTGATCCCACACGCCCTGGGTTCTGGCGCGCATCTCGTCCGATCCCATATTCGGATGAGGCATGAACATCTTTGGTCTTTTCTCCGGCGGAATCAACCAATACCGCGTGATGGGAATGCCATCCACCTCCGGCGGACGATCGCCCAGGCTTTTCTCCCAGCGCTCAAAATCGACCGTGCCGCAGAAAGGGGTGAGCATCACAAACTGGGCGAAGGCAATACCGGAACGCTGCGCCAGTTCCGCGGTCGCCTGGAAGGTATCGGGACGGTCGGTCGGGAGTCCAAAGATGAAAGAGCCGAGAATATGGACGCCGTGTTCCTGAAATTTCTGGAGGCGCTCCACCAGCCTCTCGCCGGATACGTTAAAGTCCTTGAACACCGCCTTGAGACCTTCCGCCGTGACCGCCTCAATGCCGACGAGCGCCCCCAGGATTCGCGCCTTGCGCATGGCTTTCAGAAATTCGGGATCTTCCGCCGCTTCCATCGTGATCTGGGTAAAGAACACCATGCCCTTCGGGAGCTCGGCCAGGCGCTCCATGAGTTCGAATCGCTCCGCGCGAATGGCCTTCAGCGACGGCACCCTGGCATGATTGTTCTGTCGTTCCGCCAGTTGAATGTCCGTGAGAGACACGGGATAGAAGTTATCGTCGGCGAGCGCAATAAAGCGGAATCCGCGCCGCCGGAGTTCCACGATTTCTTCGATCACCGGGTCTGAAGGCCTCTGGCGCGGACGCTGGCCGTCAGTCCGCCAGACGGAACAGAACGAGCAATGTTTGGCGCATCCGCGAACAGTCTGGACCGAGGCCCACATGTATTTGGACGCATCCAGCAAATCCCAGCGCGCCATTTCGAACTGGCTGGCGTCCACCCGGCCGCCCTCATAGATACGCTGTCCGGCGCCACCCCGATGATCCCGGAGCGCCTGGCCCCAGGCGAGATCGCCGTCTCCGCGGATCACCCGGTCCGCGCCGCCCCGCTCGAAAGCTTCCTCCGGATAGAGTGTCGCGTGAATGCCACCGAAGACGACGAACGCGCCCCGCTGTTTCAGCAGACGCCCGAGCGCGTACCCACGCAAAGCATTGCCGGTGTGAATGCCGATGCCGGCTATATCGCCGGGCGCGACGCTCTCCACATCGAGCGCCTCCAGGGTTTCGTCACACAGGATGGGATCGCCAAACTCCGCAGGCGTGGCCGCGGCCAGAACGAACAGCCAACGGGGCGTAATAACGGCGGTACCGAACGCGGTATCGCTCGGGTTGATCAAATGCACTCGCAACAGTAAGCCTCTTCCGGGGGGACCGGGACAGGCCACCCCTGTGAATGCTATCAGTTGCCCTCTCGTGGCTTTCCGAGTCATAAAGAAAGTATCAGAAATTGGACAGCAGGGGAGCAGCATTTGTGAGGCATAGAGGCGGTGGCGCATCCGGCCCATATCAAGAGGACATTTGCTCAATTCCCGAGCTTGAGTCCCATCTGTTGTTGTACTGCGGTGAAAATATCTGGAGGACCGGGCTGGAAAATCGCGCCATCAGGTTCCCCGGCCATGGAGGCCCAGGAGAGCGGATGCGGCCGCTTCCAAGGCGGGTGCCTGAGCGCGCAGAGAGATCGCCACCAAAATGAACGTGAAGAGCAGGCGGGTCATCCGCCGCCCGCATCATACTAAATGAATAGTATATGCGTCAACGGATCAGTTCCCGGTCGGCATTTTTTCCATGCTGTCGACAATCACCGTTTCCACCGGCCCTTTTCGAGCCTCCAGCTTCAATCCCGCCTCGTCTGTCAGCGCAGTAAAAATCGTCGGCGCGTTCGAATCGGGTGAGGGCGGCGGGCCGATGCCTCCCGTCTTCATCGCCATGATCGCCGGATCGGGAGCGAATTCCATCAGCAGGTCGTAACTCCCCGTCAGCCCTGTCATGTCGATTACTGGGCGGTCCAGTTGCAGCCCAAGCATATCTACGATTGCTCCCATCGAGGCGCCTTTGAGATCCATCTTCATCAGCCCGGTGCGATCCACCATCATTGCGCGCTTTGGAGGCGCGGCGTTTGGTCCGGTTTCGGCCTCCTTGAGCTTCGAACCGCCCTTCGCGATCACGAGCGCATAAATGGACGCGTCCTTCGTAGAGCTGTGCAAAACCAGCTTGAAGCGGTCCGCCAGCATATTCTGCAGCATCATCCTTCCCTGCTCTTTGGTCGCGCCAGAGGGGACTTTCGCCTGGATATCGAAACGTTCCGACTGGAGCCAGTCCGGGCCTGAAACCTGGAAGCCTTTCACGTTCCAGGCGTTCTGAATCAGCTCGGCGAGCGAGATGTTCCAGAAGTCCATCTGGCCGGGGTTCGGAGTTCCTGGTCCGCCCCGAATACCGACCATAATGCGCCCGTCGGCGCTGGGAGCCGCCGGCTTGATGGCCACGGCGTCAAACTTCGGCGACGGTGAAGGCGTTTGCGCAAACGCAGGAATGACGAAGCAGACAATCGCGACCGGGAAGCATCTCATGCCCGTCTTTCCCCGCGCGAAGACCCGAAGTTCCAAAATCCTGCGGAACAATTTCCGATTCTCGTCAGCAGCATGGCGCTCCGGCGCGTCAGTTCGGCAGCGGAGTGCGTTCCGCGTGATCCACAATCAGTTGATCGATTGTCGTCCGATCTGGCGCCAGGCGAAGCCCAAGCTGCTCCTGCAATGCGGTGAAAATGGATGCGCCCTGATCGGCGACGTTCTGCTCCGGCGAATACGTCAGCGTGAAGTTCCAGAAGCCGTTCAGTCCGGTTTTATCGATAACCGGCCTGCCCGCCGGACGCACCAGCGTCATCGCCAGCGACGCCATCGAAGAGCCCTGCCCAATCAGTCGCGCCGGTGGCGCGAAGATTACCGGTTGTTGCTGATCGCCTGTGTTCGCTTTGAGCTTAGGACCGCCCTTTGCAACCACCAGCGCGTATGCAGGCGCCTCCTTCGTCTCGCGGTGCGTCGCGAGGCGGAACCGTTCGATGAGCAGTGTCTGCGCCATCTGCTGAACGTCAGCCAGCGTCGCGCCAGGCGATGTCTTCGCGTCGATGTCAAAACGGTCGGTGTACAGCCAGGACGGTCCCGTGACCTGATTGAGGCCGAGATCCCACGCAGCCACAATAAACATCGCGAGCGACCAGTTGTGCATCGTCACGACGCCGCCGGTGACCGGGATGCGAAGCCTACCGCTGCGGCTGTTAACGCTGTCGCCGCCCAGAAACATCGCCGCGTCCGGCGCGTGACTGACCTTGACCGAAGCCACATCGAATGACGGTTGCGTGGCCGCGCCGGCAAGAAGCGGCAGCAGCAGAAGGCCAGACAAGGATCGCCACATGATCCCCATAGACGCCGCTCCTCTGCTTTCGTCCCTTCTTCGGCGCCAAACCCGTCATAGCCGCGTCATGAATACACTGAAAACATCGATGTTTCGCGCGCTCGCCGCAGCCCTGCTGCTTCCCATTCTCCTGCTCTCCGCCGGGAGCACGGTCATTCGTGGCTTCGACGCCGCCTCGGCGCGCGGTGAAATCCAGTGGGAGAAGCAGGCGCGCGCCGTTCCTGACGCGGCCCGAATCCGCGCCACCATCGAGAAGCTCTCCAGCCGGCCGCACCTCGCCGGAACCGCCGCTTCGAAGGAGACTGCGGAATGGCTGCTCGCCCAGCTTCAATCCTGGGGTCTCGACGCAAAAATCGAAACATTCGAGGCCCTGTTGCCAACGCCACAGACGCGTGTTCTCGAAATGACTGGGCCGCCGGCTTTCACCGCGAAACTGCAGGAGCCGCCGGTTGCCGTCGATCCGTTCTCGTCGAATCCCGCCGCCATTCCTTCCTTTAACGCCTATTCCGGCAGCGGCGATGTCACCGCGCCGCTGATCTACGTGAACTACGGCCTCCCCGCCGATTACGACGTCCTCAAACAAAAAGGAATCGACGTTCGCGGCCGCATCGTCATCGCGCGCTACGGCGCGAGTTTCCGCGGCGTCAAGCCGCGAGTGGCATGGGAGCACGGCGCCATCGGCTGCATCATCTATTCCGATCCGCGCGACGACGGCTATTTTCAGGGCGACGCGTACCCCAAAGGCCCCTACCGTCCGGCCGGCGGCGTCCAGCGCGGCAGCGTGCTGGATCTCGGCGTGCAACCGGGCGATCCGCTTTCGCCGGGCTGGGCGTCTGAACCGGGCGCGAAGCGGCTGGA
>CAZWTH010000129.1:0-46307 GCA_964636715.1 uncultured Solibacteraceae bacterium | reverse complement strand
AGCGGCGCAAAAAGGTACGGCATTCCGACATTGCGGCCGCACGGATCTGAACTGGATCTTCACGATCCAGAGCGAGCGGGTGGTGGCGAAGGACAACACGGTAACAATCGCCGGCCGCACCTGGCAGATCGACAAGAGCCGCTTCCGTCATAGTCTGGCCGGATGCACGGTGACAATCCACGAGCACCTGGATAGAACCATCTCGATTCGCTGGGGACCGCACGTAATCGGCAGATTCGATGAAAATGGGGAACGCCGTGGAAAAGTGGAAAGCCCGCCAAAATCGCGGTCTTCCCACTTTCCCACCGCGACGGCGGCGACGGTCTCTCCTTCGACAACCAAAAGGCAGGCGGCTCGCGCCGCCTAAAACCAAAACCGGACAGATCACTAATTAATCAAACCGGACATCTTGACTTGTTAATGACAGGCCCTTGCGTTTGGGATTTGAGAGGACTATGGTGGAGTCGGACAAAGGAGGTCCGTGATGACTCTTGCCGTACGCCACCAGAAATTTTCGATCGTTCACATCATTACCGGTGTGGCGCTGATTCCGACGGCCGTGCTCGGACTGCTTTTCTTTGTCGAGAAACTGATTTACCGGTAGGAATCCATTGAACCGGGCTGGCCGATTCGCAATCGGCCGGCACGTTGACAACGTGCCCCACTTGCTCAGGAGCGGCCTGAGCGGAGGAGGTCGGTGACGTCGTCGATTTTGTCGTCCATGCGGCGAATTTTATCGGCGAGATGCTGGATCTCCGCCTCGGCGCGGCGGTTCACGTCGTAGTCCAGTTCGCTGCGGAGGCGGTCCTTCTTATCCTGCCGGTTCTGGCTCATCATGATGATCGGCGCTTGTACCGCGGCCAGCATCGATAAGAACAGATTCAGCAGAATGAACGGGTAGGGGTCCCAGGCCTTGTTTCGCAAGGCGACGTTGGTGATCGTATATCCGACAAGAAATACAAAGAACGCGATGATGAACTTCCACGACCCGCCAAATCTCGCGACGCTGTCCGATATGCGGTCCCCGGCCGTTTCCTGCTCTTCGTAGATTTCGTTCGCATTGCGCGCGGCGCGCCCCCGCATCAATTGCTGCGCTGCGTGAAACTGACGGCCCAGCACCGCCATCATGTCCATGCCCGCGTGCGGTTTTACCTGGAGGAGCGTCAGGATGTCATGCCGGTCAATCTCGATACAGACCGTCTCCTCCATCGCGATCGCGCTGGTTTCGTGCGGGCTTTGCGCCACCATGGAAGCAAATCCGAAGAAGTCGCCGGTTGAAGGGGAATCGACGAGCACTTCCTGATTGTCGTCATCGACCGTGCGGACCTCGACGCGGCCGGAGGCAACCACGTACGCACGGTCGCCCGGATCGCCGATCTTGTAGATCCGCTGCCTCGCGGCGAACTTCCGGACTTCGACCTGAGCGCAAAGGACAGCGGTCTCGTCGTCATCCAGCAAGGCAAACAGAGAAACGTTCTTCAGGATTTCGGGTGCGCACGGCATCCGACCAGAATAACCGGGAATTGTTACTTTTGGGCTGCGCCGTTAAAAATCGTGATCGCCATGTAGTTGATGACCTTCGCCTCATTGCGGGCTACCCCGTAGTAGGCCTGCTTGAGAAGCTGATCTTTCCGGTTCATCAGCGTATCGCGGATGGTCTGCTGCACGCGGGGATCGTTCAGTTCGCGCTGGCCCGCGGGCTCGCGCGCGATCATCTTCAGGATGCGGTAGCCCTCCGGAGTTGGCAGAATCGGGGAGATCGTCCCCGGCCGCATCGAGAGAACCAGCTTCTTCAGCTCCGGGCTGGATTTATCGAGCGCCGATTCCGCAATGAATCCGAGATCGCCGCCATTGGGCGTCGATTGCGGATCTTCCGAATAATTCTGCGCGATCATGGCGAAGTCTTCGCCCTGCTTCAGGCGCGTCTCGATGGCCTTGATCTTCTGGCGGGCCTCGGCGTCGTTCTTAGCCTTGTCGTTTTTCAGATTGCGGACGTTGGGATCGACGTTCGGCGTCACCAGAATCTGCGCGAGATGCACCTGCGGTTCCGGGAGATTGAAGCTGCCGCGATTGGCGTTGTAGAAGTTGCTGACGTCGGCGTCCGAAATTTTGATGTGCGACGAAATGTCCTTGATGAACAGCTTCTTGACGCTTTCATCCTTGCGGATATGTTCCTTGAGCTGATCGAGACTGAGGCCCCAGTCTTTCAGTTGCTTATCGAATTCTTCGGTGGTGTAGGGGGCCTTCATTTCCGTGAGGCGCGCGGTCACATCGGCATCGGTGGCGACCGTGCTCGCTTTCTCGGCCCGCTGGAACATGATTTCGTTATCGATGAGCGACCCGAGGATCTCCATGCGGCGGAGCTGGATCTGGTCTTCGTTCTCGCCCTCGGCTTTCTCGGGGAACTGGGACCGGTAGGTGGTGTCGATTTCGCTGTAGTAAATGGGGCGGCCAT
Organism: uncultured Solibacteraceae bacterium; assembly: GCA_964636715.1. Lineage (GTDB taxonomy): Bacteria > Acidobacteriota > Terriglobia > Bryobacterales > Bryobacteraceae > BOG-234. Next base: position 43,852 of record CAZWTH010000129.1, on the reverse strand, counting down.
TCACCGTGGCGGCGACGCCTTCGGGCGCGGACTTGCTGCACATGGTCAGCGCGAATGCCGCGCCCAAAACGAGCAGCGCGGAACCCCATGGCAACGCTCGTGGCGCGGCGAAAGGATTGGCTCGCCGGTCTCTCATCAATGAGACTTCATTATAATGGCCCTTACCCTATGAATGCAGGACTCGTCGGTACCGGAGCCATTTCGCACAAGCACGCCCAGGCGTACAAAAACATTGGCTTCCAGGTCGCCGCATGCTTCGATATCAACCCGGCTAACGGGAAAGCCTTCGCGGAAAAGTGGGGCGGCGTGGCGGTCAACAGCGTGGAAGAGCTCTGCAAAATGCCGGAAGTGGATTTTGTCGACGTCTGCACTTTCCCGGATTACAGGCTTCAACCCGTGGAACTGGCGGCCAAATACAGGAAGCACGTCCAGGTGCAAAAGCCGATGGCGATCAATACCGACGTCTGCCGGAAGATGATCGAGGTGGCGAAGGCCGCCGGGATCGTGCTGGGCGTGGTCAGCCAGCACCGGTTTGACGATTCGTGCCTGTTTCTGCGGCGCGCGATCGACGCGGGGCGGCTGGGGCGGCTGATTCAGTGCGATGCGTACGTGAAGTGGTACCGGTCGGCGGAGTATTATTCGCGGCCGATCAAGGGAAGCTGGGCCACGGAAGGCGGCGGGGCGCTGATCAACCAGGCGGTACACCAGATTGACGTTCTGCGCTGGCTGGCCGGTCCTGTGAAGGACATCCAGGCGATGTGGCAACTGGGGGCGCTGCATAAGATCGAATCCGAAGACGTAGTGAATGCGCTGCTTCGTTATGAAAACGGAGCGACGGGCGTGATTCAGGCGTCCACGGCGCTGTGGCCGGGTTATTCGGAGCGCGTGGAACTGCACGGTACGAAGGGCAGCGCGATCATCACGGGCGATCAGCTCACGGCGTGGGATGTGCAGGGCGATGAGGAATTCGCGAAGACCGATCCGGCGCCGATTTCGAGCGGCGTGGCGTCGGGCGCGTCTGACCCGATGGCGATTTCGCTGACTCCGTTTGAGCGGCAATTCCAGGACTTCGCGAAAGCCTGCAGGAACGGCACGAAGCCGCTGGTGGGCGGCGAAGAAGGCTTGCAGGCGCTCGAAATCGTCGAGCGGATCTACAATTACTGCCGGGCATGAATTTTTCCATATCTCAGAAGCTTTTCGAGCGGGCGCAGAAGGTGATCCCGGGCGGCGTCAATTCGCCGGTGCGCGCGTGGCGCGGCGTTGCCGGAAATCCGGCGTTCATTGCGCGGGGCGAGGGTTCGCACGTTTTCGACGCCGATGGGAATGAATACATCGACTACGTCGGGTCGTGGGGGCCGCTGCTGCTGGGGCACCGGCATCCGGCGATTCTGGCGGCGATTGAAGAAGCGCTGACGCGCGGCACCAGTTTCGGGGCGCCGACCGAGCAGGAGATCGAGATCGCGGAGACGATTCGCGCGATGGTTCCTTCCATGGAACTGGTTCGGCTGGTGAATTCCGGGACTGAGGCCACGATGAGCGCGCTGCGCGTGGCGCGGGGGTTCACGGGGCGCGACCTGACGGTGAAGTTCGAGGGCTGCTATCACGGGCATGTCGATTCGCTTCTGGTGAAGGCGGGATCGGGAGTCGCCACTTTAGGTTTGCCTGACTCGCCCGGTGTTCCAAAAGGGTTTAGCGACACGACGATTTCACTGCCCCTTAATAATGTGGAGGCTTTGGAGCGCGCGTTTGACGCCCATGGATCGAAGATCGCGGCGGTGATTGTGGAGCCGGTTTGCGGCAATATGGGCTGCATTCCGCCGGTTGCCGGATTTCTGGAAGCGCTGCGAGCGGTGACGGCGAAGCATGAAGCGCTGCTGATTTTCGATGAGGTGATGACGGGGTTCCGGGTCGCGGCTGGTGGGGCTCAGGAGTTATACGGGATCCGGCCGGATATGACGACTCTGGGGAAGGTCATCGGCGGCGGGCTTCCGATTGCGGCTTATGGCGGGCGGCGGGACATTATGGAGCATGTGGCGCCGAGCGGTCCGATTTATCAGGCGGGGACGCTTTCCGGGAATCCGCTGGCGGTGAGCGCCGGGTTGGCGATGTTGCGGTATATCCAGGGGCATCCGGAAATTTACGGACAGTTCGATTCGATGACTGCCGCTCTGGCGGGCGCTGCGCCGAAGGGCGTGACGGTGAACCGAGTGGGATCGATGATGACCTGGTTTTTCACCCCTGCGCCGGTGACGGATTACGATACCGCGAAGCACAGTGAAACCGGGCGGTTCAAGCGATTTTTTCATGCGATGATCGAGCGCGGGATTTATCTGCCGCCTTCGCAGTTTGAGGCGCTGTTTGTTTCGGCGGCGCATTCGGATGAGGACATTGCGCGGACTGTGACGGCTGCGCGTGAGAGTTTTGAGATCGCGTTGGGCTGAGGCAGCCAGAAGCACTACCGGCTTCCCGGCAGTTCCAGAACCAATCGAATGAGGTGGGACTGGCGGCCGGTCCCCGTCTTGCGGAAAACTGTCTTCAGGTGATATCGCGCTGTCTCGACAGCAATGCCCATCAGGTCCGCGGCCGAGGCTACCTCGTGACCCTGTACCAGGCAATCGATCAGACGGCACTCCGCAGGGGTCAGGCCGTAGAGCGCGCGCAGGACAGCGGCGCGGGATGCGGGCTTGGCGGCGGGATCGCTGATGAACACCAAAGCCGCCGGACGTTCGTCCAGCAGAATTTCGCTCGAACAAAACGGTGTGACGACGAGCTGCAGCGGGCGCTTCGGCGATTGCCGCGAAATTAAGAGGGCGCCTCCGGCATGGGGTGTCCACAGCTTTCCGCGGGCCTGCGGCGCAACGGCTGGGTCTCGCTGTGTGGCGAATCGCGCGCCTCGCCCCTGCCCCGTAGCGGCAGCACCGGCGATCAAGGCGGCAAGGCGCGTCTGCTCGGCGCCTTCGGAAGCGCGCAGATAGCCTTGCTCCACGGAGAGGCCATCTTTGGCGTCGAGAATCGCTCGCGCCGCGGCCGTCAGGCGCAGCACCCGCCCCGCGCCGTCAATGCTAAGAATTGCAAGATCCAGCATCTCGACGCTGTCACGCAGTTCCGCATTCTCCTGCCGCAGGTGCGTGATCGTTCGGTGAAGGTTCAGGGCTCTTGTCAGGTGAGGGCCGAGAATGGACAACAGAGAGACTGCCTCGGGACCGAAGTGCTCGGCGCCGCGGGCGCGCAGGAAGCCCAGGCCTCCATCGAGTCCACCCTCAAGACCGCCCAGGGCGATGGCGCATTGATCGTAGAAGCCCTGAGGCTTCACCCAATCGTTATAAACCTCGAGACCGCGAAATTCCGCTTCCGAGAAATTCGAGAAAACGCTTCCCGACCAGTCCGAAAGCGGCCCTCTGGCGGCGATAATGCGGTCATAAACAGCGTCGTTTCGGTGGTAATACTCCGCATATGATTTCTGCCACGCAGGGTCAATTCCTATACTCAGCGAAAAATCGCAGCGCTGTGCGGGGTCGACCAGGATGAAAAAGGCCGCTTCCGATTCGAAAGCTTCACGGACCTCGTTTAAGAACTCCGGCCAGCGCTGCGGAGACGCGCCGGCTTCGTAAAGTAGTCCGAGCAGCCTGGAAATCTTCTCTTCAGAGAAGGAACCGGAAGCCACTGTCGTATGATACGCCTCCGTCCTTCGCGGCCCGCTCCGGGTTGGGTAGCTGGTTGCGCGCTGCGGTGGAACTAGTTGCCGCCGGGATAAATATCTCCCAAATGGGGGATGCGAAGTTCGTCCTCAATCCTGGAAGCTGGGGGTTTGGGTACGCATGCAGCAGGCCCGCGGCGCGCATGTCCGGAAACCTGGCGGCGGTCTTTTGGTACGACGAATTCTCACATGGAAAAACAAAAGCTGAAGAATCACTTGCGGGAGGCGACGGCGCTTCCTGATGGCAACTTCGCGCCGACCCATGCCTCCGGCTGGCTCGTCAATTATCGGGGATGGTTGAGGCAGTATGCCTGCGCGACTCTTGTGCTGTTTTTGTCTGCTGGTTTCGCCGTAGCGCAGGGGCCGCCAAACATCTTGTGGATGCGGGGAGGCTTCACTTACCTTGAGGGGCTTGCATACTCGCCGGACGGGCAAATGGTCGCCACGGCAAACGGTCCCGAAGGCGCGAAACTATGGAGTACCTCCACAGGACGGCTTCTGAATATATTGCCCACGTCGGGAATGCCGGAAGACGAAACCAGGTCAGTGGCATTTTCCCCTGACGGAAAGACCATCGCAACTGGCGGATCAGAAGTCAATTTCTGGCGGGTCGCCGACGGAACTTTGCTGCGCACTTTCGCAGACGGATGTTGTGTCGGGGGCATCTCGTTCTCGCCGGACGGATCAATAGTGGCTGCCGTAACGTTCGACGCTCTCGGACTAAAGTTCTGGCGCGTTTCGGATGGGACGCTGTTGATGAATCGTACCGACATCGGCCAGAACGCGATATCTTTTTCGCCCGACGGCACCAGTTTTGTCACAAACGGCACTAAAGGGGGCTATGGATTTCTCGGTCTCTTCCAAACATCTGACGGCTCCCTGATAAAGGAGCTTGGAAATAGAGATGGCGGGGACAGTTTTGCCTTCCTGCCTGCCGGTTTGATTGCCGCCGTCGGCGCGAGAGTCAACTTCTACAATGAAACCACTGGTGCGCTTGTCAATTCTCTTTCTGGCTTCACTTCCACCTCCATTTCACTCTCACCCGACGGCCAGACGTTAGCGGTGGGCGCTTCTCTGCCATCCGGCAATTCCTCCGTCAATCTCTATCACACGTCGGACTACTCCCTCATCAATTCAATCTCGCTCCCGGCGTACTCGACGGCGTATCAGGTGGCCTTCTCGCCGGACGGCAAGAGCCTTACGGTAGGCACCGAGACGAGTATCAGCCTTTACAAAGCAGGCAACGGATCACTGATTCGGAACCTGAGCGTTGTCCGTCCGGGTCCGGCCCTATATGCCTGTGTCGCCTTTTCCAATGATGGGCAGACGGTTGCGATCGGTGATTATAGCGGCACCGTTACCCTGTTCGAGCGCGCCGACGGATCGGTAATCAGAACGCTTTCACCTCTCGCTCCTCCCCGGAACGAAGGCCCAGTCTGCAGTCTCGCTTTCTCGGCGGACGGAACACTCCTCGCCTCCACCTCCCGAACTACAGACAGTGGCAATGCTCCCGAGACTCGCGTCTGGCGTGTTGCCGATGGAACCCTGGTTCGCACTTTCGGTTGGCCAGTGGGTGGTCCGCAAGGATACGCGGCGTTTTCTCCAGACGGCAATTATGCTGCCTTCGGTGGCCCGGACAACTTAGCGGTGTTCAGCGTGGCCGATGGCAGTCAACTCTTCATGCTTGCGGAGAGCTCATTCGGTACCCCTGCCATCTCACCCGACTCTCAAAAGGTTGCCAATGCGTCCTACAACGGAATTACGATAAGCCAGATTCCGTCTGGCCAGGAGATCGCTCAATTCTATCCGCAGGGACCGCATTTCCTGCAATTCTCGCCGAATGGCCAAACACTTTTGGCAGGAAATGGAAACGATATCGACCTCCAGAACGCATCTGACGGTTCTCTGATTCGAGTCCTGTCCGGGCACACTGATTCGGTCGTGTCTGCATCCTGGTCACCGGACGGTCAGACGATCGCCTCGGTTTCGAACGATGGGACGCTGCGATTGTGGCGAGTCTCCGATGGAATCCAGGTTTACAAACAGGACATTGGAAAGCCTGCGGCCTATCTTTACCCAGGGCTCGTCACTTACTCGCCGGATGGCAAGCTCATCGCCTATACCACCAGCGACCCAACGGTTGTTGTGATAAGCAACCCGTTGCCTGTCTCGCCGATTGTCCCGGCCGTAACCTTGTCAGCCTCGCAACTGGCATTTGGTACTCAAACTTTGAATACTGCCAGTCCTGCGCAGACCGCGACCGTTACGAATACGGGGACGGCGATTCTCCATATTTCGAGCATCGCGCTCACGGGAAATAACAGCAGCGACTTCGGGCAAACTTACAACTGCGGCGAGAGTCTGCCGCCGGGCGGGACCTGTGCGATCAACATAACCTTTCAGCCGGTGGCATCCGGCGGGCGCACAGCGACTTTGACGCTCACAGATAACGCCGGCGACAGCCCGCAATCGGTCGCCCTCACCGGCGCCGGGGCCAGCCCCGCGGTTCCAGAGGCAACTCTATCGGCCACTGCGCTCGTGTTCGGAAGCCAGACGGTGAACACGGCGAGTGCGCCGCAAATCCTGACGCTCACCAACTCCGGAACAGCGCCTCTCACGATCACCGGCATCACACTGAGCGGGACGAATAACACCGATTTCAGCGAAACAAGCACATGCGGAGCCAGCCTCGCTGCAAGCACCACCTGCACAATCAGTGTGGTGTTTCAGCCGCTGGCGGACGGCGCACGCACGGCAACACTCGGCATCACCAGCAACAGCGTTAACCTGCCCGTATCCGTCGCGCTGACGGGGACGGGTGTCAGCGCTGACGTTCCGGTGATCCCAGCGGGAAGCATCGGACCGATCTTCAGCGCCTCAACCATGATTCAGCCCGGCTCCTGGGTTTCTATCTTCGGTTCCAACCTTGCGAGCGGTACGGCAGTGTGGAACGGGGATTTCCCCACATCTCTGGGCGGCGTCAGCGTGACCATCCATGGCAAGCCCGCCTATCTTTGGTACGTTAGCCCGACACAGATCAACCTTCAGGCGCCCGACGATGCGACGACAGGGCCCGTCGATGTCGTTTTGACGAACAATCTCGGCACGGTCAAATCGAGCGTAACGCTTGGCGCTGTAAGCCCATCCTTTAGTCTGCTGGGGGACGGCAAGCATGTCGCCGCCGTCATTCCGGTTTCGAACGGAGCCGGCGCCTACGGTGACGGAACTTATGATCTGGTGGGGCCATCGGGAGCGTTTACCTTCACAACACGTCCAGTAAAGCAGGGGGAGGTCCTGGTTCTCTATGGCGTTGGTTTCGGGCCGACTGACCCCGCCGTGCCTTCCGGGCAGTCCCTTTCCGATGCTGCCCCGACCGTCAACACGGTGACAGTCACTATCGGGGGCATTCCGGCGCACGTGGCCTTTGCCGGGCTTGTGGGGGCGGGCCTGTATCAGCTCAATGTAACGGTCCCGAACACGGGTTCCGGAGATCAGGCGCTACAGGCCACAGTCAACGGAACGCGAACGCTTTCAGGTCCTGTGGTCTCAGTCCAATAAGCTGAACAGGCGCGGCAAGGGTAGAATAAGCTACTCCGACTTCCGTGCCTCTCTATCATTTCTGGATCGCCGCGGGATTGTTTGCCGCCACTCTCGTTCTGTGGCGGGTGCTGCGTGAGGATCGTTCCCGAGTACGTACGGCGTTCGGCCTGCTCCTGCTTTGGGCGTGCGCGGCGCTGGTCTCCGGGGGCGAGGCTTACTGGAATATTCCGGCACGCACCGCGAATGAGGTGGGCCGCACTCTGCTCGTTCTGGCGGCCATTCAATGCGGCTGCCTTTTCCTTTTCGACGTGGCGCTGCGCCGCGTTCGTCTGCCGAAACTTGCCAGTGAAATGGTGCTCGTCGCCGCGTATTGCGTCGCGCTGCTTCACCTGCTGACGCGGCTTGGCGTCAACACCGCCGGACTCTTCACTACTTCCGCCGTGGCTACAGCCGTCCTCGGGCTCGCCCTGCAGGACATGCTGAACAACCTCGCCGGCGGCGTCACCCTTCAACTGGAAGACAGCATCAATGTGGGCGACTACATCAGTTGCTCGGAAGGAGCCGGATGGGTTCGGCACGTGCGGCTTCGCCACACCTCGATCCTGACGTCTGACGGAGATACGGTCATTCTTCCGAACAGCTTTCTAACGCGGTCGCCCGTGACGATCGTTTCAAAGGCTCATCGTAAATTCATTCCGTTCGCGATGCCGTATCTGTACGACCCGCATGAAGTGATTCATGCCGTCGGCGCGGCGCTGCGCGCATCGCCGATCGAAAATGTGGCGTCCGAGCCGGCGCCGCAGTGCGTCATTCAGGAGTTAGCGCCCGGTCATATCCAGTACGCGGCAGTTGTCTGGTTTTCGAGCCCTGGCGTGGAGGTTACTCCCAAGTCCGCTGTTCTTCACCGGATCTGCTATGCCCTGCAGCGCGCCGGTATTCCCGTTTCCGAAATTTCCATGCTGCTCGAGAAGAAGCCGGAAGCGATTCCGCTGGAGGAGGCGAAGCCGGAGGACATCCTGCGCCGCATTCCTATTTTCCGGCTGCTCGAGGAGGGCGATCTCATCGAACTCGCGAAATCGGTGCGGCGGCAGACTTTTGCTCCCGGCGAACTGGTGTTACGCCAGGGAGATCCCGGCGATTCCATGTATTTCGTGCTGGCGGGGCGGGTGGGCATTACCTATCGATCCCCGGAGGGCGTGGAGCAGCCTCTGGCCACGTTCGATTCCGGCGACTTCTTCGGGGAAGCTTCTTTGCTGACGGGCGAAGTGCGGGGCGCTACCGCGACCGCTATGTCGCGCGCGATCTGCTACTGCCTGGATAAAGCGGGGCTGCAGCGCACCATGGAAACGAATCCCCATCTGGCTGAAGATATGGCCGTGGTGATGGCGTATCGGCAGACGGAACTGAACGCGGCGCGCGATCGCATGGACCGGGAGAGCGCGATGCGGCGCGAGGCGGAAAGCCAGACCCAAATGCTCGCCCGGATACGGCGATTCTTCGGAATTTCCGGATCTTCGGCAACTGCCGGTTAGTGATAAAGTTGATCCATGTTTCAAGTCCAACGCTCCCCTGAGGTGCATGACGTCGTCGTGATCGGCTCCGGCGCCGGCGGCGGCACCACCGTGAAGGTCCTGACCGATCTCGGGATCAATGTCACGCTTCTGGAAGCCGGCCCCATGCTCGATCCGATGAAAGATTTCAAAGAGCACGTGTGGCCCTGGGAAGTGAACCACCGCGGCAGCGGCCCGAATGCCGAATCCTATTTCGGCAAGCAGCAGTGGAGTTACTGGAATGCGCCCAACGGCTACTGGGACGTTCCCGGCGAGCCCTACTCGATCGCGGAGGACAGCGAATTCAAATGGTTCCGCTCGCGCATTCTGGGCGGGCGCACCAATCACTACGGGCGCATCTCGCTGCGTTTCGCCGACTACGATTTCAAGCCGCGCGAGTTCGACGGACTCGGCTTCGACTGGCCGGTGACGTACGAAGAAATGTCGCCCTGGTATGACAAGGCCGAAGGGTTCATGGGCGTTACCGGAACGCATGAGGGCTTTCGCAGCGCGCCAGATGGAAACTTTCTGCCGCCGGTTCCGCCGCGCGTCCATGAAATGCTGGTGCAGCGCGCCGGCAAGAAGCTGAACATTCCCGTGATCCCGTCGCGCATGGCGATGCTGACGAAGGGGATCAACGGCCGGCTGCCCTGCCACTATTGCGGACAGTGCGGACGCGGGTGCCATACGGCCTCGGCGTTTACGTCGAGCCAGGCGATGATCTTCCCGGCGATGAAGACCGGCAAGCTGAAGATCATTACCGGCGCGATGGCGCGCGAGCTTCTGGTGAACGATGAGGGTCTGATCAGCGGCGTTTCCTATATCGATAAGGCGACGCGGTCGGAGAAGCAGATTCGCGCACGCGCGGTGGTGGTGGCGGCGAGCGCCTGCGAATCGGCGCGCCTGCTGCTGAATTCGAAATCGACGAAGCACCCGAATGGCGTCGCGAACGGCTCCGGCGTGGTTGGCCGCTATCTGACCGACACGGTGGGCTACTCGCTCGGCGGCAATATTCCGGCGCTCGAAAACATGCCGCGCCACAATTGCGACGGCATCGGCGGTATGCACGTTTATGTGCCGTGGTGGGAGCTCGATAAGAAGAACAAGGCGTTTCCGCGCGGTTATCACATCGAGATTGGCGGCGGATTCGGGATGCCGCAACTCGGTTCGTTCCGCGGCGCGGCGCAGGCGGGCTACGGCGCGGCGATCAAGGAACGCGCGCGCCAGCAGTATGGAACCAACATCAATTTCGCGGGCCGCGGCGAGATGATTCCGAACGAGAATTCCTACTGCGAGATCGACAACACGAAGGTGGATCAGTGGGGTATTCCGGTCCTCAAGTTCCACTGGAAGTGGCAGGATTACGAGATCAAGATGGTGCAGCACATGCACGACACGTTCACTTCGCTCATCGAAACGATGGGTGGGCGAGTGTCGAATCGGGGCTTCGATCCGGTGCAGGCGATTTCGAAAGGCGGCCAGATCATTCACGAAGCCGGCACGGTGCGTATGGGCGACGATCCGAAACAATCCGCGCTCAACAAGTATTCGCAGGCGCACGAGGTGAAAAACCTGGTGGTGGCGGACGCCGCGCCGTTCAACGGCAATCCGGATAAGAACGTGACGCTGACCATCGTGGCCAACGCGTGGCGCGCGGCCGAGCATCTGGCGGAAGAAATGAAGAAAGGAAATGTCTGAGATGAACGAACCAGTCAATCCCGCAATCCCGCTGTCCGATCTGCCGGATGTTTCCCGCCGCAATCTGTTCCGTATTGTTGGCGCGACCGCGATTACCGCCGAGATGCTGGCCGGGCAGACCGCGAAGGATACGCCGGCTCCGCATGCGATGACGGGCATGTCGGCCGACGCCGTGGCGGCGAATCCGAAATCTCTGAATGGCGGTCCGAATTACGCGCCGAAGTATCTGAAGCAGCATGAGTTCAAAACGTTGCGGCATCTGGGCGATTTGATCATGCCCGCCGATGCGACATCGCCGGCGGCTTCGGAAGCGGGCGCTGCCGAGTTCATCGATTTCCTTTGCAGCCGGAATGAGGACCTGGCCCATATCTTCGATGGCGGCCTGGCGTGGCTCGATCAGTACATGATCCACAAATACGGGACGGATTTCCTGTCTTCGAAACCGGCCGAGCAGACGGCGGTTCTCGATCTCGCTTACGGTACGCGCGGCGGGGCGCCGGAAGTGGCGGGCGGCGCGCAGTTCTTCACGTGGACGCGGAATATGGTTGTGGACGCGTATTACACCAGCCCCGTGGGCGTGAAGGATATCGGCTATAAGGGCAACACCGTGCGGAGTTCGTTCAGCGTGCCGCAGGAAGCGGTGGACTACGCGCTCAAGCGGAGCCCGTTCGGCGGGTAGTCCAGTCAGGCTGCGGACTCGCTTTCCAGCGAGTCCAGCCGACTGGAAAGCCGGCTCGCAGGCCGGAAGGCCCGCCCCACGTCTTCCTGTCCGGAATTAACGGGGAACAGGAGACTGGAAATTTACATTGGCATCCTGCTTGCCTTCATGCGTTGTGAGGTGCCGATATGCTTCTCGCGGAAGTAGTACTTGCGCTCGCCATGGTGGGGATTGTTGCCTGGTTTCTGAACATTCGCGCAGCGCTTCTCAATGTCGTTCTGATGCTGATCGTGGTGGGTGTAGCCCTCTGGGTCGTCGATACTTACGTTCCAATGGCTTCCGGCATTAAGGCGATCCTGAACATCGTAGTTTTTGTGGCTACGTGCATCGGCGTCCTTCGGGCTTTCGGGCTATGGAGCGGCTTCGTGAAGTTCTGGTCCGATGTGCGCGAGAACATCATGGGCCACCACGTTCCGCGTCTTTAACTACAAAAGTGCTATCCTCGACGCGTGAGAGGTACAGCACTTCCCCTTCTTTATTTTGTCTTTGCGAGCCCGGTGTTTGTTACAGCCGCCAGCCTGCCCGGGATGCCGGCGGTTGTGGACTCGCAGAATATTTACTCCGAAACCCGCACCCTCAGCCCTGCCGTAAAGGGTTTTCCCGACCGCATTTACGTGCCGAACAGCGGCAGCGGCACGGTGGATGTCATTGATCCGCACACCTACAAGGTCATCGACCATTTCACTGTTGGGAAACAGCCGCAGCACGTCACGCCCTCGTGGGATCTCAAATCGCTCTGGGTTCTGAACGATCTCAGCGACAGCCTGACCCGCATCGATCCCGCCACCGGCAAGAAAGGCGAGACGGTGTCAGTCAAAGATCCGTACAACATGTACTACACGCCGGACGGGAAGTATGCGATCGTCGTGGCCGAGCGCTTCGCCCGCCTCGAATTCCGCGATCCCACAACATTCTCGCTGGTGCAATCGCTGCCCGTGCCCTGCCGCGGCGTGGACCATATCGATTTCTCGGCCGACGGCCAGTTCCTGGTCGCGAGCTGCGAATTTTCGGGCTCCATCGTCAAAGTGGACGTGGTCCATCGAACCGTGGTGGGGACACTCGCGCTCGGCGGCGCGCCCACAAAGCCGATGGCGATGACAGCAGCCATGTCACGCCGGATGTCGGCGGTAGATAAACGCCGCGAGTACGATCTCCGGCACTCGCCGACGGGGAGCATGCCGCAGGACGTCAAGACGTCGCCCGATGGCAAGATCTACTACGTCGCCGATATGTACGCGAATGGCGTTTACATGATTGACGCCGAAAAGTTCACGTCACTCGGCTTCATTCCGACCGGCGAGGGCGCGCACGGCCTCTATCCGAGCCGCGATGCGAAGCTGCTCTACTGCTCGAATCGCGACGAAGGCACGGTTTCCGTCATCAGCTTCGCAACGCATAAAGTCGTGGAGAAGTGGACCATCCCGAACGGCACGCCCGATATGGGCGGCGTTTCCGTTGACGGCAAAATACTCTGGCTTTCCGGCCGCTACAGCAGGGAGATTTACGCGCTCGATACTCAGAGCGGCAAACTGCTCGCCCGTATTCCGGTCGGCAGGGGACCGCACGGCCTGTGCGTTTATCCGCAGCCCGGGCGCTATTCGCTGGGACACACCGGCATTCTTCGATAAAAAGCCGCGGCCAGACAAACCGCGGCGGCCGCGTATCCGCCCAGCACGTCGGTTGGATAGTGAACGCCCAGGTAGATCCGCGAAATTCCGATCAGCAGAGCCAGCAAAACCGCGGCTGCGCGAACCGCCCAATGGCTTGAGGCAAGCGACGCGAGCAAAATGTAAAAGACGGCGGACTTCAATGCGTGGCCGCTCGGGAAGCTGTAGTCGGTTGGCCGTTCGGCGAAAAAGGGGATCGGGCGCGCACGATGGAACGCCACCTTCGTAATCTCCATCAGGGCCTCCGCGGCAAGCACGGTAATCACGAAGACGATGGCATCGCGGCGCCGCTCGAGGTGCAGCAGACGCCACACGGAGAGGAACCCGAGAACTCCCATGAAAATGTCCGTGCCGGTGTCGGAAATTCCCACCATCAGTCTTGTCAGCAGAGGCGACGACAAGCTATGTATCGCATCGCGCACCGCGGTATCGAATCCCACCGCGGCGCCGGACATAGTGAGCCATGCGATTACGGCAAACGCCAGCGCGCCTGCACCGCCGATGACTGCCGCGCGGTTATTCATGCCTCATCCGACTATAGAATGGCCTCATGAACTGGACAGCGGCGGGAGCAATTCTCATGGGGTTAGGCGTAGCGATCGGCGCATTCGGCGCACATGGATTGCAGGGACGGCTCGACGCCTATTCCATGGGCGTTTACGAGAAGGCCGTGCTCTACCATTTCTTCCACGCTCTCGGTCTGCTGGTGGTTTCGCTGATGCCGCGCGCCGGCGTCCTGTCAAAACCCGAGGCCGGACGCATCTGCTGGCTCCTGCTGGGCGGCATTGTATTTTTCTGCGGTAGTCTTTGTGCGCTGGCGATCAGCGGCGTGCGCATGCTGGGAGCGGTGACGCCCATCGGCGGAATTGCATTCCTCGCCGCGTGGTTCTGGCTGGCCATTCTGCTGGTGCGGGCAGAACGGGCGTAGTCAGAGTTCAGATCTGCGGCGTCTCCACAGGATCGGTCTGCGGCACGACGTCAGGATCGGGGTCCTGACGCGGACGCGGGTATCCTGGATTCGTCGGATCGAACTCGGGTTCGGGATCGCGCGGCGGCAGTTTTTTATCGGGACCAGCCAACTCGTTAGCCTCCCGATTGTCCTTCATCTTCCAGCCGCGGGGGCCACGCATGGAGGGTGGTTTGGTCCCTCAGCATGTCGAGCTCGGTCTCCCCGTTATTCGGATCGAGCTCCGGATCTTCGTCCAGAATGGGATACACAAGGGTATCTTTCATACTTTGGGAGGAGCACGAAAATGGCCAAACCCGGAGCGGAATTCAGATCTTCGCGAGGCGTTCGCCGGCCGCTGTAAGGGTTTCGTACTTCTTACAGAAACAAAAGCGGATCTGCGATGAACCGCGCACGGGGTCCAGATAGAAGCTGGAACCGGGAACACCCGCGACACCGACGCGTTCCACCAGATCGGTGGCAAATTCCACATCGGTCATTTTGCCGAAGCCGCGTATATCGCACATGATGTAATACGCGCCGCCGGGGATATAACACCGGAATCCGGCATTGCGAAGCATGGTGAGGGCGGCCTGGCGGCGCCCGTCGTATTCCGCGGAGAGGCCCGCGAAATAGGAATCGGGCAACCCGAGCGCCATGATGCCCGCCTGCTGGAGCGGCGTGGCGGCGCCCACGGTGAGGAAATCATGGACCTTGCGCACGCTTCCGGTAATCTCCGGCGGCGCGATCACCCAGCCGACGCGCCAGCCGGTCACGGAGAACGTTTTGCTCATGCTGTTCACCAGGATGGAGCGCTCGCGCATTCCGGGCAGTGTGGCGATCGGGATATGGCGCTGCCCGTCGTAGGTGATGTGCTCGTAGATTTCGTCGGTGATCGCGAGCGCGTCGAATTCCTGGCAGAGTTCGGCGATGTACGTCAGTTCTTCGCGGGTGAATACTTTGCCGGTGGGATTGTTCGGGGTATTAATGACGATTGCTTTGGTGCGAGGGGAAAATGCGCGGCGGAGTTCATCGGGATCGAATCGCCAGTCCGGGGCGTGGAGAGTGACGAGCTTCCGTTCCGCGCCGCAGAGCAGCGTGTCCGGATGATAGTTTTCGTAGAACGGCTCGAAGACTACAACTTCGTCGCCGGGGTCCGTCACCGCGAGGAGTGACGCGATCATCCCTTCCGTCGCCCCGCAGCAAACGGTGATTTCGCGCTCGGGATCCACCTGCATGCCGTAAGTGCGGGCATATTTCGCGGCGATGGCGTCGCGGAACGGTTTCACGCCCCAGGTGATCGGGTATTGGTTGTAATCCGCGTTCACCGCGTCGATGGCGGCTTGTTTGATATCGACAGGCGCCGCGAAATCGGGAAAGCCCTGCGCCAGATTCACCGCGCCGTGACGCACAGCCAGTCGCGTCATCTCTCGAATGACGGATTCTTTGAAATCGGCGGTACGGGCGCTCTGAAAGCGTTTGCCCGCGGCGGCAAGAGGCATAAAGCCATACTCTCACGGCTTGCGGCGGGCGCTATTGACAAACCGCCCTTGTCTCGCATAATATACCAACAGGTTAATTAACCCATTGGTGAAACAAACTCCATAAGGCAATGATCGATTCGCTCAGCACAACCTTCGCGGCTCTGGCCGATCCCACTCGCCGCGCCATTCTCGCGCGTCTGGCCCTTGGCGAAACCTCCGTGAAAGAACTCGCCGAACCATTCCGCATCAGTCCGCCCGCCATCACCAAGCACCTGAAGGTTCTCCAGCGCGCCGGGCTGATTTCGCAGGGCCGCCAGGCGCAATGGCGGCCCTGCCGTCTCGAAGCCGCGCCGCTGAAACACGCCGCGGCGTGGGTGGAAGACTATCGCCAGTTCTGGGAACAAAGCTTTGACCGACTCGATGATTACCTCGCCGCACTCCAGTCCAAAAACAAAAAAAGAAGAAGGTGAAACATGCCGGAAGCCACTAAAAACCGCCTGTCGGTCACGCTGCCGTCCGATACCGAAATCCTCATGACGCGCGAATTCGACGCTCCCCGCGAGGTCGTCTTCGACGCCATGACAAAACCCGAGCACGTCACGAACTGGTGGGGTCCGCGCGCCTCGAAGTTCCTCACCTGCGAAATCGACTTCCGCGTGGGAGGTGGCTGGCGCTATACGATCCAGGTCGCCGGCGGAAACGCCGTGAGCTTCTCGGGGACGTTCCACAAAATCAATCCACCCGAAGGTCTTGAAGCCACCGAAGTCTACAACGAGCCGATGTTCGGCAATCCGCAATGGAAGACGATCCTGAAGCTCGAAGACATCGGCGGGCGGACGCGGATGACGAGCCACGTCTTCCATCCGAATAAACAATCGCGCGACGGCCATTACAACTCCGGCATGGAGCAAGGGGCCGCGGAGACATTCGACCGTCTCGAAGATCTGCTGGCCGGCCGGCCCACGCATGCCGAAGCCACCGGCAATCCGATGGAAGGCGAAGTCGAAATTGTTCGCGTCTTCGACGCGCCCCGCGATCTGGTTTACGAAGCGTGGACAAAGCCCGAGCACATGACGCAATGGTGGGGCCCGGGCCCGTTCACGAGCCACAGTTGCAAACTCGACGTGCGTCCGGGAGGGGCATGGCAGATCGTCATGCGCTCACCGGACGGGATGGATTTTCTGAGCTCCGGCACTTACTCCGAGGTTGTCCAGTCGGAACGTCTCGTCTTCACCAATGACGCGTTCGGTCAGGACGGAACGCCGCTCCTGAAGGGCGTCACGAGCGTAACCTTCGCCGACGAGGGGAAAAAGACCAAACTCACGCTGAAAACCAAAGCCACCGGCCTGGTTCCATTCGCACCCCGGATGATCAAGGGTATGGAACCAGGCTGGAACATGACTCTCGACAAACTGGCAGGCTTCGTCAACGGCAAAGCGGTGTCCGCGTAGCCCTGCGCTGATAACATCGAAAGGAGCATGATTCAGACTCTCTTCGGCACTGTCGAGCAAGAGCCCACGCTGCTGGATAAGCTGAAAAGCGGCGTTCAGAAAACGCGTGAAGGGCTCGTTTCACGCATAGAGGAAGTCGTCTCCGGGCGCAAGACGATTGACGCCGAACTGCTCGAAGAGCTGGAGTACACGCTCATCAGCGCGGATATCGGAGTCGCGACGACAGAGGAGATTCTGGACCGCATCCGCGAGCGGGTAGACCGCAAGCTCGTGGGCGATGCAAGCGAGCTGCGCAATCTGATCCGCGAATATCTGCTCGAAGTGCTGCAGACGAACGACCGTCCGCTGGCGTATGTGGAGAACCCGCCGGCCGTCATCATGCTGGTCGGCGTGAATGGGGCGGGGAAGACCACGACCATCGGCAAACTCGCGGCGCATCTGAAAGGCGAAGGCCGCAGCGTGCTGCTGTGCGCGGCCGATACGTTTCGCGCCGCCGCTATCGAACAGCTGGAAGTGTGGGGCGAGCGTACGGGGATTCAGGTGATCCGGCAAAATACCGGCGCCGATCCGAGCGCGGTGATGTTCGACGCGCTGTCCGCCGCGAAGGCTCGGGCAACAGACTACGTCATCATCGACACGGCCGGCCGCCTGCAAACGAAGACGAACCTGATGGCGGAGCTCGAGAAGAGGCGGCGCACGGCGTCGCGCGTGATTCCCGATGCGCCGCACGAAGTGCTGCTGGTGCTCGACGCGACCACCGGGCAGAATGGACTGGAGCAGGCGCGCAAGTTCACGGAATCTTCGGGCGTGACCGGCATCGTGCTGACGAAGCTCGACGGCACCGCGAAGGGCGGCGTGGTGGTGGCAATTGCGCGTGAGCTGGGGTTGCCGATCCGCTTCATCGGCGTGGGTGAAAAGATCGACGATCTGCTGCCTTTCGATCCCGAGCGCTTTATCGACTCGCTTTTTGCAATATGAGCGAGCGCGATTACATGTCTGAGGCGCTCGCTCTGGCGCGGCGCGGGACGGCGCTCACGAGTCCGAACCCCATGGTGGGCGCGGTCATCGTGCGCGACGGCGAAGTGGTGGGCCGCGGCTTCCATACGTGGGAAGGCGTGAAGCACGCCGAGGTTGTGGCGCTCGAAGAAGCCGGCGCTCGCGCGCGGGGCGCGACGATTTACGTTACGCTCGAACCGTGCTCGCATACGGGGCGAACGCCGCCCTGCGCGGATGCTTTGATCACGGCGGGAATTCGGAAAGTCGTGGTGGCGTCAGAGGATGCGAATCCGCTGGTGGCCGGAGAAGGTCTGCGGCGGTTACGGGCCTCCGGGCTCGATGTGGAGCTTTCGGAAGCGCATCAGGCGGCGGCCGAGAAGCTGAATGAAGCTTTCCTGCACTACATGCGCACTGGGCGTCCGCTGGTGACGCTGAAAAGCGCGCTGACGCTGGATGGAAAGATCGCGGCGCCGATCGACAATTCGGGCTGGATTACGAGCGAGCACGCGCGCGCGCATGTGCAGGTGTTGCGGCACGCTTCGGATTCGATCATTACGGGAATCGGGACGGTGCTGAGCGATAATCCGCTGCTGAACGACCGCAGCGAACTGCCGCGCGCGCGTCCGCTGCTGCGCGTGGTGCTGGATTCGACGCTGCGGATTTCGACCCACTCGAAGATGGTGGAGAGCGCGAAGGACGATCTGCTGGTGGCGACGACGTCGGCGGCCTCGTCTGATCGTATCCGCGCGCTGGAGGCGAAGGGCGTGGAGGTTCGGAAATTCGACGGGCCGCACGGACGCGTGGATATACGCGATGTGATTTCGCTGCTGGGACAACGGCGCTGTCTTTCGGCGATGCTGGAGGCGGGCAGCAAAATGAACTGGGCCGCGCTCGAATGCGGCGCGGTGGAAAAGGTTTTTCTTTACTACGCGCCGAAGATTCTGGGCGGTACGGAGTCGCTGCCGATGGCGGGCGGGGCGGGGCGGATGAGCCGCATCGACGCGATTCAACTGGAGCGTACGACGTTGCATTCGATTCCGCCGGACGAGTTCGCGGTGGAGGCGTTTGTCCGGAAGCCGGTCTGATTATGTTTACGGGAATTGTGGAAGAGCGCGGTAGTGTGGCGGTGGCGGGCGCGCGGCTGCGGATCGAATGCCGGCGCGTGCTGGAAGACCTGACTATCGGCGCGAGCATCGCGGTGAACGGCGTGTGCCTGACGGCGGTGGAAGTGAGCGAGAACGGCTTCACGGCGGACCTTGCGCCCGAGACGCTGGACCGCAGCAATCTCGGCGATCTGCAGGTGGGCGACGGCGTGAACCTGGAACGTCCGATCACGCTGGCGGCGCGGCTGAGCGGGCACATCATGCAGGGGCATGTGGATGGGACGGCGGTGGTGGAATCGTTCACCGCGCTGGCCGATGCGAACTGGGAACTGCGGGCGCGCGTGCCGGAGGCGCTCGACCGGTATCTGGTTTACAAGGGATCGATCGCGATCGATGGGATCAGTCTGACGATTGCGGATATACAGGATCGCGTGGTGCGGGTGGCGATCATTCCACATACGTATTCGGCGACGAATTTATCGGGCCGGAAAAGTGGCGAGCGGGTGAATATTGAATGCGATATCCTCGCGAAGCATGTGGAGAAGCTGCTGGGGCGGGTGACGATACCCACAAGCCGGTAACTCCCTGGCCGGCCGATGACGGCGCATCAGAAGGGACGTTCGGGGTCGGTTCTTCGGGTCCGGAGAGTCGAGTCGATTGCGGTCCAAAGTCGATTTTGGCCGGGCTGAAACACCTTAATAGCGCAGGTAGTTTGAAACTTGCCGTCGCGGACTGCGCGAGGACTGATGCGTAAAACCCGGAGCTCGAAACCATCCACTTTGCGCGAACTGCGAGTATTGGCGCCGCAATTCGCCTGCAGTTGGTCGCGATGCGCGTTGAAGAGATAGAGGTCGATCGGGTGGCGCAATTCTTCCAGGCCGGCTACCGAAATAGAGAGGGACTGCGTGGGCGGCTGATCGTCGAATTTGCGCGGAGTCAGGCTGACCGCGAGAAACAATGAGGTCGCCCGGCCGAGCGGCGACTGGATCGTCCGAACGCCGGTGACCGGATTCGGATCGCGAAGCAATACCAAACGCCCATTGCGGAATAGCGGCCGCATGACCTGGTTGTCGATTTGGAACGCTTCCTCGACAGGCGTATCCGGCGGGGTTGAGGCCGCGATCGCGTCGCCGATGATGTGGATCGGGAGCAGACGAAGCGCATTACTCAAATCGGGGCCCTTCGGCCGTTTCGCCGCGCCAACGTTGCGAACATCCGGAGTTGCGGTGCAGATCACACTTGAGCCGTCACTGACGGTGAAAGACAGGCGCGTATATTCGCCGATGTTGAAGCGAAGATGCGCGCCGTCCTCAATGGCGACTTTCTGGCCGTTGGTTTCGAGGTACAGAGTGCGGTCAGATTCTGCGTGGGGAGCGCGCCGCTCGACCTCCAGATAGAGGTCCACTGGGTAAGCGGGATCGACTGCAGTCGCGAATGAAAGAGCGAAGGTCATTTCCGGCAGATCGTAGTGGTTGATCAGCGATGTCCACGTGCGAACTTCCCGAGACGGGCAGGGTTCGGCGGCGAAGACGGGAATAACGAACACCCCGGCAATCAAGATCAGGAACAATGCGGCCGCGAAATGAGAAAGCGATTTCACTTCAATCAGGTTATTTCATAGCGTCATTACGAAAGAACGCAGGCTTGCGCTACGCGCCGCGGCGCGCGATCAGCCTAGTCTTGAGTTCCGAAGCGGGATGGCGGCGGTCGATGTGATCGTTATCGACAGCATCGACGGGATCCCGGCGCCCCACTGAACAATCCACCAACTCCATCAGCAACCATTCGTCCGTGGCGCGAACGCTCGCGTCGATATTGGTCTGAGGGTTGCGCACCTCGTCGATGTTAGGCGAAGACGACGCGGAATACCAGTCTTGTTTTCAATGTTTTATCTTGTTATCCTGAAAGTGTGGAGGAGCCCCTCCACGCCTCCTGAATTCATTCGAAGGCCGATCTGCTGCAGGGAACGCTCGACATGCTGATCCTGAAAGTGGTGGCGCTCGGGCCATTGCATGGATATGGCATCATGCAGCGGCTTCAGCAAATTTCAAAGGAAGCGCTTCAGATTCGGCAGGGTTCGCTGTATCCGGCGCTTTACCGGCTGGAGAAACGAAACTGGCTAAAGGCGGAATGGAAGACAACCGATGGCGGGCGCGAGGCGAAGTATTACAGCCTGACGCGAGTGGGGCGCCAGCAACTGGACGCGGAGACCGCGAGCTGGAAGCGTCTCTGCGATGCGATCTCGCTGGTTCTGGAGACGGCGGAATGAAAGAACAGCGCTGGGAGCACCGGATGGATGCGGAGTTTCGCTTTCATCTGGAAGCCCAGATTGAAGGCTACATCAGCGAGGGCCTGAGCCGCGAAGAGGCGGAACGGCGCGCGCGGCGCGAATTCGGATCGGTGGAACTCGCGAAGGACGAGTGCCGCGATGAACGATATCTGATTTCCATGCTGCGGAAATGTGTTCGGGATCTGCGTTATGCCGCGCGCCGATTGATGCGGGAGCCGGGGGCGGCGCTTGCCGTCATCCTGACGCTCGCGCTCGGTACCGGCGCGACGACGGCGATATTCAGCATCGTGAATCCGCTGCTGGTGAAGCGGCTGCCTTATCCGAAGGCGGACCGGCTGGTGGGACTGGGCATCGTGAGCGAGGGTGAGCGC
Organism: uncultured Solibacteraceae bacterium; assembly: GCA_964636715.1. GTDB lineage: Bacteria > Acidobacteriota > Terriglobia > Bryobacterales > Bryobacteraceae > BOG-234. Next base: position 22,341 of record CAZWTH010000129.1, on the reverse strand, counting down.
TCGGCGATCGTTCCGCCCTATCTGACGGATTTGCGCGAACAGAGCCGGAGCTTCGAGAAGATCGCCGGGATATCGCCGTCATGGAATATGACGCTGACGGGGCTTGGCGAACCGGCTATCGTGCCAGCGGTGTATGTTTCGCCGGGGGTCTTCGATCTGTTTGGCATTCGTCCAGTGGCCGGACGCGAGTTTCGCGAGGATCAACAGAAGGCCGGAGCGGAGAAGGTCGCGATTGTGACCGACGGGTTCTGGCGAAGCCACTTTGGGACGGGGTCTTATCGCGAAGGTCAGGGGCTCACGCTGGAGGGGCAGTCGTATCGCATTGTTGGAATGGTTCCGGCGGCGGCGCGATTGCCTGGTGTGGATGGCGCTATCTGGCTGCCATTTTCTCAGAATCCGTTTTTTGCGAACCGCGTGGCTCCGGTGCTGTTTCCTGTGGGCCTTCTGCGGCCCGGTGTGACACTTGCGCAGGCGCGGGCGGAAGTGAATGTGATCGAGAAAAATCTTGCGTCGCAGTATCCGGCCGGGACGCTGAGCAAGCCGTTCGTGGTTGTTTCGCTCCGCGATCAACTGGCGTCACAGGTGAAGACGACTCTGCTGGTGCTGGCGGGCGCGGTGGGTTTCCTGCTGCTGATCGCGTGCACGAATATCGCGAATCTACTGCTTTCACGCGGAGCGAGCCGGGCGCGGGAGATTGCGGTGCGGGCCGCGTTGGGCGCCAATCGGCGGCGAGTCATTCAGCAGCTGCTGACGGAAAGCGTTTTGCTTGCGCTGCTGGGGGGCGCCCTGGGGTTGGTCTTCGCGTTTTTCGGCAGGCACACGCTGTTGGCGCTCACGCCGGAGAATCTGCTTCGGCTCGAGGATGTGCGGCTCGATATCTACGTTTATGGCTTTGCGCTGCTGCTCTCGCTGGTTACCGGCTCTCCACACCCGCCTGCGCATACGGAACGTAAAGCCCCGCCCCTCCCACTTCTCCCCTGCCCCCATTCCTCAGCGGATCGCTCAACGCGACTCGCGATGCCTGCAGCGCCGACGCCGCACCGAACACGATTCAGACGCTGGACGATGTGCTGGCGGCGTCGATTGCGCGTCCGCGTTTTCGGACATTGCTGCTGGGATTGTTTGCGGGGCTTGCGCTGGTGCTGGCGGCGGTGGGGATTTATGGGGTAATCGCTTATTCGGTCAGCCGGCGGACGAATGAAATTGGTTTGCGGATGGCGCTGGGGGCGGAGATGGCCGATATTTTCCGGATGGTGCTTCGGCAGGCATTGGCGCTGGTGGCGGTCGGGATCGCAGTGGGGGTTGTGGGGGCGGCGTTACTGACGCGTGTGCTGACGGGGATTTTGTTTGGGGTAGCGCCGGGGGATCCGGTGACTTTTGGGAGTGTGATTGTGGGGTTGATGGGAGTGGCGTTGGTGGCGGGGTATCTGCCGGCGTGGAGAACGGCGAGAGTGGATCCTACGGTGGCGTTGCGGGTGGGGTGATGGAATTACCCGGGCAGAAACCAGATTGTCATCATCGCGTTCTACTTCAGGCCTAATCCACCGTCGACGGCGATTAGCTGGCCGGTGATGAAGTTGGTGGCTTTCAGGAAGAAGAGGACGGCTTCCGCGATTTCTTCGCCTGTGCCTGCTCGCTTCGCGGGAGTGGCGGCGATGAAGCGTTCGATGCGTTCGTCGATTTTGTCGAAGGGGATGACGCCGGGGGCTACGGTGTTCACCGCTATCTTTGGGGACCACGCTTTGGCCAGGCATTTTGTCAGCATCACGACTCCTGCTTTCGATGAGCAGTAGTGGGCGTGGTCTTCCCAGGGCTTGAGAGCGCCTAATGAGCTGATGTTGACGATGTGTCCGCCTTCTCCCTTTAGCATCACTTTCGCCGCGGCCTGGGCGCAGAAGAAGACGGACTTCAGGTTCACGCTGTGGATGTAGTCCCAATCCTTCTCCTCAATATCGAGCGGGTCGAACCGGGTGAACCTGGCGGCGTTGTTCACCAGAGCATCGATGCGGCCGAAGTGCTGGGCGACGCGGTCCACCATGGCTCGGATCTCGGGGACCTTCTCCATGTTGGCCTGGAAGATCGGGGCGTTGTTACATTCGTGCGCCGTGGCGCGAGCTTCGGCTTCGGACGCGCCGTAGTGGATCGCGACCTGCGCGCCCTCGGAGGCGAGCGCCAGGGCGATGGAGCGTCCGATGCGCTTTGACGCGCCGGTTACGAGAACGACTTTACCGTTCATTGCGATTTACTCCTACGACGCCCAGTGGCGGCTCGGCGATTAGTTCGTCATCTTCATCCGAATTGACTGTCTGCGGGGTTGGTTCGGGTAGTTTGCCGCGCCAGTTGGCCCACCACCAGAAGAACGCCGTCGTCGAGCTGATCACGCCGGAGACTGCCCCGATTGTACGGGGGCTGTAGTGTACAGACGCGGCGCCGGCGGCCATCATCGATATCATCATCATCGACCAGGTCAGCGATTCGAGCGTAGCGAAGACGCGGCCGCGGTATTGGTCCTCGACGTGGTGCAGCAACTGCGTGTAGTTGAGGACCGAACTGATCGAGACCGCGGCGCGCGACATCGCGATGAAGATGCAGGCCAGCTGGATGGTCGGCATCTGGCTGAAGATGACGTAGGCGCCGCCGTGGATCACGTAGACGATGGGAATCGTCCGCTTGTAGCCGTTGAAGGTGAGCCGCTTGCCGAGGCGGTAGGCAATGCTGGCGCCGATGAGGAGTCCGACGCCGGCGAAGCCCCAGATGGTGCCGATGCCCATCGCGCCTTTGTTGAAGACTTTCTCTCCGAAGAGGCTGAAGAGAATTTGAGCTGCGCCGCCGCCGCTGGCCCAGCCGAGGCTGATCATGGCGATGCCGGCGACGAGCGGGGTTTTCCGCATGTAGCGCAGGCCTTCGCGATATTGCGCGAAGCCGGTTTTTTCGTGTTTGACCTGGCTTCCTTCCGCGCGGAAGCCGCCCTCGCGGCGTAACTGCATGATGCAGAGAAACGAAATTACAAATGACAGCGCGTTGTAGACGAACGCCAGGTCATAGCCGGAGGACACGCCGACCGCGCCCAGGAACGCGCCCACGGTGAGGCTGGCCCAGGATGTTGTCTGGGTCATGGTGTTCGCCGTGTGGAGCTCTTCTTTCGTCGCGATCGACGGGAGGATGGACGCGCGTCCGCTGGTGAAGAACGGCGAGGCGAACATCAGCATGGCGCTCAGCACGTAGAGCAACCAGTCGTCTGTCCGGTGGACGCAAAGAATGAAGCCGAGCGCGATGACGCAGCGAACCAGATCGCTGGCCATCATCACGTACTTGCGGTTGAGGCGGTCGAGCAGGACGCCGGCGATGGGTCCACCGCCGAGCATGGCGACGGCGCGCGAGAGAAAAACGAATGTCACCACGAGCCCGGGGTCGCGGTGGGTCATCGCCAGGCTGAGGACAGCGATGTTGTTGAAGTGGTCACCGACTTCGCTGACCACCTGACCTGCCCAGGTGAAACGGTAATTGCGATTGTTGCGGAGAAGCTGGGTAAACGCGCTCATCGAGAGGCGCTGACCGCCTTCCTCATGATACGAAATGCGGCGCCAATGGCCGTGTGCGTGGCCCAGTGCGAGCGGCCGAAAGTGTGGAAGAGTTTGTGGACGATGCGCGAGGTCCAGTAGCGGGCGGGAGCGGCGCCACGGGCGCGGGACTGGAAAGTGGGATCGGATGCCGTGGCGGCGGGGCCAATGGTCTCGATGCCGAATTCCGAGAGCCAGCAGAAGTGTTCGGGGAGCAGTTCGATGCCGGCGCGGGCGGCGAAGGTTTCGTACCAATCGGGAAGGAGGCGGCAGGAATCGATGGGATAGCGGTGGAGCGGCCAGATGGCGGGCGTGACAACGAGCAGCGCGCCACCGGGCGCCACGCACGTGAGGGCGTTGCGCAGGACGGTGAGCGGATCGAAGGTGTGTTCGAGGACGTTGAAGACGCAGACGGTCTGGTAGCGGGGTTCGAGCGATGCCGATGCGAGGTCGACGGTGAGATCGACGCCGTCGCCGGGCGTGAGGTCGGCGCCTGTTACATTGCGGAGGCCGAGGCTCCGCGCCTCATCGCACAGGTTCGGAACGCCTGCGATGCGCGCCGAGCCCACTTCGAGGAATGGTTCACGGATGAGACCGGCTGCGTGGCAGCGGCGGAACCACTCGGCGTCAATCGGGGTCATTGCGGTGTGACGACTTCTTCGCGAACGGTGACGTGCTTCAGAAAGTCGAGATCGAGCTCATAGCCGAAGCCGATCTTGTCCGTCAGCTCGATTGTTCCGTGCGGCGTGGTTTCGACGGGCGGCGCAATGATGTCGCGCTTCCAGTAACGCTTGCTGGCGGAGACGTCGCCCGCAAGCGTGAAGTTGGGGAGAGTGGCGAGGGCGATGTTGTGGGCGCGGCCGATGCCGGCTTCGAGCATGCCGCCGCACCAGACAGGGACGCCGGCGGCCTGGCAGACGTCATGAAGCCGCTTCGCTTCGCCGAAGCCCGCCATGCGGCCGAGCTTGATGTTGACGACGCGGCAGGCGCCAAGGCGGATGGCCTGTTCGGCGTGATGCGCGGTGCGGATGCACTCGTCGAGGCAGATGGGAGTTTCGAGCTGGGACTGGAGCTGCGCGTGGTCAATGATGTCGTCATGCGCGAGCGGCTGCTCGATCATGGTCAGTTTGAATTCGTCGAGCTGCCGGAGGAGCGTGGAGTCGGCGAGGGTGTAGGCGGAGTTCGCGTCTGCCATGAGCGGCGTGTGGGGGAAGCGCTGGCGGATGCGGCGGAGGACGTCGATGTCCCAGCCGGGTTTGATTTTGAGTTTGATGCGCTGGTATCCGGCGGCGAGCTCGGTTTCGATTTTGCCGATGAGTTGTTCGACGGTGTCCTGAATGCCGATGGAAACGCCGCACGGAATTTCGCGGCGGGCGCCGGCGCCGATTTCCTTCCAGAGCGGGTTATCGTTGCGGCGGGCCTGGAGGTCCCAGATGGCGGCTTCGACGCCGCCGCGAGCCATGTTGTGGCCGCGAACATGTCTGGTCAGCGGGTAGACGTCTTCGGCGGTGGCGAGGTCTTTGCCTGCTATGCGGGGAGCGACGTAATCGCGGGCGATGAGCCAGGTTCCGTTCGTCCACTCTTCGTTATAGAAAGGATGCTCGCCGGCGGTGATTTCGCCCCAGCCGGACAGGCCTTCGCCGATAGCTTCGACGATGATGATGTTCCGTTCGTAAGTGCGGCTGAAACTGGTTTCGAAGAAGTGGACGAGCGGAAGGCGGAGCTGGCGCAGGATGAATCGGTCGATTTTCATAAGGCGGCTTCGGCAGGCGGATCGCCCAGGAGATAAGTGAACCAGGTTTCGTCGCGTTCGACGCCGATGACGGCGAGTCCTTTAGCGAAGGCGGCTTCGAAGTCTTCGGCGAGCTCGATTTGAATGGCGCGGGCGCGTTCCGGATCGGCGCGGCGGATTTCGGCGATGTTGGCGGGGAGTCGAATACCTTCCTGTATAACGCCGCGCTCGCGGGGTTGTGCGATCCACCATTCGGCGACGCAGCGGTCAGTGGGCAGGCCGCCGCCGAGCTGGCTGCTGGTGGCTCCGTATTCATTGCGCGTGTAAGTGCGAACGATGGCGCCGAGACGCTCGATGTTGAAGTACGCGTTTTTGGTTTCGAGCGGGTCGAAGGTCCACTGGATGAGTGTGAGGCCGCGGGCGAGGGCGTTTTCGCGCTGGTGCATTTTGAGGCGGCGGCCGAGGCCGGAATCGCGGTACTCGGGCAGCACGCCGAGCATGTGGGAGTGGAGGTAGGGCTTGTTGCCGGGCTTGAGTGCGGGGAGGGCGAGGCAGAAGGCGACGAGGCGGCCGTTATCGTATGCGCCGAAAACCTGGCCGCCGATTTTGGCGGCGACGACGAAGAAGCGGACGGGAAGGAGATCGATGGCGGAGAAGCCCCAGATGAGTTCCTGGACGCGGACAAGCTCACGGAATTCGTCTTCGGTCTTGAGATCGCGGATGGTGATTCCGGCGAGACTCACCGTTTCGCCTCCTGCCAGAGGGCTTCGAGCTCAGCGATATTTGTTTCGCTGACGTTTTTCCCTTCTTCGCCGAGGCGATGTTCGATGTGACCGAAGCGGCGGCGGAATTTGGCGTTTGTGCGGCGGAGGGCCTGTTCGGGATCGACCTTTGCGAAGCGGGCGAGGTTGACGATGGTGAAAAGGATGTCGCCCATTTCATCTTCGGAGGCGTGGGCGGAGCCGCTGGCGAGGGCCTCGCGATATTCGGCGATTTCTTCTTCGAGCTTGGCGAAGACCTCGTCGACATTGTTCCAGTCGAAGCCGGAGCGCGCGGCGCGGGAGGAGATTTGCTGGGCTTCGAGGAGGGCGGGCTGAGCTCGCGGAATGCCGTCGAGAAGGCCTTTCGGTTTGTCTTCGTTCTGCTGTTTTTCGGTGGCTTTGATGGAGTCCCAGAGTTTCAGGACTTCGTCGCCGGTGCGGGCGATTTCATCGCCGAAGATGTGGGGGTGGCGGCGGATGAGCTTGGCGTTGATGGCGTCGAGGCAGTCGGCGAAAGTGAAGTGGCCTTCTTCGGCGGCCATATGGGCGTAGAAAACGGCCTGGAGGATGAAGTCGCCGAGTTCGTCGCGGAGGTCGATCCAGTCGCGGCGGTCGATGGCGTCAAGGACTTCGTAGGTTTCTTCGACGGTGTATTTCTTGATGGTGTCGAAGTTTTGTTCGCGGTCCCAGGGGCAGCCATCGGGGGCGCGAAGGCGGGCCATGATGTCGAGGAGTTGGTGGAGTTTGTGGCCGGCGCTGGCGGGGTCGTCGAGCATGGCTGGTACGAGGGTAGCATTGGGGGCTGGATTTGTTCGCTACGCGGCCTGTTTTGGCGGTGAATTGATTGGGCGGACGCGGATGCATATTTCGATGCTGGATCCAAGTTTGTTGAGCATGGAGATCAGGCGATCGGCGGTGAACCTGGCGAGATCGGCATTTCGGACTCGGGAAAAGTCGGCGGCGGCGAAGCCGGTGCGGGCATGGGCGGCGCGGACGGTGAGTTCCTGGCGATCCAGAGTCTTGATGATCTCCGCCGCGAGAAGCGCTTTGAGTTGTTTGAGGTCGGCGTTTTCGTGACCGAGATCGCGGAAGATGTTGCCGCCGCCGCGTACCAGTTCCAGTTCTTCTTGTTTCATCTCAGTGTCTCCTTCAGTCGCTTCACACGGTCTTTGATCAGGTCGATTTCACGTTGCGGTGTCTTGATGCCTTGTGTCGACTTTTTCTGGAATGCGTGGATCACCCAGATTTCTTCCGCGATTTGCAGTGCGTATATAACGCGGTAAGCGTCGCGCCGGTAGGATAGAGCGACTTCGAATACTCCAGAGCCCAGACCTTGGAGCGGCTTTGCTATATCGGCCTTTCCGCCCTCGGCCGCGTTTTCCTCGGAGTCATCGAACAATTCGATGTTGTCATTAATGACAACTATTGTCAACCGTTATGGGCCGCAGATGAACGCAGATGCACGCGGATAAGAAAAAGCCCGTTCCATATAAACTGGTACTTATGGCGGACATGGAAGAGGAAGACGGCGGGCGTCCCGAGCTTCCGGCTCCGGATTTTGATTTTTTGATTTATTCGCTGCGGCTGCAGGCGGAGCTCAATATGGGGCTGCTGCCGTTTGAGGGCGAGCCGGATCTGGAGCGGGGGCGTCACAACATCGACCTGCTTGCCATGCTGCAGGAGAAAACTCGCGGCAACCTGACGGCGGCGGAACAGCGGAGTCTCGATAGTTCCGTGACTGAGCTGCGCTTCCGGTTTGTGGAGGCGATGGAGCGGCGGAAGCCGTAGATGTCTCTTTCGATCAGAGTGCTCGGATCGGGGACGAGCGCGGGTGTTCCCACGATTGGGTGCTCGTGCGCGACGTGCACGTCGAGCGACCCGCGCGATACGCGGCTGCGGCCTTCCATTCTGATTCGTTTTACGGCGCCGGGCGGGGAAGCGCGGTACATCGTGATCGACACGACGCCGGATTTTCGCGCACAGATGCTGACGGCGCGAATTCCGCGGCTGGACGCGATTGTCTATACGCACGATCACGCGGATCACGTTTTGGGGATGGACGATGTGCGTCCGTTCAATTACAGGCAGGGGGTGATTCCGCTGTATGCGGCGGAGAATACGCTGGGCACGATTCAGCGCGTTTTTCCCTATGCATTCGATGAGCGGAAGAATCTGACGCATGTGCCGAAGCTGGATGCGCACGTGATTGGCGATGAGCCGTTCGATGCGATGGGGCTGCGGTTCGAGCCGATTCCGGTGATGCACGGCAAACAGCGGATCTACGGGTTTCGCTTCGGGAACGCCGCGTATCTGACGGATCACAGCGAGGTGCCGGAAGCGTCGATCGCGAAGCTGGGCGGTTTGGATGTGCTGTTTCTCGACGCGCTGCGGCACAGGGAACATCCAACGCATTCGACGGTGGCGCATTCGATTGAGACGGCGCGCCGGATTGGGTCGCGGCGGACGTTTTTCACGCATATGTGCCATGACCTGCCGCATGAGGAGACGGAGAGACAATTGCCGCAGGGGATGTATCTCGCCTATGACGGGCTTGAAATTGGGGTGAACGGGGCGGCATGAGGGCGTTCCGGTTGTTGACGGAGGTCCCGGGGGATTTCGGGCCTTCCGTTCTTGCTATTGGAAATTTCGACGGCGTGCATGCGGGGCATCGGGTGATTCTGCGGCGCGTGGCGGCGATCGCGCGCGAGCGCGGGTTGACGCCCGCGGTGCTGACGTTCGATCCGCATCCGGCGCGCGTGCTGGCTCCGGAGCGGGCGCCGAAACTGATCTCGACGATTGCGCAGCGGTTGCGTCGGATGGAGAGCGAAGGCGTGGACGCGGCGATGCTGCTGGCGTTTTCGCGGGAGATGGCGAGCTTGTCGCCCGAGGAGTTCGCGCGGACTGTACTGGTGGAGAAACTGCGTGCGCGGGTGGTAATTATCGGCGAGGATTTCCGGTTTGGGTACCGGCAGAGCGGGGATCTCGCGACCATGCGTTTGCTGGGAGAGAAACTGGGGTTCGAGGTGGAATCGGCGGGAACGATTCAGCGGCGAGGAGCCCGGATCAGCAGTACGGCGGTGCGGACTCTGGTGGAGGTGGGGCAGATGTCGAAGGCGTGCCGGATGCTGGGAGGACCGTTTGCGCTGGAGGGCGCGGTCGTGAAGGGGCACGGGATCGGGCGGAAGCAGACCGTGCCGACTTTGAATCTGGCGCCGGAGAATGAGTTGCTGCCGCCGGTGGGCGTGTACGTGACGGAGACGTGGGACGAGGAGCCGCGACGGCGGTGGAGGTCGATCACGAATGTGGGGTATCGGCCGACGTTCGATGGACAGGGGTTGAGTGTCGAGACGTTTCTGCTGGATCCGTTCGACGGGGAGACGCCGGAGCGGATTGAGGTGAGCTTTCTGCGGTTCGTGCGGGAAGAGCGGAAGTTCGAGACGCCGGAGCTATTGCGGGCGCAGATCATGCGGGATGTGGCGGTGGCGAATCGGGTACATGGCCGGCTGCTGAGTCTTCGTACAAAATCGTGACATTTGGGCTGAGCGCGGCGCGCTAGTATGGCGTTGCATGAAGATGCAGCGGGCGCAGACGATCTGGATCGGGCAGGCGGTGTTGATTGTGCTGCCGGTCGTGGTTCTGTCGGGCGTCGCCCTGCATTTTCTGCGTGAGGACCGGGCGGCGATTGAGCAGGATGCGAAGCAGCGCGCGAATGCGATTGCTCCGGACGTGGCGCGGCAGATCGGGGATGAGATTGGCGCGTATCTCATCCGGAGCCGCAAGCAGGGAATTGTCGCTGAGGGTGAGATTGTGGATGGCCGCGGGATGGCGATTCCGGACTATCCGCGTTTTCCGGAGCCTGGACAGGAGACCGAAACCGCCAGCGCGGCGCTGCGGGCGCTTGTGCAATCCGAAAAATCCGGCGGCGATGGGCCGGCGCTGATTCGTCAGGCCGTCCATGTTGCGCAGCAGTATCCCGGCGACGTCCTCGAATCGGGAACGCAGGTTGCGGACGCCGCTCTGCTTGTCGCGCTGCGCCACGTGAAGGGAGATCCTTCCGCCGACCTCGCGGGCGCGATTGAAAACCAGATCGCTCAGCATCCGTCATTTCTCTCTACGGATCTGCTGGCGACCGGGCAACTCCGCGCGAAGTGGCAGGTAGAGGAAGACAAACGCCAGCAGGTCCGCTATACGATGCAGGACTTCGTTCCGCGTCTGGGACGGGCACGGAGTACCGCCACGATCCTTTATTGGGACGAGCCCTACCAGAGGGCGCCGCGCGACGGGCCGCATCCGGGTCTGGCTCTGTGCGCGCCAAACGCGCGCGGTTGGCGGATCGCGCGGCTTCGTTTGGAACCGCTGCGGCGCGCGCTGCGCGCAGATCTGCCGGATTATATGGGGGCGTGGCTCAATGTGGGTGGGCAGCGATGGGATATCGGCGAGCAGAGCCGCCCCAACACCGCGCCTCTTGGGTATGCAAAAGGGAGCTTCTCTCTGGATGGGGTGAAATATCCGTTCCTGGTGGCGCTCGATCTCACTCATCCCGATCTGCTGGATGCTCCCTATCGCCGGCGTCTGGCGATGATGCAGTGGTTCATCCTGCTGGCGGTGGCGGCGGCGCTGGTGGGGCTGTGGCGGTTGTGGCACACGTATCGCGATCAGATGCGCCTCAATGAAATGAAATCGAATCTGGTTTCGAGCGTGTCGCATGAGCTGCGCGCGCCGATCGCGGCGGTCCGGCTCATGGCGGAGAGCCTGGAGAGCGGGCGCGTGGAGGGCGCGGAGAAGCAGAAAGATTATTACCGGCTGATTGTGCGGGAGTGCGGCCGTCTGTCGTCGCTTGTGGAGAACGTGCTCGATTTTTCGAGGATCGATCAGGGACGGAAGGAGTATCATTTCGAGCCCGTCGACGCGCCCACGCTGCTCCGGCATACGGTGATGCTGATGGAGCCGGGCGCGGCGGAGCGCCAGGTGCGTTTGAGGCTTGCCGATATGCCGGCGGAATTCGAGAGTTTGCAGCCGGCGTGGGACGCCGAAGCCGTGGAGCAAAGCATGGTGAACCTGATCGATAACGCGGTGAAGCATTCGTCTGCCGATGGGGAGGTGCGGGTGGAGGTGGAACTCTTGCCGGAGGTGGCGCGGTTGTGGGTGATCGATCAGGGTCCGGGTATTCCGGCCGATGAGCATGAGAAGATTTTCGATCTGTTTTACCGGTATGGTTCGGAGTTGCGGCGTGAGACGGAAGGGACGGGGATCGGGCTGAGTATTGTGAAACACGTGGCGGATGCGCATGGCGGGCGGGTGATTGTGGAAAGCGCGGTGGGGCAGGGCAGCCGGTTCGGTCTGGAGTTGCCGCGATGAATGCGGGCGCCCGCATTGTTGTGGTGGAAGACGAGCACGCGATGCGGGTGGCGTTGCGCGACATTCTGGATTCGGAGGGATACCGGACGCAGACCGCGGCGGATGGCGCCAACGGACTGCAATTGATTGTGGCGGAGAAGCCGGATCTGATCCTGCTCGATGTGATGATGCCGAAGCTCGACGGGTACGCGCTTTGCGCGGAATTGCGGCGGCTGGCGATTCGAACGCCGGTGCTGATGGTGACGGCGAAGGGGCAGGTGCCGGATCGAGTGGCGGGGCTCGACAGTGGCGCCGACGATTATCTGGTGAAGCCGTTCAGTACGGAGGAACTGCTGGCGCGGATTCGGGCGATGCTGCGGCGAACGCAGGCGGACCGGCGGGCGCCGCGCGCGATCACGATGGGCGATGTGCGGATCGATCTGGTGAAGCTGACGGCGCAGCGGGGGAGCGATGCGCTTCCGCTTGCGGCGAAAGAATTCGCCATGCTGCGGCTGCTGGCCGAGGCGGATGGGGAGCCGGTTTCGCGGCAGCGATTTCTGGATCTGGTGTGGGGAGCGACGGCGTTTCCGACTACGCGCACGGTCGATAACCACATCGTCGGTCTGCGGGCGAAGGTGGAGGACGATCCGAAGAATCCGCGGTGGATTGTGACGGTGCATGGGATCGGGTACCGGCTGGAGGGAGCGCAATGCGATTTTGCAGAAGTGTGACAAGTACGGGAATGAACCCGGGCAGACTGAGGGGTATGAGATTCCAAACAAGGTTTACGGTTTTGCTGCTCTGCGCGGCGGCGGGTTTCGCGCAGGAACATATGGCGGATACGTTGCGCAGCGGGATTGTGGCGGAGGATTCGAAACAAGACACGCGCGCGGCGATTCAGCAGTATAACGCGGTGTTGAAGGAGTATGCGGAGGCTCGGGAGACGGCGGCTACCGCGCTGTTCCGGATGGCGGAATGCTATCGGAAGCAGGGCGACCGGCAGCGGGCGATCGTGGCCTATGGGAGGGTCGTGAGGGAGTTCAGCGATCAAAACAAGCTGGCGGCGCGGAGCCAGAAGGCGCTGGCGGCGTACCAGGTGTCGGCTGATGAATCCGGGCGCGGAGTCAAAGGGAGCGATAAGGCAAAGTTCGATCAATTGATGGCTGGGCTGGAGTTAGAGAAACTGAAAGCCGCCCAGTCACGCGAAGTTTATCGGCAGTCGATCCAAAACGAAATCAAGATTGCGCAGGAGCAAGTGGGGGCCGCGCAGGAACGATATCGGGCCGGAGTCGCGCCGGTCACGGAAGTGAATGAATATAGGGCGAAGGTCGCCCAACTTCAGAGCGAGCTTGCCGCTTTCGACGCGGGGATAGCCCCGGCCCCCAGCCGGTAGGAAGTCACGCCATGATGCGCGCGATCGCTGTCGCGGTGTGTGGGATCGCGATTTCTGTCCTTCCGGCGCCGGCCGCCGGGGGAACGGAATTCCGGTTTGAGACGGTGTCGATGCGGCCCATGCAGATGGAGATGGGGGTGTCGATGAATATGGCGCCTTCGCCGGGCGGGTTCAATTCACGCTTGTCGCTTTGGCAACTGATTATGGTTGCTTACAGCCCTGAGGAGTACTTCAACTGGGGAGATGTGGTTCGTAATGCTCCGAAGTGGATTGGGGAGTTCTACGACATTCGGGCGCGCGTGTCGCAGGCGGATTTGAAAGCCTGGCAGAGTCAGGGTAAAGAGCACGAACTGCTTCGATCGGCTTTGCGCGCGATGTTGAAGGAGCGTTGCAAGCTGGCGATTCATGAAGAGCCATCGAAAGCGCAGGTTTGGGAACTGGTGGTGAAGAAGGGCGGGCCGCGGCTGAAGGCGTCGGATCCGAATTCTGTTCCGCCAACGGGCGCTCCGCGGCCGAGTGGGGCGGTCTGGGTGGGGAAGGAGGAGAACGGTCTGCTGGTCGAGAATTTTTATCGGGCGGGGATGCAGGATCTGGCGGATTTTTTGAGCATCAACACCGGAGGCAAACCGCCTGTGCGGGACAAGACCGGACTGGCGGGGCGCTACGACTTCACGTTCCGGCAGGTTTTATTGGCGCCGGGCGACGATCGCGTGTATCGCTATCCAGTTGGGCATCTTGGGCTCCAGATTAAGGCGGGTTTGGAGAACGGTTCGATATTGGTCATCGACCATATCGAAAAGCCTGCGCCGAACTGAGGAGGCGGGATGTTTCGTTTCGTAATCTTCGTCCTGGCGCTGGCCGGCATCGCGCGGGCGCAATCCTTCGAAGCCGCGATGTTGCGGCTGGAGGATCCGCACTCGACGGTGAATTACAACCGGCCGGATTCGCCCAATCAGAGCCAGAAATATCCGAGCAATCGCCTGATTGAATTTCATATCATGCTGAAGAGTCTGATCTCGCAGGCGTGGGGAATTCCTTACCAGAACATTCTCGCTGGGCCTTCGTGGATTGATTCGCAGCACTACGATCTCAGCGCGAAGGTGGAGGGCGACGCGCGGCTTACGCAGGAGCAGATGCGGCCGATGCTGCGGAATCTTTTGGAGCAGCGGCTTCATCTGGCCGCGCACAGGGAGCACAGAATTGTGCCGGGATATGCGCTGGTTGTCGCGAAGGGCGGGTCGAAGATGAAGCGGACGACGGGCGACCCTTTTTCCGGAGGGGTATTGAGGAATGAATTCTGGTTTCGGAATGCGCCGGTGGAGCAGCTTCGGGTGGTGATTGCGTACGACGTGAAGAAGCCGGTGGTGGACAAAACCGGGCTCGCGGGGAACTACGATTTTCGCCTCGTCTTTACTCGTCCGGATGTTCCGAGTGATGTGGAGCGCCTGGAGCATGAATCCATCTTTACCGCGCTTCAGGAGCAACTCGGGCTGCGGCTGACGCCTCAGAAACTGCCGGTGGATTATCTGATCATCGATCACGTGGAGAGGGCTCCGGATGAGAATTGAGATCAAAGCGCTGTGTCTGCTGGCGGCGGCGGGAGCGGGTTTTCCTGCTTTGGCGCAGGGCGCGTCATTTCAGTTTGAAGTTATTTCTATCCGCCCCGTACAGTATGCTCCGGGAATGACGATCGGGATCCCGAATCCCGCGCCGAATGGATTTACCACGACGGCCGCCGCGTGGCAGTTACTCGATTTTGCGTATGGATCGCCGAGCGACGCCTGGAGCGCCATGGCGTGGCAGATCACTGAAATGCGCAACGAGCCGGGCTGGGTGCATGAACAGTTCTACGCGATTGACGCACGAGTGTCGGCAACCGACCGGCAGGCATGGCAAAGCCAAAGCCCGCGCACTCATGACCTGCTTCGCCTGGCGTTGCGCTCCATGCTCCAGACGCGCTTCAGGCTGGCCATTCATGAGGAGCCGGCAAAACGAACGATCTTCGAACTCATGGTGACGAAGCGAGGGGCGCGGCTGAAGCCGGCGGATCTCAAGGCCTCACTTCCGGTTGGCGTCAAGCTCTCGAGCGGCGGCGTTGCGACTGGTATCGGCCCGCGAGGTGAGAACGGATGGGACTTCCACGCGGCCACCATGCAGGATTTTGCGGATATGATGATCCAGATCTATTTTGACGGCCCCGTGCGGGATGGAACAGGACTGACAGGCCGCTACGATTTTCAGGCGCGACGAATTCCAACGCCTGGCGAGAACCATGGATTTGCTTACGATGTTGCGAGTCTGGGACTGGAGTTGAAGCGGGGTTCGGAGAACAGGCCGATATTGGTGATCGATCGTATCGAAAAGCCTACGGGGAACTGAGGTTGAGATGAGGATTATGGACAGCTTGCGCCGGCCAGGAGGCCGGCGGCGGAGAGGCGCCACCCTGCGTTGGGCTTGCGCGGTATGGGTTCTGGGATTGGGCGCAGCGCAGGGATCGGACTTTCGATTTGAAGTGGTCTCCATCCATCCCGTAAAGCGCGGACCGGGGATGCAGGTCGCGATTACGAATCCAACTCCAAATGGCTTTACCGCAACGGCTGGCATGTGGCAATTGCTGGAGTTCGCCTATGGACCTCCTGCCGCGGCCTGGAATGCCGTCGTCTGGCAGGAGACTGAAGTGCGCGGAGAGCCGGGCTGGGTAAACGAGGAAATCTATGCTGTGAATGCCCGCGTGTCGCAGGCCGATCAGAAAGCGTGGCAAAACCAAAACCCGCGCACGCATGATCTGCTTCACTCGGCCTTGCGGGTGATGCTTGAAGAACGGTTCAAACTTACCGCTCATCAGGAGCCAGCGAAACGAACCATTTTTGAACTCGTAGTTGGGAAGCGGGGGCCGCGATTGAAGCTGGCGGATCTCAAAGCCCCGCTTCCCGAAGGGATGAAGCTGGAGAGCGGCGGCGTCATGACGGGGATCGGTCCCCGGGGTATGGGCGGACAGAACTTCCATGCAGCCACAATGGGCGATCTTGCGTGGACGATGCTGCAGATTTTCTATGACGGTCCGGTCCGGGATCATACGGGATTAACAGGGCGCTACGATTTCCAGGTTCCGAGGGTTCCAACCCCTGGCGAAAATCATGGGTTCACCTATGACGTGACTGGCCTTGGACTGCAACTGAAGCGTGGTACGGAGAACAGGCCGGTCCTGGTGATCGACCATATCGAAAAGCCAGGGCCGAATTGACTGAGGCGGGGATATTTCGCTTGTAGACGGGTGCGATCTGAATCACAACTGACCGGCGCGGCGCCGGATTCCAGCGATGAGATCCGGGCTGCAACGGAATGCTGTGCACTGCAGATCTGCCAGAACCCGATCCATCTCGACAAGCCCCTTCCGCGACGCCTGCAGGATTACGCCCAGCGTACCTGTCACCATGAGACCGCGGTCGCGGGCGACCTTTACTCCGGCCCGCTCATCCATCAGAAGAAGATTGGCTTTTTCGTCAGTTGCCAACTGAATCGCGGCCCGCTCTCCGGGGTCTAAACGATTCAGATCGGGAGCGGAGATCGAGCCGCCCACAGGCCGAATCTCCGCCCATGAGGGCGGATGCTGTACCCAGGCTCGAACACTTTCGGGCGCCGACGAGTGTGCAGTTCCTGGATCACAACGGTCGGAATCAGGACGGCCCCGTAGAGTTCGGGAAGGATGAAATCACATCCGATCCAGATCAAATAATTGAGCGGAGAAGCGTCCGAAACGACTATGGTCATTGACGGCTGGGCAGATTGCGCGCCTCAAATCGCCGAAGATCGTCCAGGTCCCGTTCGAGATCGGCAGAGCCGTAGGCATGTTCGTAAACGTTCCTGCCTTTCAGAAAGGCATCGAACTCGAAGCGGGAAATGCCGAGCATGCGGCTCGACTCATAGTGCGACAGGGTTCCTTCACGGTAGCCCTGAATGACGAGCGCCTCCAGCGCCTCACGTCCCGCTTCGGAATGACGCGCGACATCATCCGGCAATTCCACGGTGATCCGCATAGATTCAGAGTAGCAATATGGGCCAGGAATTACCGACAGCTTGCGCCAGCCGGAAGCCCCGCCCCACTCGGTGGCTCGACCAATTGCCGGAGTGCGGAAAAACGCCCCTGATAGACTGGAATTCATGAGTCTCTCTCCCGGTAAATTGCAGCACATGAAGGCCCTTTCGAACGACAAGGGCATTATCGCCGCAGCGGCTATGGACCAGCGCGGCAGCCTGAAAAAGTCGATTGCGGCCGCCAAGGGCATCCCCGCCGACCAGGTGACCCAGGAGCAGATGGAAGAGTTCAAGGTTGTTGTCAGCCGTGTTCTGACGCCGCACGCCAGCTCCATCCTGCTTGACCCCGAATTCGGTCTTCCCGCCGCCAAAGCGCGCGCGAAGAACGCCGGTCTGCTGCTGGCCTACGAAGAAACCGGTTACGATCATTCGAAGCCGGGCCGTCTGCCCGATCTGCTGCCGCTCGTTTCGGTAAAGCGTCTGAAGGAAGATATGGGCGCGGATGCGGTCAAGATCCTCCTTTATTACGCTCCGAACGATACCGCGGCCATCAACGATCTGAAGGGCGCGTTCATCGAGCGCGTGGGCGCGGAGTGCCAGGCGTACGACATCCCGTTCTTCTGCGAATTCATCGTGTATGACGCCAACGGCGGCGACGAGAAGAGCCTGGAATTCGCGAAGCAGAAGCCCGGCTGGGTTACGGCGGCGATGAAGGAATTCTCGCAGGACAAATACAAGATCGACGTGCTCAAGGTGGAAGTGCCGATCAATCCGATTTATGTTGAGGGCAGCGTGGTGTTCAAGGGCCAGGCGGCGTACACGCGTAAGGAAGCGCTCGATCACTTCCGCCGCGCGGCCGACGTGGCGACCAAGCCCTTCATCTATCTGAGCGCCGGCGTGGCCAACAACGTCTTTATCGAAAACCTGGCGATGGCGGCGGAAAGCGGCACGGATTACTCGGGTGTGCTTTGCGGCCGAGCGACGTGGCAGGACGGCATTAAGGTGTACGGCGAAAAGGGCGCGAAGGCTCTCGAAGACTGGCTGAACACCGAGGGTCTGAAGAACCTCGAAGCGGTCAATCAGGCAATCCAGACGGCCAAGCCCTGGTACAAAAAAGCCGGCGTGGCCGTCGCGTAGTCCGAGGAACTGATCGTGGCCCGCGACGTCTCAGTTCCACTCAGCATCAACAAACACCTCCGCAAGTGGGTTGAGAAGATGGCTGCGCTCACGCAGCCTTCTTCCATCCACTGGGTGGACGGCACTCAGGCCGAATACGACCAGCTCTGCGCGGAGATGGTCGCAGGCGGCACCTTCATAAAACTCAATCAGAATCTTTGGCCGGGTTGTTATTACGCGAAGTCTGACCCGAACGATGTGGCCCGGGTAGAAGACCGGACGTTCATCTGCTCGCTCTCAAAAGACGCCGCCGGTCCGACAAATAACTGGTTTCCTCCGTTCGAGATGCGGAAGAAACTCAAAGGTCTGTTTAATGGCTGTATGCGGGGGCGGACGATGTACGGTCTGCCCTTCAGCATGGGGCCGGTGGGCTCGCCGATGTCGCAGATTGGCGTGCAACTGACGGACTCGCCGTATGTAGTGGTGAGCATGCGGATCATGGCCCGGATCGGGCTGCCGGTGATCGCGGAAATCGACAAAGATTCGAAGCGCGTGGTGCCGTGCATGCACACGGTGGGCGCGCCGCTCGAGCCAGGCAAGAAGGACGTGCCGTGGCCTTGCAACAAAGAGAAATACATTGTGCATTTCCCGGAGACGCGCGAGATCTGGTCGTACGGGTCGGGCTATGGCGGGAATGCGCTGCTGGGGAAGAAGTGTTTCGCGCTGCGGATTGCGTCGAACATTGCGCGCGATGAGGGCTGGCTTGCCGAGCACATGCTGATTCTCGGGGTAGAGAATCCCGAGGGTGAGAAGACGTATGTGGCGGCGGCGTTTCCAAGTGCGTGCGGGAAGACGAATTTCGCGATGATGATTCCGCCGGCGAAGATGCGCGGGTGGAGCGTCTCGACGGTGGGAGACGACATCGCGTGGCTGAAGCCGGATGGGCAGGGGCGGCTGCGCGGGATTAATCCGGAAGCTGGATTCTTTGGGGTGGCGCCGGGAACGTCGGCGGAAACGAATCCGAATGCGATGGCGGCGCTGTCGCGGAATTCGATTTTCACGAATGTGGCGCTGACGCCGGAGGGCGGCGTGTGGTGGGAGGGGATGACGAAGGAGCCTCCCGCCGAGTGCCTCGACTGGCAGGGGAACAAGTGGACGCCCGAGATTGCGAAGGAAACCGGGGCGAAGGCGGCGCATCCGAATTCGCGGTTTACTGCGCCGGCGTCGCAGTGTCCGACGATCGATCCGGCATGGGAATCGCCGGATGGAGTGCCGATCAGCGCGATTGTGTTCGGCGGGCGGCGGGCGACGACGATGCCGCTGGTGTATCAGGCGTTCAACTGGAGCGCGGGCGTTTATACGGGCGCGACGATGGGGTCGGAGACGACCGCGGCGGCGGCGGGAGCGGTGGGGAAAGTGCGGCGCGATCCGATGGCGATGTTGCCGTTCTGCGGGTACCACATGGGGGATTATTTCCGGCACTGGCTGAAGGTGCAGCGGTCATTGAGTGAGACGCCGCGGATTTTCCATGTGAACTGGTTCCGGAAAGATGCGGACGGACGTTTTATCTGGCCGGGATTCCGGGAGAATATGCGGGTGCTGCGGTGGATTGTGGATCGCGCGAAGGGTCGTGCGGTGGGCAAGGAAACTCCGATTGGGTGGATGCCGCATTATGAGGACATCGACTGGCGGGGGCTGGATTTCCCGCAGGAGAAGTTCGAGGAACTACAGGCGTTCGACCGGGCGGCGTGGCGGAGCGAGGTGATCAGCCATGAGGAGATGTTCATCGACTTGCATGATCATTTGCCGCCGGAGATTGTGTACGAGCGGGAATTGTTGATCTGCCGGATGTAAGGGCGGATCAGTGGATGCGCTCGAAAAATTTCGCTTTGTCCACGTCCGCATCGACGGCCACATCGAAGAAGCCTACCATCATTTCCTGATACGTTTGATCGCCCCAGGTGACTTCGGCGGTGGGGTCGGGGTTGTGCGGGTTTTTGCGGGAGTTGTCGAAGATGGCGACCGCCTGTAATGTTGTGCCTGCTTTGAGCAGGCGCGGCTGGGCGAGGCGGTAGGAAAGCTGCCAGTAAAAGTTGTAGTTCACGCGCAGCAGCGGCTCGATATCCGTCGGCGAGTGGATGATGTTGTATTCGAATTCCTTGCCGCGCAGGTGCAGGTGCGGGAAAAAGCTCAGTAACAGCGCGTCATTTGGGATTGTGCCTCGGGCTTCGACGCGGTACGAAGGATCGCCTGGCGGAATCGTGAAGTGGCTGTTGGTGAGCTGGAGGGTGAGGACTCGCTTCTCCGGCGGCTGCTTTGCGAAGATCATCGCGATGGAAGTGCGATCGGCGGCGGCGTGGCCGTTCGCGGTGTAGTGCATCTGGAAGATGAGATCGGAGCCGCGCGGGATGAGCTTCGCCATGCCTTCGAGCCATTCGTCGGGTGAACTGCCGGGGGCGTAGACGAGAAGAATGTCGCTGGTGGTTTCGGCTTCGGCCATGTTCATCGCCGTGAAGGCTCGGCCGATGGGCTTATCGGCCATCCATTTCGCGCCGGGCGGGCGGACGTAGACCACGGCGTGATGCACGTGGGCGCGGCTCGACGGGCGGATCTCCGACATTCGAACCCAGCGGTCTTCGGTGAAATTGGTGTGGACGATTTCGTAGGTGTATTCGATATCGCCCTTTGCCGGGATCGGGACGGGTTGCGGCATCGTGACGACGAGATCGGGTTTGGGGATGACGTAGCCTGCGGTCCATTGGCGCGGCGGCGGGGCATCTGCGGGATTACCGGCGGGCGCGCCGGACCTGGCCCAATCGTCGAGAGTGGCGATCTGCGCGGGAGTGAGCGAGGGATCATTGGCGAAGTGGCCGATGCGGGGATCGGCAAACCAGGGCGGCATTTCGCGGGCGGCGGTGCGGTGTGCGATTTCGGCGGACCACTTGCGCGCGTCCTGATACGTGACGAGCGGCATGGGGCCGATTTCGCCGGCGCGATGGCAGGACTGGCAGTGGTCCTGGAGGATCGGCAGAACGTCTTTGTAGAACGTAGGTGCGGCGTGCAGCGAACCGGCGGCGGCGATCAGGCTAAGGAAGAACGCGCGCGGTTTTGATGTAGTCGAGTTTCGGAAACTCTTTCTCGAGATACGCGTTGCCTTTTTCCTTGATCGAATCCTGCTCCGGTTTCTCGCCATCGCCGGCATAGATCGCATCCACATTATCCATCCCTTCGACTACTTTGCCGAACGGCGAGAAGTGCTGCGCGTCGAGACGCTCATTGCTGCCGAGGTTGATGAAGAGCTGCGTGGTACGGGTGTTCGGGCCCGCGGTGGCGAAGGTGATGGTTCCGCGGCGATTTGTAGTGAGAACCGGATCGTCGGGAATAGGCTGGTCCCACGTGGAGATTGTGTCAGGGTCCGCCGCGAGCCCGAACTGCACAACGAAACCGGGCACGACGCGGAAGAAACGCGCGCCATCGAAGTATTTCGCCTGGATGAGATTGTAGAAGCGGTCGACGCCGATGGGAGCGAGGGCGCGGGAGATTTCGAGGATGACGTGGCCTTTGGTGGTGTCGAAATCGACTTTGAAAGTGGCTGGCGCGGTGACGTTCGGGAGCGGCGGCTTCGTCTTCTTACAGGAAAGCGCGGTCAGCGCGAGTACGGCGCAGAGGGCCGCGGAGAGAACCTTCATAGCTTCAATTTTCCAATCAGCTCGGAGGGGTGAGTAACGGCGAGCTCGGGGAGCAGAGCATCGAGTTCGCGCGCGATACGGGCCGGAGCGCTGGGCGACCAGAATGTCGCGGTGCCGACCTGGACGAGGCTAGCGCCGGCCAGCATAAATTCGGCCGCGTCTTCGCCCGTGGCGATGCCGCCCAGACCGATGACCGGGACCTTCACGACGCGCGATACCTGGTGCACCATGCGGAGCGCGATGGGCTTGATGGCGGGCCCGGAGAGTCCGCCGTAACCGGCGCCGATGCGCGGCAGGCGGGTGCGGGCGTTGACGGCGAGCGAGACGAAAGTGTTGACGAGCGAGATGGCGTCCGCGCCGCTGCGCTCGGCGGCTACGGCGAAAGGCTCGATCGCGGTGACATTCGGCGAGAGCTTCACGATGACGGGACGGCGCGCCTCTGTTTTCACGCGCGAGACCAGATCTGACAACGCGCCTTCATCGACGCCGAACGCGAGTCCGCCATGTTTGGTGTTGGGGCAGGAGACGTTCAGCTCATAGGCCGCGAGGCCCTCGGCGTCATTGAGAATGCGGACGACTTCCACATAGTCTTCCGGCGCATAGCCGAAGACGTTGGCGAGGATGGGGGTGAAGTAGCGGCGGAGGGCGGGGAGCTTCTGTTCGGCGAAAGCGCGGGCTCCGATGTTCTGGAGTCCGACGGAGTTGATCATGCCGGCGC
>CAZWTH010000128.1:0-28040 GCA_964636715.1 uncultured Solibacteraceae bacterium | reverse complement strand
CGGCCGGCGCCCCTCCCGCCCGAATCGCGCAAAAAAACGATATTCGCCGGGACATTGTTCTGATGTTCGACGATGCCAGCATGAATTGGGTGGATTTGACGCCTATTCTGTCGGACATGCACCGGTTCGTGAACGATCAGGTTCAGCCCGGAGACGAGATCGCAGTGACGGCGAGCCGGGGCGGCATGGGCTTTTATGAACGCTTCACGAATGACAAGCGGCAGATGCATGCCGCCATCGACCATATCGCTCGGCGCCCAGGGTACGGTCTGTGGAGCGTTGCGCCACCCACCCATCCCAACGGGAAGGGCGAAGAGGTTCCGCTTGAGACGGCTATTTCTATACCGGGTGAGCCTCCCTGGGGATACCGGGCCGACAGCAACGCTCCCAATCCGGTGGGACATCTGATGTGGGCTATCCAGGGTCTTCAGAATATGCCGGGGCGCAAGGCGGTGGTGCTGTTTTCCAAAGGATTTGCCGCGCCACCCCAGCTGGTGAATCTCGCGAATCGCGCCGGAGTCGTGATCTACGTGATCGACCCGACCGGGGTCCCTTCCGCCCTCTCCGCCAAAAGTTTTGTAGTTGGCAAAGATGCGCCTTATCGTTTGTTAGCCACAGAGACAGGTGGACTCTGGCTTCGGGACGTGTCCGGAAAACCACTGACCAAAGATCTGGGCAAAGTGCTGGACGATATGAGCGGCTATTACCTGATCGGATATCAGCCCGATCGCGGCGACTTCGATCCGGTGAAGGACCGGGCAGTTCATCACAACATTCAGGTGAAGGTCCGGCGGCCCGGACTGATTGTGAGAGCGAGAAACGGATTTCTGGGGGCGCCGGATTCCGGGCTCCCCGCGAAACTCGAGCCGCGTACTACCCACGAATATCTTCAGGAAGCGCTGGCTTCTCCATTCGCCGCCGGCAACATACGTCTGCGGGCTGATCCTCTTTACGAAGCAACACTTCCTGACTCAAAATCGAAACGGCGAGGGGCCGTACTTCGCGCCATGCTGCAGGTTAACGGGAGCGACCTGAAATTCGTTCCCGGTTCCGATGGAAGGGAGAAGCTGAGTTACAGCGTGCTGGTGGCGGTGTTCCGTCAGGATGGGAGTCCGGTCCGCAGCGGCGAACATACCTATACATTCGATGTGACGCCTGAAGAAGAAGTGGCGTTGAAGGCTTCCGGTCTTCATTTCTCCAGTAGTGACGTTCCTCTGCCGATGGCGGGCTCTTACCAGATCCGGGCCGCGGTGCGGGATGAAAACTCCGGTGACCTTGGATCCGCCTACTCGTTTCTTGACGTTCCGGATTTCAATAAACCGCAACTGGCGCTTTCGAGTATCGAGCTTTCGGCCGCGAAGTCCTCATCGAACGGCAACCTTTCGTCATGGACTCAATACGCGGCAGGGGCGATTTTGGAATTCCGATGCGATGTATTCGGCATCAGAAACGCTTCGCAGCCGCCACGGGAACCGCGCGTTGAAATGGAAGTCCGGCTGTTTCGTGATGGAGCGACCGAGCCCGTGTTTGACAGCAAGAGCCTCCCCGTTCCGCCGAAAACGCTGGCGAAGAACTATCTCTACGGCGGGATGCGAATCGGCAAAGAAATTGAGCCGGGCGATTACATGATGCAGCTTACGGTCTATGACCGGATGGCTCCACAAAAAAAGCAGGGCGCGACTCAGTGGACGAATCTGACGGTTGTCAAACCGGCGCTATAAGCCAGCGCGCAGGCTGGTCACATACGAACGGCAGCTATCCAACAAACCCCTTGACATGCGACGCATGTCGCAGTATTATGTGACAGGTGTCGCATTCAAACCCTGTTTCCGAAACCCTGACCCGCCGCGAGCGGGAAATCATGAACGCCGTCTTCGCCCTCGGCAATCGCGCCTCCGCCGAGGAAATCCGCGCGCGGCTGACCGATCCGCCCGGCGATTCTTCCGTGCGCGTCATGCTGGCGCGCCTCGAAAAGAAGGGCTTTCTGAAGCACCAGCAGGAAGGCGTCCGGTATCTTTACTCGGCAATCGCCTCGCCCGCCACCGCGCGCCGCTCCGCGCTCCAGCAATATGTAAAGACCTTTTTCGGCGGCTCGATCCGCCAGATGATGACCGCTCTCGTCGCTGAAGAAAGGCTCACTGGCGATGAACTCGACGCGCTGTCGCGCGATATCGACCGCGCCCGGCAGGAAAGGAAGAAGAACTCATGATCTTCGCAATTCTCCTCGCGAAAGTGACCGTTACGCTTGCGCTCGGATTGTTCGCCGTCCGGATGGCCCGCGGCAGCCGCGCTGCGTTGCGTCACGCCATCCTCGCCGCGACTTTCGGCGGCCTGCTGCTGCTGCCCGTCTCCCTCTCCCGGATGCCGCGCGTCGAAATCCCGGTGAAATCGTCATCCCGCAACACACTCGCTTTGCCGCCGGCGCCCACGGTCCACGGCTTCGATGTCCCATCCTCCGCTGCCCCTCGTGTTTCGCGCTCTGAGCCCGAGCCAGCCTTGCCGTCACTCTCCACCCTGCTCCTCGCCGCCTGGTTCGCCGGATTCCTCTTCACCGTCGCTCCGCTTCTCCTCGCAACTCGCCGATCGCACATTCTGCGCCGAGACGCTCTTCCCTGGCGCGAAGGCGAGTCCGCAGCCGGTTTCGTAGCCGTCGGCATCCACGAAGCGCTGCCAGGCCCCGTCGTTTGCGGCATTCTGTGTCCCATGATTCTCTTTCCCCCAGATGCGCAGCATTGGCCCGCGGAAGATCTCAACCGCGCCATCCTGCACGAGCTTGAACATGTCCGCCGCCGCGACCGCATCTGGCACGTCGCCTCGCGCCTCCTTTGCTCCGTCTATTGGTTCCATCCGCTCGTCTGGATTGCCTGGCGCCGGCTTGTACTCGAAGCGGAAAAGTCCTGCGACGACGCCGTGCTCTCCCGTTCGGACAGCATGGCCTACGCCGATCAGTTGGTCGCGCTCGCTCGCCGTATGTCGTCCGCCCCGGTCTCACCCGTGCTGGCAATGGCGGCTCGCGCCGATCTGACCGCACGCATCCATTCTCTGGTCGATGCTCATCGCCCACGAGGCAGGGCGGGGACCTGCGCGGTCGCATCCACGATCGCCGCTGCCTTATTGCTCGTCTCTTCGATGACCGCGTTCCGCCTGGTTGCAGCCCCGCAGACTCCCGCCGCCGTCGCCGGCCCCACGCCCGCGTTCGAAGCCGTCGCGATCAAACTCGTCGATCCCGCAAACCAGGGCGAGCACTGGCATGAGAATCCGCGCGGCAGCCATCTGAGCATCGCCGGCACGATGCACGGCTTCATTCTGCGATTCTACGGAATCCGCGAAACTCAGCTCATCAACGAGCCAGGCTGGTTCTCGTCGCGCCTGTACAGCATCGAAGCGGCGGCCAATGTCCCCATGCGCGAGAAAGATTATCTTCCACTTCTTCGCGGGGTACTCGCCGATCGCTTTAAACTGCGCCTCGGCGACGCCACGCGTGAACTGCCGGTCTACTTCCTCGAAGTCGGATCGCACGGCGTCAAATTCCCCGAACTGAAGGCCGGCGAAGCGCCTCCAAAGTTTCCCAAGCCGGCGGACGGCATCTTCGGCCGTACGTTCACCTCAGTCGAAGACTTCGTGAATCAGACGAACGGCCGCTTCGGCGGATTCGCCTTTATCGACCGCCCGGTCATTGATCGAACAGGCCTGACCAAACGCTATGTCATGCGCCTCGAAACGGAACGCGAG
Source organism: uncultured Solibacteraceae bacterium (assembly GCA_964636715.1). Lineage (GTDB taxonomy): Bacteria > Acidobacteriota > Terriglobia > Bryobacterales > Bryobacteraceae > BOG-234. The sequence continues at coordinate 24,308 of CAZWTH010000128.1, read as the reverse complement.
CGCACGGACGCCTCCGGTCAGCGTCAGAACTTCCCCGATTTCCTTTCTGACCTGCAATCGCAACTCGGCCTCCGCCTCGTTGCCGGTCACGCGCCCCTGCATGTCTTTACAGTCGAACACGCCGAAGAACCATCACCGAACTGATCGCGGCCGGCCAATACCGAAAAGCAGTCCGTCACAAATGTCTCCACGGATTGCGTCTTCGTGCGTCAAACTATCTCCAGGCCTTACCTGCCATGAAACGCTCGCTCTTCCTTCTTCTCGCCGCCACCACCCCCGTATTCGCTCAGCCGCATTTTGACGTCGCCTCCATTCGTCCCTCCGCGCCCGGATCGACGGCCCGCGACGGACAGTTCTACTTCCAGGGTGAGCGCCTTGTCATCAAGGCGGCCACGCTGGGCGACATCCTCGATTTCCTGAATGGATTCCAGCTCTTTCGCGTAGCCGGCGGCCCACCGTGGATGCGGACGGACCGCTACGACATCGAGGCCAAATCAGACCACGTTCTCACGCAGGACGAAAAGGCTCCGGCGATCCTGGCATTGCTGGCGGACCGATTCAGGCTCGAATCCCACAAAGAGACGCGAGACATTGCGGGCTTCGTGTTGCGCCCTCCGAAAACGATGGCGAACGTAAAGCCTGCGTCGGCTGACGAGAAGTACTCGATCCGCATGAACGATCAGCGCGATATCGTATTTACCTCCGTCGCGATGAACGGCGTCACCAACTATCTCTCGCAGATGCTCCGCGCGCCCGTTTCCGATGAGACCGGTCTCAAAGGAGCCTGGGACTTCGTCCTCGCCTTATCGCGCATCGATCCTCAGCCGAACGAGAGCTTCGGTGACCGAGTACGCGAAGCCGCCGAAGCAGTCGGATTTCATCTGGAGAACCGGCGAATCCCGCTCGAAGTGACCGTCGTGGACCGCTGCAGCCCGCCCGGCGCTAACTGAGCAGCTCTTTCGATCCTAATTGGAGGAGGAAGCTCTCTCCATCTGCTTCAGTCTCCGCGTCAGCAACTCCTGTTCCCGCAGATTTTGCGTCGCGGCAATAGCCTGCTGGATCTCCACGCGCGCTTCCGAAAAATTGCCCATTTTCATCAGCAAATCCCCGCGAACACTGTGAAACAGATAATAGCCGGCGAGCGCGGCGCCGGAGCCCGCGGCGATGGCATCGAGCGCCTCGAGTCCCGCGGCCGGCCCTTGCGCCATACTCACCGCCACCGCTCGATTCAGCGCTACAATCGAAGATGGTGTGATTTGCATCAGACCGTCATAGAGAAGGACGATCCGTTCCCAGTCCGTCTCCTCAGCCGCACGGGCTCGCATGTGACATGCGGCAATAGCCGCCTGCAAAGCATAGTAGTGGCCTTCACCGCCGAGCCCTTGCGCGCGTTCGAGCGAGTTCATTCCTCTCTGAATCTGCGCATTGTCCCACAAAGAGCGATCCTGATCCGGCAGCAGGATGGCCTCGCCATTGCTTCCGCGGCGGGCCGCCGTGCGCGACGCATGGAACTCCATCAAACTCAGAAGCGCGTGAACCTCAGACTCCTCCGGAAGAAGTTTCGCCAGCATACGTCCGAGCCGCAGCGCTTCTTCGCAGAGCGCGGCCCGCATCCACTCCTCTCCTGAGGTCGCCGTATACCCTTCATTGAAGATCAGATAGACCACCGAAAGTACGGACTGCACTCTGCGGCGCAATTCGTCTCCGCGAGGCGTCTCAAAGGCCACCTGCGCGTCCGAGAGCGCTTTCTTCGCGCGAAAGATTCGCTGCCCCATCGTTTTCTCAGGCACAAGAAAAGCGCGGGCGATCTCAGCCGTAGTCAGGCCGCCGATCAAACGCAGCGTCAGCGCGAGGCGTCCTTCCATCGCAACCGCCGGATGGCACGCGGTAAAGATCAGGCGCTGTACATCGTCGTCGATCACCTGGTCCAGAGCCTCGTCCATGGCCTCTCCGAACCGCCGCTGCTCCGCATGAAGCTCCCTCGAGATTTCTTCGTGCTTTCGGATGAGCATTTGCCCATGGCGGAGACGATCGATGGCGCGCCGCTTCGCCGCGGTCATCAGCCATGACGCCGGATTCTCAGGAATACCTTCTTCGGGCCACCGCTCGAGCGCCGCCAGGAGCGCGTCCTGGGCCAGTTCCTCTGCAATACCGATATCGCGTGTGACGCGGGCGATCGCCGCGATAAGCCGCGCGGACTCGATCTTCCACACCGCCTCAACCGTCCCGTGGACCTCGTTCATGCTCGCCTGCCCCCATCTTAGAGGTCAGGCGCGGCGTTAGTTCGTTCTTGCCCTGAGGTTCAGCTCTCCGCGGGCGCCGGACGGAAGAACATTTCTCGCACCTCTCCCGATGCGCGGCACACCTTCGCGCCCTTGCGAGCCCATGCCAGCGCCTCCTCCAGATTGGCGGTCTCCAGTATCCAGAAACCACCCACGTGTTCCTTGGCCTCTGAATACGGTCCGTCGGTCACGAGCACCTCACCGTTCGGCTGCGCCCGCACGGTCGTCGTCTTCGGGCTCAGTCCGCAAGCCAGCTTCCGGACGCCGGCGGCGATCATCTCCCTGTTCAGCGCGTGAATTCCCTCAATAGTCTCTTTGGTTTCGGTGGACGGATCATAGTCGTCGGGCAGGTACACAGCAACCAGATATTGCGGCATGTCATCTCCTGAAATGGTTTTCAGCCGGGCCAGTTGCCCGCCTTCACTATAACGACGAATGGCGCCGCTGCAATTCGACAGTCGTCCGGGAAAATTTTCTATGATATCCATGTCTTTGGATATGCGCCATCCGAATAGAACATGATCGGTGTCTTTGACAGCGGCTTCGGCGGCCTGACGGTGCATCGCGCTCTGATTGAGGCCCTGCCCGAACGCGATTTCGTTTACCTGGGCGACAACCGCAACGCGCCCTATGGAACACGCTCGCCCATCGACATACTGAACTTAACCTGCGCGGCTCTCGAACGTCTGTTCGCGGAAGGCTGCACGCTGGTGATCGTTGCGTGCAACACGGCCTCCACGGTGGCGCTGCGATGGATTCAGCAGCATTGGCTGCCCGTGCGTCAGCGCGAGGACGGCATCGCACGAAACGTAATCGGCATCGTCGTACCCACAATTGAGGCTGCGACTGAAATCGCGCGGGACGGGACCATCGCCATCTTCGCCACCCGCCGCACAGTCGAGACCGATTGCTATCCCATCGAAATCCGCAAACGCCGGCCCGGTCTGACAGTGGTACAGCAAGCCTGTCCCGAACTCGCCGGCTCCATCGAGCGCGGAGTGCCTCGCTCCGATTTGCGCGCCCTCGTCGAACAATACGCGGGTGAATTGTTGAGCAGACTCGGCGGCGCGCCCGAGTGCGTGATTCTCGGCTGTACGCACTATCCTCTCGTCGCCGACCTCTTCGCTTCCGCTCTGCCATCGGGTGTGCGGGTGATCCACCAGCCGGATGCCACTGCTTGCGCTCTGAAGGCCTATCTCGATCGTCATCCCGAATATGACCGCTCGCACAGCGGCCGGCGCAGTTTCCTCTCAACCGGATACTTCACCGAAGCGCTCCCGCTGATCGAAAAATTCTGGGGCGGCGAAGTTCCATTCCTGGTGAGCGAGCCTGTGGGGCAAACGGTCATCAGTCTCGGTAGCCGATGATTGAAGATCCGCCCTCGCCGAAATCCAATCCCATGGCCGTCTTTCAGAGCGGCTGGTACCGGCTCGCGTTGCTGTTCTTCGCCGCATATCTGACGGTGTTCTGGTTCGTCATGGGACCGGCCAATCCCTGGTATGCCGTGGCGGTCGCGTGGGGAACATGCAGCGTCGAGCCCGCAATTCCCGCCGCCGTAATGCGGCGTGTGCCTCGCCAATGGTTGCGCGTCCCGGCGGGCGAGCACGCACTCCACCGCATCGCCGGTATCGGAGTTTTCGGCTGGCTGCTCGATGTCTCCGGATGGAATCGGTTGATCAAACCGATGCGCGGATTCTCCGGTAAAAAGTCAGGGCTGCAATCGCTCGAAGAGCACGCGCGATTCGGCGCGATCGCCCATGGAATCTGCTTTGCCATTCACTTCTTCCTGGCGGTCCTCGCTCTCTTCGGCAAGCATTCGTGGACCGGCGCCGCCTGGATGCTGGCGCCAGGCGTCGTTCTTCATCTCTACCCGGCGCTTCTGCAGCGCTCCATGATGCTTCGGCTTCAGCCTTTGCTGGATCGACAGTCTGGAAATCGTCCGGGCGGCGCGCAGCCCGTTGACATACGGTCTGACTCGTAGCGCGATCCTGCTCGTGGATCGCTGCGCAGGCGGAGGCTCGATGGCGGATCGGGCTTCTATAAAACAGAAAAAGCCCGCGACCCTGAGGCCGTAGGCTTTTTCTCTCGCTCTGTGAAACTTACTGCTGCGTCACGCGGCGGCGGATCATGAAACCCATCGCCAGCATGGCCCCGCCCAGCATCACGACAGTCGACGGCTCGGGAGCGGCGCCGCTGCCGATCGGGTTGTTGTCGATGAGTTCACCGGCGATCGCCAGACCGGTCTGATAATCGCCATCGTTGGCGTTGGAGACTCCGAACGCAAGATGGAAAATTCCACTCGGGTTGGCGCTGAGATCCGCTGCGGTGATGGTATACAGCGACTGAATCCAGCCGGTGTAACCGCATCCTTGAGTTGTGCCCTCCCAGCACTCTCCTGAGTCGCCGCCAAGCTCATTCCAGACCGGTCCACCATCGCCGCCGCTTCCCAGGTTGCTGCCGGAAGTCGACGGTATCAGCGTGGCGCTGTTTGGCGGCAGATTCGCGTCGGGAACTGTGTTGCCCGGAGGCGGGGTCGTCTGAGCCGTGAAAAGCGTATCGAGAACACTGCCCCCGGCATCCTCCAGAACGGCCCATGCGAAATCGGGATAGTCGCCGGTTCCATCTGAGGTAATGAAGTTGAAATTAAACGAAAGCTGCCCGCCTTCAGCCGCGCTGAATGCGTCCGAGACAAGTGTGGAACCATTCGTTGCCGTGGCGTTTGCAGGCGCGAGGCTTGGGTAAAGACCACCGCCACTCGTGCCACCGTACGTCGTGACATACGAATAGCCGCCTCCGCCTGGGGGGGCAGTAATGTCTCCGTTAGCCCCGTCAGTGCCGCACGCGCCGATGCACGAAGCGTTCGCGGCGAGACTCATGGCGCCGGCAAGAAGCGCGGCTCCTATTAAATTTCGATAGCTCATAGAATTTTTTAATCTCCTCCTCCGTGTCCAGTTATACCTGATGATGCTGCCAAAGGTAAATAAGCTGACAGTCCTGGTACTCCTGATGAGATGTGCTTAAAATCACGGTTTAAGCGTTTTGGCGTTTCCCCTCGGTGACCTTTCGTGGCGCAATTCCTGCACCGTCTTCGCGCTGCCTTTTTTTTAGGATGCACCGTGACTTCCCAGGAATAGATAGACACTCATGGCCGGGAAATCAGCCCGAATCATATGGCCCATTACGTGCCGTAACTTAACGTACTTTATGCGCTTCAATTTGAATTTAACGGCGCAACTCATGGAAAGAATTTGTTAACATTGGCCGATGTCCTTAGTAACATTGGGGTTATCTCAGCGATTTTCCCTGGTTTTATTCGGAATTTACCTTAGTTTTGCCGCCTCCTCTTCAGCCTCCACACACTTCGAGCCGTCCGATACCACTTTCGTAACCGTCGGTGGCGGCGTTGCCGCCCGGATCGGCCGTGATCGAGTCGCCATCGCCAGCCTCAACGACCAAAACGATAAAGGCATTACCGTGATCGGCTGGCGCGCATCCGAAATCGCGACTCTTGCCGGAGAACAGACCACTGGAGGCCAGACAAATTACTACACGAGTCCCGATCCGGCCCAATGGCGAATCGGCGTGCCTCACTTTCGGAGCGTGCGCGTCACCGCTCCCTTCCCCGGCATCGATCTCGTCTTCCGCTTCAGCGATGACACCCTGGAATTTGACGCCAATATCGACGCGCACGCCAATCCCGGCGATCTCAGCTTCCAGGTTCCCGATTCAGCTTTTCTGACCGCGAATGGCGATCTTCGCGCCGGGTCCGGCGGTCCCATTCTGAAGAAACCGGTCGCGTGGCAGACAGTGAATGGAGTCCGGCAAGACATCGATTGCTCCTTCCGATTACGAACCGCCGCGAACCAGAAAGAACTTCGCTTCCACCTCGGCCAATACAACCCGGCGCTCCCTCTGACCATCGATCCCGTCGTGGAATACGCCACTTACATCGGCGGGGACGGCGACGATTCCGTGTGGGCCATCGCGGCCGATTCCGGCGGACGCGCGATCGTCGCGGGCACTTCCACTTCCATCAATTTCCCCGGTGCTTCCTTCGCTTCGCGAGTCGCCTTCACATATGTCACACGGCTCTCGGGCGATGCCTCCGCCGTCGAGTACACCACCGTCCTTGGTTCCGGTCAAACGGTGAACGGCGGCGACTCCGTCTTGCACGTCGCCGGGCTCCGAACTGCGGCCGACGGCAGCGTGTATCTCGCCGGGTTCACCGACCAGACCGCTACTTTTCCCGTCACGCCCGGCGCGTGGAACACCACTGCGGTTGGTTCCGCCGGCTACGCCGTTAAACTCGATTCGGCCGGTCAGCTCGTATACTCCACGTATCTCGGCAACCCCGGCTGGACCGTGAGTCCGAAGAGCTTTCGCGTCCGCAATGGCGTCGCCTACATCGCGGGAACTCTCTGGTCCGCGGGGTTTCTGGGCACCGCCGGAGCATATCAGCGCGATCTGAAAGGCGATAGCGATTTCTACGCGATCGCCCTCACAGCCGCGGGCAATGCGCCTTTATTCGCCACCGCTATCGGCGGCAGCGGTTCGGAGACTCTTACGGACATGGATGTCGACTCCGCCGGCAACGTCATGCTGTGCGGCTACACTTCGTCCACGGATTTTCCGGTTACTCCGGACGCTCTCGCCACTACAAACTCCGCGCAGGCGGGCGTGATCGCTCGTCTGAGCGCCGATGGCAGTTCGCTCCTGAGCGGTTCTTATTTCGGGACCAACGTCGCTTCCATGGCAAATGCCGGAAGCAACACCATCATCGGCGGATATCCCAATCTGCCCTCGGATCTGGCAGGGCAGGGAATTCACCACACCATTGCCCTGCCCGAATCCAATTCGCAGGGCTATGTGGCGGAGCTTGCATGGGCTCCTCTTCGCATCGTCTGGAACACCAGCATTCCGTTCTCCGGCTGGAACCTCCAGACCGACGCCGCGGGCCATATCTATTTCCTGAATAACAATACGTGGCGCAGCGGGGGCGCCGCCGCGTACTTCGGCGAACCTGTAATCGACAAACTCGCTCCCGATGGCTCACGGCTGGAATTCATTGGAGGCCTCGCGACTTTCACCGGCTTCCTCGCGGTTCGGCCGGACGGTGAGGCCCTGACAGGTGGCGCGGTCTTTAGCGGCCTCCAGACCACTCCGGGCGTCTTGCAGCCTTCCGCGCCCGCAAAATCGGAAGGCGCATATACCAAGGCGCCGCTCTTCACCGGCTTTGCTGTCGCCTGGGATACCTCCGCCTTCACCGGCGACAACTTCTTCGTGCAGTCGGCCGCCGCCACCCTCAAATGGCGCATCGGTGAGCCGCCTCCGCCGGCAACCACCGTTCCGCTGAGTTTCAATACCGCGCCATTTCCCCTGACGCTCTCTTCGAGCAATCCGGCTCTCTCCGCGTCGGTGACGCCGGATAATTCCAGTCTCACCTTCGGTCTGGCAACCTCCGCGTCGCTTCCGCCGGGAACAACGTCTGAGACCGTCACTGTCGCGTCCGCTGCCGAACCGGCAAAGTCACTCTCGGTTCCGGTCACCCTGACGGTCCAGCCTCAGGTTTACTTCACTCTCGAAAAAACTCAGGTGGATATCCCGATTCGTTACGGACAGACGTTCACGTCTCCGAAAGTGGAAGTCACCGAGAATTTCGGCTCGGAGTATTTCAACCTTACGGCCGTTTCGAATCAGCCGTCGTGGCTTTATGTGGGCGTGTTCCCGGACTACAATTCGCCGCATCACGATCAGATTTCGATCAACGTCGCCGCGCTCCAGCCCGGCACTTACGATGGCGTGATAACGGTGAGCATGGCGGGCCTCACCAATGGATCCCAGACCATCAACGTCCACTACGTTGTCAGCCCTGCGGCCACAATCCAGGTTTCCTCCACGGCCCTTACCCTTCACATCGTGAAGGGGCAGCCTGTCACGCCGGTTTCAATCGATGTGACCGGGTCGACCACCGGCGTTTCCTTCAGCTTCTTCTTTGGCATGTCTCGAACCTGGCTGCAGGCGAAGCAGATTGGAACCACTACGCCCGGCAGCATTCAGTTCTCGGCGGATTCATCGGCCGCGGAGTTGGGCCTCTATTACTTCACCTTCTCCGTAAATGGCGAAGCGGGACAGAGCATCCAGTGCAATCTGACGGTCGATGTCTCCAGCGGCGCGCCTCTCGACGTAACGCCGTCTTCCGTCAATTACACCTGGACCCGCGGCGGGCAAAATGCCCCGCTTCCGCAACTGTCCGTCACCAGCGCCTCGCCGGCCACCGTCACGTGGCACGGCGACCCGCCGTGGATCATCGCCGGGGGCCTGTCCCATACGCCTGTCAACATCGGAGTGTCTTTCGACACGACAATGCCGGAGGGAGTCTATCAGGGGAACCTCATCGTGACGTCCGGCGCCACGAACATCACTGTTCCCATCACCTATAGCCTCTACGACGCCCCCTATCTCGTTTTCCCCACCACGCCCTTGGTATTCAACTATCAGATCGGCAGTCCGCCGCCGCCGGCCCAGACGGTTCAGCTCACAAGCCCCACGCTGAAGCCCGCTTATTTCAACGCTGGCATCAATAACTTCCCCAGTTTCGCTTCCGTCACCCCGCGCAATGGAAGTACTCCCGCGACTCTCTCTGTAAGCGTCGATCCCACAGGGCTCGCGCCCGGCACATATTCCGACAAGCTGGGAATCGCCGCCGCCTACCCCTACGCGAGCCCGGAAACCGATATCCCCATCACCCTGAACATCACCGCGGATCCCAATTCATCCCCCGCGGCAATCGCAGCCGTTTCCGATGCCGCCAGTTATCTCGGCGGCTCCGTGGCGCCCGGCGAGATCATGGTGCTCTTCGGTTCGCAAATGGGACCATCCACTCTGCTCAGCGCCCAGCCGGATTCCTCCGGCAGGTTCCCCTTCGCGCTCTCCGGGTCTTCTGTTTATTTCGATGACATCGCCGCGCCGTTGATTTACGTCTCCCAGGGACAGGTCGCCGCCGTGGCGCCCTTCGCAATCGCCGGTAAATCGAAAACGGTGGTGAAGGTTGTTGTCGATGGCAAACCAGGCTCCTCCCTCACCGTGAATGTCGTGGCCGCGAGCCCGAGCGTCTTCACCGCGGATGCTTCCGGATCCGGGCCGGCGGCCGCGCTTCTTTACCCTGCGGCGGGCGGCGGCGGAACTCTGAACAATTCCGCCAATCCGGCATCGGCCGGCGACGTCATCGCGCTCTACGCCAGTGGCCTCGGCGCCATGTCCCCCACCGTAGCGGATGGAACCGTGCTCGCAGCGCCATTGCCCACGCTCGCGGCCTCCGTTCGCGTCACCATCGGCGGGCAGGATGCGAAGGTTCTTTACGCAGGTCCGGCGCCCGCCCTCATTGCGGGCATGACTCAGATCAACGTGCAGGTCCCCGCCAATTTGCCGCCCGGCCCCGCGCAGGTTCTCGTTATCGCGAATAACAATCCTTCTCAACCCGGAGTTACCGTAGCGCTTCACTAAGCGGGCTTATTTTCATGCGCAATTTTTCACGATCTATCCTGATCGGCGTTCTTGTTTCGGCCGCCGCTTTCGCCCAGCTCGCGGACGTCACTCTGCACCCGGACGCCCCGACTCTCGTTGCCGGCGGCGGCGCTCAGACTCTCGACGTCACCAGTACCACCCTTGCCGATATTCCTTTCGCCATCACGTGGAACGGCGCCTCCAGAACGTTTCAGGTGCTTTCGAGCAGCTACCCTTACGGCACAAGATTCGCGGTGAGTCTGACGGCGGACGATCTGGCGCAGTCGCAAATCGGCCAGCTCGCTCTCTACGACGCCCGCGATAACGCGTTGATCGGGACGGTCGCGATGCCGGTGATTTACCCGGTAGCCTCCATGGCCACGCTGTACGACAGCGCGCGTGGAAAACTCTACCTCACTACCGGCGCCACCACTACTTACATGCTTTCCGGCGGCGCAACATCCACGGCGGATCCTCGCTTCGCGGTGAACTCCCTGATTGCCATCGACGTGAATACAGGCGCAATCACGAACACGCTGGCGCTGGGCGCCGCGGGCGGTCCCATGGCGCTTTCAGCCGATTCATCCACCCTCTACGTCGGCGTCGCGCCGGATATCGTTCGCCGCATCGATCCCGTCTCGTTTACCGCGACGGCGGATTTTTCCCTTCCCAAAGGTGGAACCAACGCCATGAACGTTGTCGATCTGGCGATTCTTCCTGGCTCGTCTTCCACACTGCTGATCGAATACTACGGTTCGCCCTATGTCATAAGCGCCGGCATTTTTGACAACGGTGTCCAGCGGGCCAATACAATCGGCAACGGATCCGAAGCTTATAGCGGCATGCTGGTTTCCCCGGATGGGCAATACGCATTCTTCGGGTATGCCAATACCACGAGCCGTTATGAGATCGACCTGAATGGACTCGCCGCCTCCTCCCTCGTCAGGTCGGCGGGCGGTACGCCTGTCTCTGTCGTCGGCGCCACCCTCTATACCAACGAAGGCGTCTCCCTCAACTGGCGCTCCATGCTGACGACGGGCAGTCTCGGAACTTCACAAGCCGCCGTGGCGGACGCCGTCAACAGCCGTCTTCTCGGCGTATTTCCACCGCCGGAGTATGCAAGCTACCAGGCGATCCTCCAGGCGTTCGATCTCAAATCGCAGATCCCGCTGGGAACCATGCAGCTTCCCCTGGGTCCTTCGAAACTGATTCGCTTCGGCGCCGATGGTCTGATCGCCGCAACGCGAGGAGTCATTTCGGCGGGCCCGCTTCTGTTCTTCCACACTCCTCTCGCCGGGCCGGCCCCGGCTGTTACGCCGGGCGGAATCGTGAGCGCCGCCAGCTTCGGCGCAGGCTCCATCGCGCCCGGCGAGATTCTCAGCATTTTCGGAACGTCGCTGGGACCCGCCGCGGGTGAGCAGTTCACCGTGACGGGTAACAACGTCAACCCACCCACCGACGTCCAGGTTTGGTTCGGCAATAAACAGGGCACTGTTCTGTTTGCCTCGCCCGGACAAATCAATGTTGCGGCTCCTTTCAGTCTCGTCCCCGGCGATTCGGTCCCGGTTCAGATCGTGAGCAGCGGCATCCCTTCTGCCCAGCTCTCCTATACGGTCGCGGCAACTGCGCCCGCGCTGCTCACCCGCAACGCATCCGGCAAAGGGCTGCTCGCCATGGTGAATCAGGATGGCAGTATCAATTCGCCCGCGCCGACGGGCTCCGTCATCAGCCTCTACGGGACCGGTGGCGGTATTTACCCCGGGGCGGAAGACAATCTCCTCGCGACGGACGCGAGCAAGCTCAACGCCGATGTTCATGTATCGATCGGCGGCCAGGACGCGAAGGTAACCTACGCTGGCGCCGCTCCAACCCTCGTCACGTCGGCATTCCAGATCAATGTCGAGGTGCCGTCAGGAACGCCGCCTGGTTCCTCGGTCCCCGTTGTCCTCACAGTGGACGGTCAAAGTTCCTCTCAGGAGGTGTCCATTGAAGTTCGTTAGCCTGCTGCTGCTCCCCTTTGCCGCGGGCCTCCTGCCGGGAGCCCCGTATTTCGAGCCGAACCGCGGGCAATCGCAAACCGCGGCGAAGTTCATTGGCCGTTCCGCCCACGGTCTCGCCGCTCTCGAATCCTCCCGGCTGAGACTGCGCACCGCCACCGGCGCCGCAATCGGCGTCACTCTCGATGCCGCGAACGCCAGCGCAGAAGGCTCCGGCGCGGATCCGCTCCCGGGCGTCAGTCACTACGCGCTCACCCGCGATCCCTCATCCTGGATTTTCGGCGTACCGCACTTCGCCGCCGTCCGGTTTCAGAATGTCTACCGCGACGTGGACCTCCGTTTCCACTACTCCGGCGATGACCTGGAATTCGATTTCGACGCCGCTCATCCAGCGGACATTTCGCAAATCCGCCTCCGTTTCGATGAGGCTGTCCGGCTTTCCTCCGATGGCGATCTCACTCTCCCCGAAGGCCGCGTACAACGCCCGGTAGCCTGGCAGATTCTTGCCGGCAAACGTCAGCCTGTCGACGTTGCCTTCCGTCCGGTGGACGCCCATCTTGTGGGCTTCCGCCTGGGCCCGCACGATCCGGCGCAGCCTGTCGTCATCGATCCCACTGTCGATTTCGGCACGTTTCTGGGCGGCTCCGGAGGCGAACTTGATACCCAGCTTGCGGTCGATAGCTCCGGCAACATCTACATGGCCGGCGCCACGCTCTCCACGGATTTTCCCGCCGCCGAACTGCCGGGCTATCCGCTCAACGTACCCGTCTCGCTCCGGTCGGCGGATGTTTACATAACGCGTCTCAAGCCGGACGCCTCGACGATCGATTGGTCGTTCTTCATCGGCGGAACCGCAACCGAACGCGCCCTCGGTCTCGCGCTCGATTCTATCGGCGACGTCTACCTCTACGGTTCCACGCTTTCCGCCAATTTTCCCGTGACGCCAAACGCGTGGAAGACGACAATCGATTCGACTGTCACCGATACCTTCGTCGCGAAATTCAATGCGCAGACCGGCTTGCTGCTGGCCGCCACCTATCTCGGATTTCCGCTGAGCGATTTCAGGCCGAATGCGTACGGCAGTACTGCCTTTGCGGTGGATTCCGCTGGCGGCGTCTATGTCGGCGGTTCTCCCGGCGCCGCGTTCCAGCCAACGTCAGGCGCGTATTCCACGGCCGCCGGTCTTTACGCGATCGTCCGGCTGAACGCCGCGTTGACCAATCCCGTTTACGCCACATATTTCCCGCTGGGAAAACCAAACGTGCTCCATACCGACGCCGCCGGTAACCTGATCGTCACCGGATACAGCGCCTACTCCAATTCAGGGACGTTTCCGGCCGTCAATCCGATTGACGGAGTGAATCCCACGTTCCCGCACGACTTCATCGCGAAGCTGAATTCCGCTGGCTCGTCGCTCACTTACGCTTCGCTTCTTCCCGGTCCTCTGGGTGACGTCCAGGTGGATGCGTCCGGCAACGCCTGGATAGCGGGCATTGCGACCAGCGACGTGCCGCGCGTGCACTCGCTTGTGCCGGCTCCGTCGCCGGCTGTCCATCCCGGCATCGGCTCGGGGCCTGCCTACTTTGCGGAGATTCCTCCGCAGGGCGGCGCCTTCCTGCAATCCACCGTATTTGACAGTTCCGACTATTGGACTTCTTCGAATACCACCAGTCAGCCCTCAACAAAACTGGTGTTTCCCGCCGGGCGCGTGTGTGTTCTGAATGTGCCGGTCAAGTCCCCCACGCCCGGAAGTCTGGCCACTACCGGAAGCACCCAATCTCTCGTCTGCTCGGACGCGGCCCAGTCGGCGATCGAAATGCGCACTCTGCTTCCTGACGCTTTTTACAACGCGGCGCAGGCCTCGCCCGATGGAGCGGTTCTTCTCGCCGGCAGCGGTGGCAACAGTTTCCCTGCCACGCGAGGCGTAGTGCAGCCCGCCTTCGCCGGAGGCACATTTACCAACGATCCATTCACGCTTTTCGGCAATGACGCCATCCTGCTCCGCCTTTCCTTCCCGAGTCCCATCCCCGTCATTTCCTCGATGACGACAGATACGGTTCTGCTCAATTCGTCCGGGAACCCTCCTTCCGTGGGTAGCCTGACTCTTCTGGGCTCTGGCTTCTCTTACGGCGAGCAGCTAACGCTCAATGGCAATCCGCTTACGGTTTCGAGCGTCGATTCGCCAAACAAGATCACCGTTGCGAGCATCCCTCTGACCGCCCTGCAACTGGGAGCCAATCAGATAGTCGCCACGACGCCTGGCGCCGGCGCCTCCAACTCCGCGGTCATCACCGCATACAATCCCACTCCCGCCTCGCTCACGATTTCTCCAGCCACCCTGACAGCCGGAGCGCCGGAAACGAAGATCATCGTCTCCGGAACAGGCATCATCGCCAGTTCGGTTCTCACCTGGAACGGCCAGGTCAGAGCCACAACTTTTGTCCCTTCCACACAGCCGGGTTCGGTCACGGGTACTCTGCAGTTTTTGGTCGAACCCTCGGAGTTGACTCAGCCCTCCGTCTCGACCGCCACCATTACGAATCCTGCTCCCGGCGGCGGAACTTCTCCCTCGGCGCGTTTCGTCGTGCAGGATGCGGCGGCCACAGCAGTGCCTTCGCTCTCCACCACGACGATCTTCGTGCCCTTCAGCGATTCCGCCGCGCCCGCCGCAACCGTTACCGTGAACGGCAGCGGATTGAATGCTTCAACCACCGCAACATGGGATGGCGTCGTAGTGCCGGTATCGTACGTTTCGGCAACGCAGATAAAAATCACGCCGCCTTCCGGCGCCCTTTCCACTATCGGCGCTCACCAGATACAAGCCGCAAATCAGGGATTCACGTCGAACGTCGCCACACTGACCGTCTCGCGCGTGACCGGACAGTCTTCGTACGCGTATGACCCCGTAAAACAGTTGCTCTACCTGCTGGTTCCCCCCGCGCCCCCGAACTATTCGCCGAGGGGTCCCTTTGATCTCGAGGTGATCGACGCGCGAACCGGAAAGCAAATCGCGGGAATAACCCGTCTGATCTCCAGCGCCCCTGCCGTCGCGGTCAGCGCCGACGGCAACTACGTCTATATAGGCGGCGGAGATACCGGCCTGGAGATCAAGCGGTTCAATACGAATACCTCTTCCATCGATCTGGATTTTCAGGTTCAGGGAGCGCCCGACATAGTGGGCGCGCACATCCTCGCGCTGGGAGTGATTGCCGGCGCCCCCGAAACATTGGCGGTCGCCATGGGCAACACTTCGCCGGGAGGGTACACGCTCTCGATCTATGATCGCGACCGGCCTCGGCCCTTATCAATGCCGTTGCCATCCACCTCCGGCGCGCCGGTTTTGCTGGCGACCACCGATAAGGTGTTTGTCGTGAACGCGTCATTGCCATCCTGCATTGCATGGATGAACTTCGATGGCGGCGGAGTGGAAAGCTCGACGCAGTGCGGCGCGAATCCGCCCGAAATGCGATCCAGCCACGGCTTCGTGTGGCTTACCGATGGCGTTCGCAACGCCGTCATCTCCGCCCCCTCCGGAATTGGGAATTCGAACCAGGTGGCGCTGACCTGGCAGATCGACCCCACGCGATCGGCCGCCTGGGCAATCTCTGCCTCCAGCCCCATCCTGCTGTACCGGGTGGATCTGAACACGATGGTGCAGACCATAACTCCCGCCTCATATGCGGGGACCTTCGCCGGTGTCCTCCTGGGCGGTGACGGCGCCGTGCGAATGCTGAGCGCGAGCTATCTGACCGCGCCCCCATCCGCCGCTGCGGAACCGGCCGCATTCCGCCCAACCGCGCTCCGTAATCCGGCGGAGAGGCAGCTTCGCCGCCCTGTGCAGCTACGGCGATAGAACTCGTACACTGACGGAATGAAGTGGGTCCCCTCGATTGCCTTTCTGTCCGCTGCTCTCCCGTTCACGCTCGCGCAGACCGTCCCGGTGGGCCAGCAGCCCATCGCCATCGCCGTTAACGAAAGCACCCACAAAGCGTACGTTGCGAACCACGGCGGCAGTTCGGTCACAGTGATCGACGGCCGCACAAAGTCCGTCATCGCGACCGTGAAAACCGGTTCCTCTCCCGAGGGCATCGCGGTGAACCCGGTGACCAACCGTATCTACGTGGCCAACCCCGGCGACGGCACAGTCACAGTAATCGACGGCGCAAACGATACGGTCCTCGCATCCGTCAAGGCGGGAAGTTATCCCCAGGCCCTGGCCGTGAACCAGGCGACTGACAAGATATACGTGGCTAATAACTACGGCCACAGCGTCACCGTGATCGATGGCGCCACCGATGACGCAACCACGATTCGAGTCGGGCAGGGACCGCGCGGCGTCGTCGCGAACCCCGTCACCAATAAGATCTACGTCGCGAACTACGGCAGCAAAGACGCAACCGAAATCGATGGGGCGACGAATGAAGCGCTCTCAGTGCCAACAGGCAAGCACCCGTGGGCCATCGCCGCCGATACCCGCAACAATCGTTTCTTCGTCGTGAATGAGGACAGCGCGAGTATCTCGATTGTGGATGGCGCGGGACGCAACGCGCGCAGCGTGCCCGTAGGCGACGTCCCGTTCGCGATCGCTGTGAATCCGGAAACCAGCCGCGTCTACGCCCTCACCTGGTCGCCCCCGGCGATGGTCGCGGTCGATAGCATGGCGGGAACCGTCATCAAAACCCTGCCGCTGCCCGCGCGCCCTTCCGCAATCGCGGTGAACCCAAAAACCAACCGCATTTACATTGCGAATCAGACCACCGGGAGCGTCCTTGAAGTAGATGGCTCAACAAACAAACCGCTCGGAACCGTCAAAACCGGAACAATGCCCTACGCGATGGCGGTCGATTCCGCCGCCAACCTGGTATACGTAGCCAATCTCAGTGATGCCAGCGTCACCATCATCGACGGATCGGCGCCCCTCGCTGCCGCGCGCCAACCGAAATTCCGCGTAGTCGCCCTGGCCGAGGCCGGGAGCGGGGATCACCAGTCGTTCGTCGATACCGCCCGGCAGTATCTCGATCGCTGGGCCGCGGAGACCGGTTTCGCAGTCGATTACATCACCAGCACGGATCGCCTGAACGAACAGACGCTCTCGCAGTACCAGCTCTTCATCCAGTTGAACTATCCCCCTTACCGTTGGGCGCCGGCCGCGAAGAAAGCGTTCGAAGATTACATCACCCAGGGTAAGGGCGGATGGATCGGCTTCCATCATGCGAGCCTCCTCGGCGAGTTCGACGGATATCCCATGGACCCGTGGTTTTCCCAATTCCTCGGCGGCATCCGCTTCACCGGCTACATCCCGGATTTCGCGAAAGCCACCGTGAAAGTGGAAGACCCCTCGCATCCGTTGTTCAAAGGACTGCCGCCGTCATTCACCATCGACAAAGAAGAGTGGTACACGTGGAACCAGTCGCCGCGGCCCAACGTAAACGTTCTCGCGACGGTGGATGAATCGAGCTACGTCCCCGACCGTCCCACCAAAATGGGCGGCGACCACCCCGTCATCTGGTCCAACCCGCATTACAAGGCGCGCAACGTGTACATCTTCATGGGTCACTATGGCGGCCTGTTCGATAATCCGAATTTCGTGCAGCTCTTCAGGAACGCAGTGTTCTGGGCGGCGGGGCAAACGGGGGATGCCCAATGAGGGGTGCCGCTTCGCTGGCCCTGCTCCTCGCCGCGGCAACGCTCCATGCGCAGCCGCCGCAACCGAAAGCGCTGGTTTTCTTCTCGCTCAATGTGGAAGCCGATCACGTCCTCTTCGCCACCGATGCGCTGCGATTCCTCGCCGAAGCCGGTGACCGCCACAACGTGCGCATAGAGGCCACCAGCAACTGGGCCGATCTCAACGATGAAAACCTGAAGCAGTACCAATTAGTGGTGTGGCTCAATGGAACTCCTCCCGCCGCGCAGCAGGAGGCATTTCAGCGATACATGGAAAACGGCGGCGCCTGGCTCGGTTTCCACGTCTCCGCTTACAACGACCGCGACACACACTGGCCCTGGTTCAGGCAGTTCCTCGGCGGCGGCGTATTCGGCGTCAACAGTTGGCCGCCGCTGCCGGCGAAGCTGATCGTGGACGACGCCGAAAGTCCAATAACGCGCGGAATTCCGAAGACATTCCTGGCGCCTGCGAACGAATGGTATTCGTGGCGTCCCAGTCCGCGCCTCGATAAAGACGTCCACGTACTGGTAACGCTCGATCCATCGCAATACCCGCTCGGCATCAAAACCGTGATCTCCGGCAAAGATACCGACGTACCGGTCGTCTGGACCAACACCCGTTACAAAATGCTCTATCTCAACATGGGCCACGGCGACAAAATATTCACCAGTCCCATCCAGAACACCCTGATCGAGAACGGCCTCGTCTGGCTGTTGCGCTAATCCCATCCTCGGTGCGGCAACTTTGCGAGCTGCAGTAACTTTGCGAGCTTGTTGACCGTGCCTGAATCAAGTACGCTGCAACCATAACTCACTGAGATTAGTCCAGCGCCTGCTTACCGGTCATCCGGGCGCCGTCCGAAGCGGGGCGGAGCTCGTCCCCAAGCGCCAACCGGCAATGACACTTCGAAGAATCCAGCACGCGATTCTCACGCTGATTGCCGCCGCCTCACTCGGGCACGCCGGGACAAACGCCTGGATCAGCGCGTTCGGCGCGTGGCCACTGTGCGTCAATGGCGCGCTCGGCGCCATTCCTGGCATCCTCGCGGACACTTGCTCCCGCTATGTGCCGGGCGCGGAAACCTATTCGCTGAACATCCGGACTGACTCGCCGGCCACAAGTCTCTATTCCTGGGACGTCACCGTGGTTCTGAAAGATGGCAGCACGAAGACGGTGGAAGGAACTGCGCCACGGAAGGATGACAAGACAACCGGCTACACAGAGATACCGAATGTCGTATTCGGAGGCATCGTCGCACGGGTGCTCTCGATCGGGATCACGGAGCAGACGGCCATGCCCGCGCCGGCTGCCGCATTTGCTTACGTTCCCGCGGGAAGCGCGGGCGTATCGGTAGTGGACACCGCCGCCAATACCGTGACAACCACTATTCCCACCGCGTCTCCCGCGCTCGGAATCGCAATCGCGCCCGATGGCAAATTCGCGTGGGTCTCGGAGTCTGCCGCGGATGGCAGCGCCAGCCAGGTCGAGGTGATTGCGACCGCAACAAACACCGTCGCCGCAAATATTCCGCTGAACTCAGCCTCAGCCTGCATCGCGGTATCGCCGGATGGGAAGTCCGTCTATGTTTGTAATCCGGCTGGCAACACAGTCTCGGTGATTGCAACCGGCGCGAACAGCGTGGTGGCCCGCATTCCGGCCGGCTTACGGCCAACGTCGGTCGTGTTTTCCCCGGATGGATCGTCCGCCTGGGTAGCAAATCCGGATTCCAGCACCGTTTCGGTGATCGATACCGCCACCAACACACTCGCGACTACAATTTCCTCCGCGGGCTCCTATCCTGACGGCCTCGCGGTGTCGCCGGCTGGATCCGTCGTGTTTGTTTCCGGCGCCGACGGGATCTCGGCCATCGACATCGCGACTCGCACGGTCGTGGCCAGCGTCTCCATGCCGGGAAGTCCCTTAGGTCTGGCCGTAAGTCCCGATGGCGCCTTCCTGTATCGCACCTCCAGCAATAGCGGCGGCTCCTTCCTGTCAGTCCTCAAGACTGCAGGCTATACCGTAGTGACCACGATCAATCAAACCATCGTTGGCGACCCGCGCGATCTGCGCGCCAGCCCGGACGGAGCCTATCTATATGTCAGTTACAACAACCCCGCCGGCGTCTCCGTGCTTTCAACCGCTACCTACTCCCTCGCGAGCCGCTTTTCAACACCAGGCCCCGCGGGCCCTGTCGCTTTCGCTCCCCTGTCGAACGCCGTGATCGCGCCTGCCCTGGTCACCTTACATCCGGCAACCGTAGCTGGTGGAACATCAGCCACCGGATACGTCGTCCTCACTGGCGCTGCCCCCGCAGGCGGCGCAACTGTATCGTTGTCCAGCAACGATAGCTCGGTGACTGTCCCTGCATCGGTGATTGTTCCCGCCGGCGCCAAAACCGCCAGCTTCAACATCACCACTCAGCCGGTCAGTTCAGCAAAATCGGTCAACATCTCAGCCGTCTATAACACCCTCAGCAAATCCGCGGTTTTCACCTTCATCCCCACGGCCGCCGTGACCGTTTCCTCGGTTTCAGTAAACCCCGCGGCGATCGTCGGAGGTGACTTATCCACTGGAACAGTAACCCTCACCGTGCCGGCCCCTGCCGGAGGCGTGACTGTCGATCTCTGGACCAATGGTTCGCCAGCCTTCGTTCCGGCAAGCGCCACCATCCCGGCCGGATCCACCTCCGCCACCTTCCCGGTGACAACGAATTTCGTTGCAGCCGCCACGCCGGGTACGATCACGGCGTTTCTGAACGGAGCAAGCGCCACCACTGCGGTCTCCGTCATGGCGCGCCCCGCCGTCGCTTCCGTGTCCGTGAATCCCGGAACCGTGCCCAATAGCGGATCCGCGACCGGAACTGTGACTTTGACCGGCTCATCGCCCGCGGGAGGTACGGTCGTCCAGCTATGGACCAACGGTTGGCCTGTTTTCGTCCCGATGACCGTCACCATCCCGGCCGGATCTCTCTCGGCTACCTTCGCAGTCACGACCAGTTACGTTACAACCACAACGCAGGGAACAATCACCGCGTTTCTGAACGGGAAAAGCGTCACCACGACCCTCACCGTTCTGATGAGCCCCGTCCTGGCTTCCGTTTATCCGAACGCGCCAGCCGTGGCCGGTTCCTCGTCTGCCGCTGTTAGCCTGACGCTCAGCTCAGCAGCGCCAGCCGGAGGCGTCGTAGTCCAGTTATGGACGAGCGGCTTTCCCTTATCCGTCCCGGCGAGCGTCACCTTCAACGCCGGATCCTCCACCGCCACCTTCGTCATGACGACCGGCTACGTTGCCACACCAACACAAGGTACGATCACCGCATTTTTAAATGGACAGAGCCTCACCGCTACCGTCACTGTGGTCCCCGTCGCTCTGGCTTCCGTTTCCATGAATGCCACGACCTGGCCCGGCGGGACGGCAGGGACGGGAACCGTGACCCTGACCTTCCCGGCGCCCGCAGGCGGCGAAGTTGTCCAGCTATGGACAAACGGCTCGCCCGGCTACATCAAACAAACGAGCATCGCCATTCCGTCCGGAGCCACTGAGGGTCACTTCGATTTTCAGACGGATATCGTAGCCAGCCCTCGGGTAAGTACAATCACCGCGTTTCTGAACGGACAGAGCGTGACCACCACGCTCACCGTCATGCCGCCCATCACCCTGGCTTCCGTTTCCGTGAGTCCTCCGAGGGTCCCCGGTTCCGTATCCGCCACCGGAACCGTGACCCTGAGCAAGCCGGTACCGGCAACCGGCGCCGGCATCCTGGTCTGGCTGTGGACCAACGGCTCTCCCGCATTCGTTCCCGAGGCCGTCACCGTGCCCCCAGGCGCCAACTCCGTCACCTTCCCGGTGACGACGAACTACGTGACCACATCCACCCAGGGAACAATCACCGCATATCTCAACGGACAAAGCGTTACCGCGACGATCACCGTCACGCCCTGAGCCAACGCCCCGCGTCACGAGGAATGAAATTGCGTGTCGCGCGATTCATGCGCGGTGAATGGCATCCGTCCAGCCGAACGGCAATTTCACCCAATCGTCTGAATTGTCTCGGCCTCGACTGCCAGGTTCCGCTCGCCGTCGGTCGTGGAGATCAGGTGTTTCGGAATCCACAGGATGACGGGAAGGATCGACGCGTAAACAACCGTCGTCGCGATCGCGCAATAGAGGAACCCGTGCGCCGGGCTGCCGGCGTAAAGCTTCGCGCCCAGCAGATCGCTGCCACGCTGCCCCAGCATGACTCCGGCGGAAACCAGCATCATCAGGGTGCCCTGTAGTCCGGGCGGGCAGGATCGTACCGCCAGATCGAAGTAAGCCGCCGTGGCCATGCCACCCATCAGTCCCATGGGCACAGCCAGTATGAGCGCGGCGGCGCCCGAATGGACGAAGGCCAGCGGAATCATTTGCGGGACCGCGACGGCGGTGCTCCACCAGAGCAGCTTGTTGGGTGGAATCTTCTGGCAAAGATAGCCATAGAGCAGATAGGTAGGAATACAGGAGATTGCGAACACGCCCAGGAAGTTGGAGTAGGCGTCATCGGGCGCGTGGAGCTGGTTGGTGAGGAAGAACTGCACCGGAGTGTAGAGGCCGGGATTGAACCACTACAGGAAACTGATTAGCGCCGCCGGATAAATGGCGCGGTGCTTCAGGAGACGCCGCACGTCGCCGCGAAAATCGCTGCCCTTTGCCTGCGGTTGATCGTAAGCATGGCCAAAAACGGTGGCTGGCTTCCACAATCCGAACGCCGCGATCGGCAGCATCAGCCCAGCCATCAGAAAGAAAATTTGCGGTGGCGAAAGCTTTTCGCTCATCACGCCGGAGATGAGGGCCGCCGCGATGATCGCAATCTGAAAGCCGGTGCTCGACAGTGTGCTCAGGCGCCCGGACATGAGCGTTTCCTGGCCGATCAGAGCGATCAGTCCCTGATAGGCCGCCTGGATGAGGCGAAACGTTGACATCGCGACGAACATCCCGATGAGCAGCATCTTGTAGGAGAGCGGAGACAGCGCCATCCAGACAAATACGATGGCGGTGAGCGGCGCGAACAGAAAAAAGTAGCCGCGGTCGCGCCATCCAAACGGGTTCCAGAGATCCCGCACCAGACCAAACAGAAAAGCAACATAGAGGGGAATCCCGGTGACTAGACGGAACAGCGAGACCTGTGGCGCCGTCGCATGCAGGTGGTTCTTGAGCATGTAGGAAGTCGGGATATCAAGAAGATATTCGGGAGCGACAAGGTAGGCGAGTACTGTCAAAAACCCGAAATAGAGATAGATGGGCCGCGTACGCGGCGACAGAGCGGCTGAAGCTGTGGCCATTGGGCTTGAGCGAGTTTAACACTGCCGGCCGGATCATCGAAAGCAATAATGGCGCAGGAATATACCGATGCTCGAACAAAGGAATGTGGCAACCCGGATCTCGGCGCGAGATCTGAATCATGCCCGAAAGTTCTATTCGGAAAAACCGGGCGTGGAGTCTTTCGAGGAGCGCCCTAAATGCCTTCGCTACCGGCCCGGCAATGGTTTCTTTGTTTTGCTCGAATCCATTAGGAAGGCCTTGGGTACTCACACTCTAAGAGACCGGGAGGTTCCAAAACAGGCAGTTGATACTACCGGAAGCTGCGCTCATCTTCTGTCTGTGGCGTAATCGCGCGAGTGGCGCGCATTGTAAGAGTGGAATTTGTAGCGCCTTCGCTGACCAGATACGCCGCCTGTATTCCTGACGCTCGACTCGCCCCTCCAACGCATTACGGTGCCGATACCGGCCGCGCGTCTCTACGCGTGCTCGGTGGCGGCAGATGCCGGTTTTCCGCACTGCCGTGACAACGGCCATGATTGAAAATTCACGAGTCTCCGGTCATGGAGAGAGCGGACACCCAGGAAGTCCCGTTCGTCATGCGTTTGCCGTGCGGAAAACTATCCAAAGCGTCTTCGCGTAGGTCCCCCCATAGGGAGATCTATAAAGCCGCGGACGATTCAGTCAATACCAGCAATTCACCATGCCGTGCAAGACTCCCGGATGCCACCATCTTGTCGACAACGTTCTCGACCACCTCACGAAGATTGACGCTGCTCGCGGCATAACCCAGACGGCGCAGCACTGTATTCACAATCTCGTCCTGACGAGCCCCAAAATTCTCTCGTACAATGTCGGTAACTCCGGCGCGAATCTCCGCCGGTGGCAACATTTCAGGCCATCTCAGGCTTTTGGAAATCACTTTGCTCCGGTCTCTCAGCCTGACAGCCTTACCCGCGATACAAAGGAACTTACCCTCTCGAGGCAATCCTTTTGATGTTCGGGCTGCCCGAATCGCTTTTGAGACATGTTCCTGAATTCTGGCGCCGGCGCGGTGGAGGCCCCAGGCGTTGCGAACCCGCACGAGAACTTCGTCCTGATGAATGGGACCTTCGATCTCGACGATCTGGAAAACGATTTCCGCGAGCGCTGATACCGGAGTATCCAGCAACTCCAGCCCGCTCCCGCTGATGTTCAGAGACGCCTCGGCATAGACGCACGCATCGTCACCGCCTGAAACGGAAATCTGGCTCGCTTCCTCCCTTTCGATCGCCGCCTCACTGACTCGTTCCGCCACGTCATCGGCTTCGACCCCAAGGCGTTGCTTTTCGCTTTCAATCGCGGCGATTATCCGAGCCAGTTGCTCGTCGGGTCTTTGGTACCAGTCCATCGCCCAGACCCTGTATAGTTGCCATCCCTGACGCCGAAGCGCATCGCTCCGAAGCCGGTCCCGGTCTCTGGCGGACCTTGCCGTTGCATAGGACCGTCCATCGCACTCAATTCCAAGAATGTAACGGCCCCGATGGTCCGAATCCAGCACTGCAACATCAACAAAGGCGCCACTCA
>CAZWTH010000127.1:0-1942 GCA_964636715.1 uncultured Solibacteraceae bacterium | reverse complement strand
GAGCGCCCGGCGCGGCTGAACTGAGGGTAGGGGCGGGGGGCCGAAGTCATCAGCCGATGACAGCAGCGAACTCGCACTGCACCAAAGCTCCCCCTTCCATGTCCATCTGCAACGAATGGCGTGCGGGACGCGATTGCAGGTCGGGGAATGCCTTGAGCCATTCGACGTTCACCGGCTCGCGCTGGGAGCGGTCATTGAGCCAGATTGTCATCTTGATAATGTCGTCCAGCGTCCCACCGGCGGCTTCTATAGTGGCTTTCATGTGCGCGAACATGTTCGCACACTGATCTTCTATGCGCTTCGGCATTGCCCCGGTCGTCGGATCTCTGCCGACGATCACCGCCGACATCACCAGATTGCCGATACGGCTGGCGTTCGGGATCGGATTTGTGTGCTTGAATCCGTCGATATAAATGCTCTTGCGGCGTGCCATCGCTACCCTCAGCTAAAATGACAGGACACCGATCCGAGCATGCCGTAGTCGGCATGAATGGTGTCGTGCTTTCTGACGTCGATCGGGCGAGTGAACGAACCGGCGAGCACTACTTCGCCTGCGCGCAAGAGTTCGCCCTGGTCCGCGAGCTTGTTCGCAAGCCAAGCGATACCCAGAGCCGGATGGTTCAGTACCCCCGCTGCGACACCGGTTTCTTCGATCAGGCCATTGCGGGATAGTAACGCGCTGACCCATCGGAGGTCCGTCTCTGTGGGGCTGATGGGTCGGCCGCCGGTCACGAGTGCGGCATTGGCGGCATTGTCGGAAATCGTGTCGACGACTCCTCGGATCGCACCGGTTTCCGGATCGACGCGGTGCATTCGTGTCTCGAGTATTTCGAGCGCCGGCGTGACGTACGCAGTGGCGTCAAGCACGTCGAAAATCGTGCAGCCAGGTCCCTCGAGGTCCGCTCTGAGCACGAAGGCCAGTTCGGCCTCGATGCGGGGTGCGCGATATCGTTCGAATTCGATGGTGGCGCCGTCCGGATAGAACATGTCGTCGAACAGAACGCCATAATCCGGCTCGGCAATGCCGACCGCGGCTTGCATGGCTTTAGACGTCAGCCCGATCTTGTGACCCTTGATGACGCGGCCGCAGGCGACCTGGAGACCCGTCCAGGCCCGCTGCACGGCGTAGGCATCGTTGATGGTGAGATCCGGGTGGTCGATCGTGAATATGCGGATAGGCCGCTTGGATTCGCCTGCCTCATGCAGTCGACGTGCCAGCGCCTCGACAGTTTCGGCGTCAATCATCGAGGTACCGAAGCCTCCGCTACAACCTGATTTCGGAGGATTCCGATTCCGGCCGATGCGACCTCGACGACATCGCCCGGCTTGAGCCACCGTGGCGGGCTGAAGCGCGCCCCGGCGCCGGTCGGAGTGCCCGTTGCGATCACATCGCCGGAAACGAGGGTCGCAAATGTCGAGAGATAGCTGATGAGATGATCGAAGGTGAAGATGAGGTCGTCCGTCGTGCCCTGTTGCCTCAACTCGCCGTTTACTCTGGTCGTGATGTCGAGCGCTCCGCGTGGGTCCAACTCGTCGCCAGTGACGAGCCAGGGACCAATGCTGCCGGAACGATCGAAATTCTTCCCTTGTGTTACGTTGAACTTACCGTGGCGCAACCAGTCCCGAACGCTGCCTTCGTTGCAGAGCGTCATGCCAAAGATATGCTGCCAGGCCCGCTCGCGCGGGATGTGCCGGCCCGGCCTGCCGATGATGATCGCCAGTTCCCCCTCGTAATCGAGTTGATCCGAGACCCCGGGCATTTCGATCGGCTGTCCAGAGCCCACGACAGAACGCCGATTGCGCACGAAGACGCTCGGATATTCCGGGAGCTGCGAACCGTCTTTGTACTCGGCGTTACGGTCCTTGTAGTTGACGCCAATGCACCAGAACTTCTCGGGGTTGGGTATCGGCGGCAACAAGGCCAACTCCTCGAGCGCGTAAT
>CAZWTH010000126.1:0-5666 GCA_964636715.1 uncultured Solibacteraceae bacterium | reverse complement strand
AGTCAGGCGTCGGCGCGGCTCTGTACCTGAACGGCGACGCCGCCGGCGCGGTCTCTTATCTCGGTAAGCTCCATCCGCAAAGCGCCGAAGCAGGAGCCGAGCGCCTCTACTATCTCACCGAAGCCTATCGAAAACTGGATGACGATTCCGGCATGATGGCGTCGGTAAAGGAACTGGGCGACGAGTATCCGGTTTCGCCCTGGCGGCTGAAGGCGCTCATCACGGCGGGCAACCGCTATCTGCTCACGCAGGATCGCGCGCAGTACGTCCCGCTCTATCAGGCGGTGGCGGAAATGTTCCCGAACGACGCGGCGGCGCCGCTTTCGCACTGGCGCGTAGTGTGGTCGGCCTGGCTCGATCGCAGTCCCCGGCGCGTGGAACTGCTTCGCGAGCAGGTGGAGAAATTTCCCAATGACACGCACGTGAGCGACGCGTTGTTTTTTC
This sequence comes from uncultured Solibacteraceae bacterium, assembly GCA_964636715.1. Classification (GTDB taxonomy): domain Bacteria; phylum Acidobacteriota; class Terriglobia; order Bryobacterales; family Bryobacteraceae; genus BOG-234. The sequence continues at coordinate 5,222 of CAZWTH010000126.1, read as the reverse complement.
TGGGACGCGAGGCCGAACAACAATCGAATTTCGGGGCCGCGCGCGCCTACTATGAAGCTCTGAGCGCTCAGTTCCCGCATTACTACTATGCGGGCCTGGCGCGCGATCGTCTGAACACGCCGAAGCTGGCGGGCGCGAAGCTGGATGTGACTGTTCGTTCCTGGGTGGACACAGCCACCGGCGTTCACGCCAACGCCATTCCCGATGACATTGGCTCCGCTCCCAACACGGCAACGAAACAGCGCATTGAACGCGGACGTTTGCTGATCGCGGCGGGCATGACTTCGCAGGCGGTGGACGAACTGGAATTCGGCGCCAGGCAAACCGCCGAGCAGACGACGCTCCTCGCGATGGAGCTCTCGCGCTCCATGCCGACTCCGTATCTCGCGCTCCGCGTGATGAAGAAATTCAGTGGCGATTATCTCTCTCTGCCGTTCGATAAAGCTTCGCGCTCCTTCTGGGAGATGCTGTTCCCGCTGCCCTATCAGGAAACCCTGACCGCGAGCGCGGATAGCCGCGATCTCGATCCTTATGCCGTCGCCGGCCTGATCCGTCAGGAATCGGAGTTCAATCCGGGGGCGCGCTCGCCAGTGGCGTATGGGCTGATGCAACTGATTCCCTCCACCGGCCGAATGCTGGGCCGTCAGGACGGGATTCGCGTATCGAGTCCCCGCATGCTGCTGGAGCCCAATCTCAATATCCGGCTGGGCACCGCGTATCTCCGCGGCCAGCTCAGCCACTGGGATGGCGACTGGGTGAAGACGCTGGCCGCGTACAATGCCGGTCCCTCGCGGGTCAGGCGCTGGGTCGAGCAATACGGCTATGACGATCCCGCGGAGTTCATCCAGAATATTCCGTTCAACGAAACCCGCGACTATGTGCAGGCGGTGCTGCGCAACGGCCAGATTTATCGGGAGCTCTACGGAAAGCAGAAGGCGGTGCTGGCGGCCGAGACCCAGGATGATTCGGACGTGCCCGCCGGAAAAATCAGCAACGTGTCGGCGGCGTCGAGCAAAGTGATGACGAAGAAGCCGCAGCGCATCTCGGTCAGCAAGAGAAAAGCCGCCGCCGCGAAGAAAGCAGCCGTAAAAAAGCCTGCGCCGAATGCGCCCGTAAGCGAAAAGAGCCGCGGGAAAAGCGCGGTGGAACCGAAGAAGTCCACCAAAAAACACTCCGCCGCGTAACCGCCCCGCCTATTTCATGAAGGCGGCGATCTCGTTGATTTCAGCGTTGCTGAGGCGGAAGTCGGCGGCGCCGATGATGCCATCGACCTGGGCGGGTGAGCGCATGCCGACGATTGCTCCGGTTACAACGGGATTCCGGAGCGTCCATGCAATGGCGACTTCGCCGGTAGTGCGTCCATGCTTCTGGCCGATGCCTCGCAGGAGTTCGGCGAGGTTGAGGTTCTTCGTCAGCAGCGGTTCCTGGTAGTTCGGCGTGCGGCGGCGGAAGTCGTCCTCCGGCATATTGGCGACGCGCTCGCGGGACATTGCGCCGCTCAGCAGGCCGGACTTCATGGGCGAGTAGACGATAACTCCGATGTTGTTGGCGCCGCAGTACGGCAGGATCGAATCTTCGATCTCCGGCGAGATGATGCTGTAGGGCGGCTGCAGCGACGTGATGGGCGCGATCTTCGCGATGCGGCCCATCTGCTCGGCGTTGAAGTTGCAGATGCCGATGTAGCGGACCTTGCCGGACTTCCGCAGTTCTTCGCAGGCCGCCCAGCCTTCTTCGATGTCCTCATCGGGCTCCGGCCAGTGGATCTGGTAGAGATCGATTGTGTCGACGTTCAGACGGCGAAGGCTGTTCTCACACTCTTCGAGGATCGAAGCCTTTTTGAGGCTCTTGTAGATGACGCGATCCGCTCCCCAGCGCCGTTCGCATTTGGAGAAGATGTACGGCTTGTTCGAGAGGCCTTTGACGGCGCGGCCGACGACCTCCTCGGAATGGCCGAGACCGTAGACGGCGGCGGTGTCGATCCAGTTGATGCCTTTATCGAGAGCCGCGTGAATCGCGCCGATGGAGGCGTTGTCGTCCTGGGCGCCCCAGGAGAATGCCCAATCGGGGCCGCCCATGGCCCATGCGCCGATTCCGAGGGGAGTGATGTGAAGATCGCTGTTTCCGAGCCGTCTTGTCTGCATAGAGAATACGGTATCGTATGCCAGATGCTAAGTTCGTTAATGTGAATCGTGTCGTCGTTTCCGGCGCTGCCGGATTTGTTCCCTCTCACCTCTGCGAGCGTCTTCTCGCCGAAGGCTATGCGGTGCTGGGGCTGGATAACTTTCTCACGGGCGCCGACCGGAATATCGCGCATCTGAGGGGTAACCCGGCGTTCGAGTTCCGGGAGCAGGATGTGACAGTCCCTTTTCGTGTGGAAGGAGATGTCGCCTATGTGATCCACGCGGCGTCGCCGGCGAGCCCGAAGGATTATCTGGCGCATCCGATCGAGACGCTGGAGGTGGGGTCTTCCGGCAGCCGGAATATGCTCACGCTGGCGGAAGAGAAGGGCGCGAAGTACCTGGTGACTTCGACTTCGGAATCGTATGGCGATCCGACGGAGCATCCGCAGGTGGAGACTTATTGGGGGAACGTGAACCCGGTGGGGCCGCGATCCTGTTATGACGAGAGCAAGCGCTACGCGGAGGCGATCACGATGGCGTTCCACCGCTATCGCGGAGTGAAGACGAGCATTGCGCGGATCTTCAACACGTATGGGCCCCGGATGAAGCTGAACGACGGGCGCGTGGTGCCGGCGTTTCTCGACCAGGCGCTGCAGGGGAAGCCGATCACGGTGTTCGGGGATGGATCGCAGACGCGGAGTTTTTGTTATGTCAGCGATCTGGTGGATGGGCTTTACCGGCTGATGTTGTCGGATGAAGTGATGCCGGTGAATCTGGGGAATCCGCGCGAGATGACGATTCTGGAGTTCGCGAATACGATCATCGCGATGACCGGGAGCAAGAGCACGCTGACGCGGGAGCCGCTGCCGCAGGACGATCCCAAGCAGAGGCAGCCGGATATCTCGAAGGCGAAGCGGGTGCTGGGTTGGGAGCCGAAGGTGACGCTGGAAGAGGGGCTGAAGCCGACAATCGAGTACTTCGCAAATATTATTGGCCGCAGATGAACGCGGATAAACGCAGATAAAGCCGGAAAAAGCCAGAAATTGTTACCGACAGGTGGGTGTAAACGGCAATCTGTGCCGGTTTCAGGCGCGGCGGTTGTCTGAGGCCGCTGGCTTTTCGATCTTCATTTTTTGCCAGTTGTAGGGGAGACGTTTGCCGCAATCGAGGCAGGTGACCCACGTACCCGTGTCAGTGGTCACCGGGAAGGTGGTCTTCCGGTGAGAGCAACCAAACAGGGCCTGTAGCAGCGTACGCAGCAACAGGCCCTGTTTTGCACGATGGCGACCAAAAGAACGCTTACGCGCCCTGTTTGAGTTTTTCGCGCTGCTCTTTGAGAACAGCCTTGCGGCTCAGTTTGATTTTGTTGCCTTCAAGGCCGATGACCTTGACGAGGATCTGATCGTCCTCTTTCAGCTCGTCGCGAACTTCCTTGACGCGGCTCTCGGCGATCTCGCTGATGTGCAGGAGGCCGTCTGTGCCGGGGAAGATTTCGACGAAGGCGCCGAAGTCGACAATGCGAACCACTTTGCCGAGGTAGGTCTTGCCCATTTCGGCTGAAGCTGTGAGATCGCGGATGATCTGGAGGGCTTTGTTGGCGGCCGTCTGATCGTTCGAAGCCACGTTCACCGTTCCGTCGTCCGAAACATCGATCTTGACGCCGGTCTGCTCGATGATTCCACGAATCACCTTGCCGCCCGGTCCAATGACGTCGCGGATCTTATCCACGGGGATCTTGAGGGTGTAGATGCGCGGAGCGTAGGGCGACATATCGCCACGCGGCTGGCCGAGCACCTTGTTCATCTCTTCAAGGATGTGGAGACGGCCGCGGCGGGCCTGTTCGAGCGCTTCCTTCATGATGGCTGTGGTCACGTTCGGGACCTTGATATCCATCTGGAGAGCGGTGATGCCGTCCTTCGTGCCGGCGACCTTGAAGTCCATATCGCCGTAGTGATCTTCTGCGCCCGCGATGTCGGTCAGGATGGCGTACTTATCGCCTTCCTTCACGAGGCCCATGGCGACGCCGGAGACGGGAGCCGTGAGCGGCACGCCGGCGTCCATCAGCGCGAGGCTGGCGCCGCAGACGCTGGCCATGGAGCTGGAACCGTTGGATTCGAGAATGTCGCTGACGACGCGGAGCGTGTAGGGGAACGATTCGTGGCTGGGCACGACAGCGGAAACGGCGCGTTCGGCCAGAGCGCCGTGGCCGATTTCGCGGCGGCCCGCGCCGCGCATGAAGCCAACTTCACCGACGCTGAACGGCGGGAAGTTGTAGTGCAGCATGAAGCGCTTGAAGTATTCACCGGCTTCGAGGAGCTCGATACGCTGCTCGTCATCCTTGGTGCCGAGAGTGACGCTGACGAGCGCCTGGGTTTCGCCGCGGGTGAAGAGGGCGGAACCGTGGACACGGGGCAGCATGCCGGCTTCGCCCCAGATGGCGCGAACTTCGTCAAACGCGCGGCCATCGGGACGGCGGCGCGAGTCGAGCATTTCGTCGCGGAAGATGCGCTCTTTGAGATTGCCGAAGATCGAATTGGCCTCCGCCTTCTGTTCGTCGGGGATATCGGCGAGGGCGGCGTCATGCAGTTCGTCGATCTTCGCGTAGCTTTCGAGCTTGGAGTATTTCTTCGTGTCGAGGGCGTCGGTGAGATCCTTGCGGACCTTCTTTTCGATCACCGCGTAGAGTTCCTTATCGAGCTCCGGGCTGACGAATTCCTTCTTCGTTTTTCCGACGGCGGCGACGAGCTTCTTCACGGCCGCGCCGATCTGCTTCACGCAGTTGTGGGCGAAATCGAGAGCGCCGAGGACTTCGTCTTCCGACGCCTGCTGGGCGCCGGATTCCACCATGGTGATGCCTTCCATGGTGGCGGCCACGGTGATGTTGAGTTTCGACGCGCGCTGCTGTTCGTAAGTGGGGTTCGCGATGTACTTGCCATCGACCATGCTGACCTGGACGCCGCTGAGAATGTGGTGGAACGGAATGTCCGAAATGGCCAGCGCGGCGCCGGCGCCGACGATGCCGAGAATGGCAGGGTCATTGGCGGGGTCGGCTGAGAGCACAAAGGCGATGATCTGGGTTTCGTTGAGGAAGCCTTCGGGGAA
>CAZWTH010000125.1:0-39995 GCA_964636715.1 uncultured Solibacteraceae bacterium | reverse complement strand
CGCCGGGTGATCCTCCGGGATCAGACGCTCGACGTCGATCTCCCGCATCAGCATCTGGTCCCGGTTCACACTACGCACCCGAGCTGAGGGAGTGGCCCGACCGACGGGCTGGCCAAACACGAGTTTGCGATCCGAGTCGTTAATTACCAGTAATGACGTTGGATCGGAACCAAAGGCTACTTACTGCAAAGTAATTGTTTCTGTAAAGCTGCAATTCATTCACAGCTTCTTCGGCTCTGCGCGCCGGGCTTCTGCCCGGCGCCTGGCGTTAACGCGGATCGTGACACGTAGTGCATCCCGTCTGCGCGCGCGATTTAACGTGGCACGGCTGGCAGAAGTCCATCTTCGTCGCCTTTAGCTGATCCGTGACCACGTCTTCCGTCGAAATCGGCCCATGGCACTGCTCGCAGTTGACCCCGTTCTGAAGATGGAATTTGTGGTCGAAATTGACAAAGTTCTTCAGCTGGAAAACCCGAACCCAGGGAATCGGCTGTTTCTTCTCCACCGATTCGTTCAGCTTCGCAATCAGCGCTTCCTGATTCGGCGCGAGCGAATGGCACTCCAGACACCGCGGCGCATCCGGAATTCCCACCGGATCGCCGAATTTCTCCGGCAGCGTGTGGCAATCGCCGCACTCCAGCTTCGCCGTCCCCACATGCAGCTTATGACTGAACGCAATCGGCTGCGTCTGCCCGAAGGCGAGACACGCTGCAGCTATCCATAAAGAAAACTTCAATCGAGACGAAACCATTCCACCTGGAACCGCCTCATCTTATCAGGCGCATCGAAACTGCTATCGTCGTGAACATGGCAAGGCCGGTGGCACTGATTACAGGCGCATCGAGCGGCATCGGCGAGACGTTCGCGCGCCAACTGGCCGCGCGCGAATTCGATCTGATTCTCGTCGCTCGCCGTGAAGACAAGCTGCGCGCGCTGGCGGCTCAGCTTCCCGTGAACGCCCGCATCATCGCCGCGGATCTCACCCAGGAAGACGGTCTCGCCGCCGCGGAAACCGCCATCCGCGAATGCCCCGATATCGAACTTCTCATTAATAACGCCGGCTTCGGCACCCTCGGCCGCTTCTGGGAAGCTGACCTGCGCGGTCAGGAACAAATGCATCGCCTCCACGTCATGGCGATGATGCGCCTCACCCAGGCCGCCCTCAAAGCCATGGTGCCGCGCGACCGCGGCGGCGTCATCAACGTTTCCTCCGTCGCGGCCTTCGGCCAGACGGAAGGCAACGTCAGCTACTGCGCCACCAAGACATGGGCGAATGCGTTTACGCAGGGACTCGATATTGAGCTGAACGCCATCCACTCCAAAGTAAAAGTCCAGGCGCTCTGCCCCGGCTTTACCTTCAGCGAATTTCACGACGTGCTCGGCGTCGATCGCGCCAACATCCCCGGCTTCCTGTGGCTGCAGGCGGATGCGGTGGTCGAGGCTTCCCTCCGTGGGCTCGACCGCGGCGAAGTCATCGTCATTCCCGGCGCCCTCTATCGCATCGGCTCCGCGCTCATGCGCCACACGTCGCACAGCCTGCGGAAACGAATCGGTAAACCCTGGGGAAAGGACAAGCGCGTTTGATCGTCGAGTGCGTTCCGAATTTTTCCGAAGGCCGCGATCGCGCCGTCATTGCGGAGCTCGAACAAGCCGTCCGCGGCGTTCCAGGGGTTCGCCTCCTGAATTCCACTTCCGACGCCGATCACAATCGTTCCGTGCTGACCTTCGCCGGCGATCCCGCGGCCGTGGCTGATGCCGCTTTCGCCACGGTCGCCACAGCCGTCGCGAAAATCGATCTCGGCAAACATGAGGGCGTCCACCCACGCGTGGGCGCGGCGGATGTCATCCCCTTTGTCCCCCTCGAAGGCGCTACGCTCGAAGACTGCGCCGCGCTGGCGCACGCCACCGGCGAGCGCGTCTGGAACGAACTGCGCGTCCCGGTCTTTTTTTACGAAGCCGCCGCGAAGCGCTCCGAATGCGCGCGGCTCGAAAATATCCGCCGTCGCGCCAACGCCGATCTCGCGCCGGATATCGGCCACGGCCGCCATCCCACTGCGGGCTACAGTGTGATCGGGGCCAGAAATTTTCTGATCGCCTGGAACATCATCCTTCAGAGCAACGATCTCGCCATAGCGAAATCCATTGCGAGCGAAATCCGCGAATCCAATGGCGGACTGCCTGCCCTCAAAGCTCTCGGACTCGAACTCGCTTCCCAGGGCAAAGTTCAGGTATCGATGAATCTCACCGATTTCCGCCGCACGCCGCTCCATGTCGCCTTCGACGCTGTGCGCCATGCCGCGGAAAAGCGCGGCGTACAAATCGAAGGCAGCGAACTGATCGGGCTCATCCCGCAGGCGGCGCTCGATGCATCGAAAAGCCGCGATTTGCACTGGATAAACCTGCACTCTGACCGTATTCTGGAAACATGTTTGTCCGGTTCTCGCTGATCTTCCTGACGCTCGGTATCGTACTGCCGGGAGCCCAGGCGCAGCCGCCCATCCAGGGCTCGCCCACCGAGTTGGCGACGCTGCGCTACATCGATATCGTGCAGGGAGCCGGCGCGCCCGCCGCCGCAGGCAAGCGTTTCACCGTGCACTACACCGGCTGGCTGCGCGACGGCGCGAAGTTCGATTCTTCCGTTGGCAAAGAGCCTTTCGATTTCATCCAGGGCCGCCGCCAGGTCATCGCCGGATGGGACATCGGCTTTGAAGGCATGCGCGTTGGCGGCAAGCGGCGCCTCTACGTTCCGTATCAGTTGGCCTACGGTGAAGCCGGCTCCGGACCCATTCCTCCGAAAGCGGAGTTGGTCTTCGATGTGGAACTGCTCAATGTCGAAGATGCCCCCAGCGTAATTCCGGGCGTCGATGTGCTCCAACCCTTTGCCGATCTCGAAAGTCGCGTCATGGCGCTCGCCCGCCTCATCCCGGACGAAAAATATTCCTGGCGGCCGAACGCCTCCGCCCGATCCTTCGCCCAGATTTTCATGCGCATCGCCGACACCGCAAAGCTTCTCGATTCACTCGCCGGCGACGAAATCAAGACCGGCGATCTCGCCGGGAAGCTGGCGGAAAAAGACCAGACGCCGCCGCGCGGCAAGTACACGATTCTGGTCGCGCTCAACGAAAACCTCGCCGAGGTCCACAAGGATATGGAAGGCGTCCGCAACGGATATCTCGCCGGCAACGCGGAGCTTTTCGGCAAGGTCACCACCAATCGCGGCCTGCTCACCCGCATCGATACCGCCATCGCCGAGCAACTCGGACAGGCCATCGCCTATGCGCACATGAACGGAATCGCGCTGCCCTGGACCGCCACGGAACTCCAGTAATAACCACCTGGCCACACTACTGGACTGAGCGGAGAAAAATCATGAGCAAACGTATTAAGGTCTCTGACCTGCCCGAGTTCGACGCGGCACACTATCTCGAAAGTGAAACCGCCATCGCTGCTTATCTGACCGACATTCTGGAGGCCAACGATGCGGCTTTGCTGGCATCGTCGTTGGGGGGCATTGCTCGTGCCCGTGGCATGACGGAGATCGCCCGGACGGCGGGGATTACGCGGGAAGCCCTGTACAAAGCCCTGCGCCCCGATAGCGCCCCGCGATTCGATACCGTGAGCCGCGTTTGCGCGGCGTTAGGTGTGCGACTGGTGGCTCAACCTGTCCATTCCGGCTCCGCAATAGAGTAGGGCTGAGTTCACCCGGCCAGCCCCGGCGCCCCGCCCGCACTCTTAGCAGCCCGCACCGCCCGCAACACCGCCATCGCCAGCGCCTCCGAAGCCGCAGCCCCCACCGAATCCACACTCGCCTTTTCCTTCCCCAGCGAAAGCGCAAACGTAATATCCCCGTCCGACATCGTATTCACCGGCGCGATTGTCCGCGCCACGCCAATGCTCGCGAGCGCCGCCAGCTTATTCGTATGCACCCGATCCAGCCGCGCGTTCGTCGCCACCACCGCCAGCGTCGTATTGCCGCGAAATCCGGGACTCTCGATTCCCCCATGCCGCATCGCCGCCGCCGAGTCCACAAATTGCCGGCTCGCCGCCGACATTCGCGCCCCCGCCACAATCTTCCCCGTCGCCGGATCGATCACATCCCCCAGCGCATTCACCGCCACCAGCGCCCCCACCATCACGCCTGATCCCAGCGTCAACGAAGCGCTTCCGATCCCGCTCTTCATCGCCCGCGTCATCCCAAACATTTTGCCGATCGTCGCGCCCGTGCCCGCGCCCACGTTGCCCTCCGCCACCGCGGCAGCCGAAGCCGCGTCCACGGCCTTCTCGCCCATCTCGCGCGTTGGCCTGACGTTCGGCTTCCCGATCGAGAGATCGTACAGAATCGCGCCCGGCACAATCGGCACTCGCGCCGCTCCGGTATTGAACCCAATTCCGCGCCGCTCAAGCGCGCGCCGCACCCCGCAACTCGCCTCCAGCCCGAAAGCGCTGCCGCCCGCCAGCACAATCGCATGAACGTTCCCCGCCACATGCCCCGGATGCAGAGTATCGAGTTCCACCGAACCCGTGGCCGAACCCCGCACATCCACGCCGCCCACCGCATCGTTTCCGCACAGAATCGCGGTACATCCGGTCAGCGCGTCCAGGTCCGTAACATGGCCCACCAGAATGCCCGGAACGTCCGTCAGGCCTTTCATGGAGCGATTGTATGCTAGCATCGGCTTGCGGGATGCTTTTCGGGCGCAGAGTGCCCCGGCAACGGGCTCCCTTTTGGACGCAAGGCGGCGGAATCGAACGTGCTTGACATTCTGAAGGGTCCCATTCTGGCAATTCAGGAGTTCTATGAATTGGCCGGACGCGCGATCCGTAACGTCCTCCGTAAACCCCACTATTTCGATGACATCCTCCTCCAGATGGAATCCATCGGCGTGGGCAGCGTCCCCATCATCCTGCTGACCGGCTTCTTCTCCGGCGCGGTCATGGCCATGCAGATGGGCCGGGGCCTCCAGGATTACGGTCAGACCGGCCGCACCGGGCAATTCGTCTCCATCATTCTCGTGCGCGAGCTCGGCCCCGTCCTCACCGCCGTCATGGTGATTGGCCGCAACACATCGGGTATCGCCAGCGAACTCGGTTCCATGAAAGTCACCGAGCAGATTGACGCCATGCGCGCGCTCGGCACGGATCCTATCCAGAAGCTGGTCACGCCCCGCATGATCGCCACCGCCATCATGCTGCCGTGCCTCACCATCATTGACGATTTCGTCGGCATGATCGGCGGCAACCTGATGGCCTACCTGCTGTTCGCCGTCCCCGGCCGCCTCTACTGGTCCACCGTCTGGCGCGCGCTCGTGTGGAACGATGTGGCGCAGGGCCTGACCAAGCCCTTCATCTACTCGTTCGCGGTTTCGCTGATCGGCTGCTATTACGGTCTCCGCGCTTCGGGCGGTACGCAGGGCGTGGGCCGCGCCACCACTCAGGCCATGGTGTCGGCGGCCGTGATTGTCTTCGTGCTGAATCTGTTCATCGGCCGCATTTTTATCTGGATCAGCCAGTTGGGTCAGTAATGCCGGACCAAACTCAGCAAAAACAGGCAAAAGAGAGTCTTCTGCGGTTCGAAGACGTCACGGTCGGCTTTGACGACCAGATCGTTCTCAACGGCGTCTCATTCGACGTCCGCCAGGGCGAAACCCGCATCATTCTCGGCGCGGCGGGCAGCGGCAAGACCATTCTTCTGAAAACCGCCATGGGCCTGATCGCGCCCCGCGGCGGCCGCGTCTTTCTCTTCGGCGAAGACGTGACCGGAGCCGAAGAAGCCCGGCTTTTCGACATCCGCTCCAGCAAAGGCATGCTGTTACAGGAAAGCGCGCTGTTCGATTCCAAGACGGTGGCCCAGAACGTGGCTTATCCGCAGCTCAACCAGAATGCAATCTCCATCCCGCGCGATCAAATGGAACCCGCCGTGCGAAAGTCTCTGAGTTTCGTGGAACTCGAGCACACCATGGAAAAGTACCCGAGCGAACTCTCCGGCGGCATGCGCCGCCGCGTCGCCATCGCCCGCGCCGTAGTGACGAATCCGCCCCTTCTGCTCTACGATTCGCCCACCGCCGGCCTCGATCCGATCACGGCCCACACCATCATGTCTCTCATCATCAAGGAACGCGACGCCAATGACACCACCGCGCTCGTCGTTACACATCGCTATCAGGACGGGAACCTGGTGACGAACTTTCGCTACAATCCGAACAGTGGGAATCTCGACCCCGCTGGGCCGGAGGGAACGAACACGATCTTCATGGTGATGAAGGAAGGCCGCCTCATTTTCGAGGGCAGCCAGACAGAGCTCGAAGCCAGCCGCGATCCGTACGTTTCGAAATTCGTGAAGCCACCTGAACAGGAAGCCGCCTGACGCCTTATGCCGTCCCAACAACGTGTAGAGTGGGCAAAGCTGAAAACCGGTATCGTTGCCGCGGTGGCGATGGTCATTCTCGCCATCCTGATCTTTCTGCTGACCGGCAACACTTCGCTCTTTGAGCACGAGGCCATGCTCCGGACTTTCATGGATGATTCCGCTGGCATGGCTCCGAATGCTCCCGTTCGCCTTAACGGAATTCTGGTAGGCCACATCAAGGACGTTCATCTCTCCGGCTCGCAGGATCCGAAGCGCACCGTGGAGGTCGATATGCTGGTCCCCCAGCATTTCCTCGATCAGATTCCGGAAGACTCCCGGGCCGCCATCAGCGCCTCCAATCTGCTCGGCGATAAATACATCAACATCACCCGCGGTACTCACAAAACTCACGTGAAGGAAGGCAGTGAGGTCGCGTCTCTCCAGACGCAGGACGTGCCGGAAATTCTCGCCCAGAGCTCCAGCCTGCTGTCGCAGTTTCAAACCATTCTAGGCCGCGTTGACGGCCTGCTCACCGTAGTCGAAAACGGACAGGGCAACCTCGGCAAGCTCTTCAAAGACACCACGCTGTATGACCGCCTGAGCGCCACCGCGGGCGAAGTACAGGATCTCGTCAAGGACATCCACGACTCGAACGGCACCATCAGCCACCTGCTCTACGATCCTTCATTTTTCGACGACATCCGCCGTCCCATCCACCGCATCGATGAGATGCTGGCCGATCTCCAGCAGCAGAAGGGCACCGCCGGCAAGCTGCTCTACAATCCGGATCTGCACGATCAGAGCGTCGCTGCCATTACCGATATTCGCGGCACGATCGGCGAGGCGAAGAAGATGCTGGACGATCTCAATGCAGGCAAAGGCACCGCCGGCAAGCTCCTCAAGGATGAGGATGTCCACAACCAGATCGATCAGATCGTCAAAAAGATCAATGTCGCCATGGATAAGATCAGCAGTGGACAGGGAACCATCGGCCAATTGGTACAGAATCCGGCGCTGTACGATTCGCTCAACGCTACCGCGAAAGACGCCAGGGGCCTGCTGCGGGATTTCCGCGCTAACCCGAAGAAATTCATGACCATCCGGCTGGTCTTGTTCTGATCCGGCTGATCTTCAATGCGGACGATTTCGGTTTCACGCATGACGTGAATGAAGGAATCGTCGAGGCTCATCGTAATGGCGTACTGACCGCAACCACGCTCATGGCGAACGGCGACGCATTCGACGACGCCGTGCGACGCGCGCGCGAAACGCCGTCGCTCGATGTCGGCATGCACCTTGTGCTCGTCCAGGGCCGCAGCGTCCTGCATCCGGAGAAGCAATTCCCCGAAACTCTTCAGGAATTAGGCAAGGCGCTCATGCGCCGCGAAATCCACGCTTACGATGAGGCCGCCGCGCAGGTGCGGAAAATCGTCGATGCGGGAATTCATCCGAGCCACCTCGATACCCACAAACATACGCATCTGTTTCCGCCTGTGCTCGACGCTGTCGCGAGAATCGCAAAAGAGTTCGATATCCCCTGGGTGCGCAGGCCATTCGACTACGGCACGGGCCCAGTCGCAGGCCTGACAAAACAGGCCGTGGGCGCGGCGATGAAGCTGATGAGCCCGCGCTTTGCGAAAAAGCTGGCGGGCATTCGCATGACGGATCATTTCACCGGTTTTCAGCTCACCGGCGCTCTCGACACCTCCGGCATTCTCGAAACTCTGAAGACGCTGCCGCAGGGCCTGACGGAATTCATGTGTCATCCCGGCCACTGCGGCGACGAACTCCGCGCCGCCGCCACGCGCCTTAAGGAAACCCGCCCCGCGGAACTCGCCGCGCTCACCTCACCCGAAGTCCGGCAGGTGATCGAGGAGCGCGGCATCGAACTCACCAGCTATCGCGCCCTCAATGCGAGAGCGTGAAGTTCACTTCAATTTCCGTCACCACTTCGACAGCTGTTCCATTCAGTAACGTCGGCTGATATTTCCACTGCTGCACGGCGTCCATGGCGGCGTGTATCAGCAGCGGAGGTCCGGAAAGCACCCGCAGATTGCGAATCTTCCCGTCCGCCGCAATGATCGCCTCAATCCGCACCGTACCCTGCGAGCGAGTGGAAACAGCAATCTGCGGATACGCAGGGCGCGGTGCATAAATCAGCTTCGCCGATTCGACATCGCCGCCAATCCGCACCGGACCCGCTGGCCGCGAAGGAGCAGCCGGAGCCGGAGGCTTCGCTGGTGGCGCTACCGGAAGTGAAACTGCCGCAGGCAACATCGACCCCGATCCCAGCGCCGGTCCGTACTGGAAGGCGACAGCGCCCTCCGGAACCGGCACATCGATCTGACGAGTCACAATCGATGGCTGCGGAACCGCCGGATAGTAAAACCTCGGAGCGTGAATCATGGACGAAGTACGCACGGGCGCACTCGTCGTAATCGGCACTGGCCGCGGAGCCAGATTCGCCCACGTACTGATAAGCCGAGCCTGCGGTACCGGAGGAATCCGCATCATCGCCGGACGCAAAAGGGGAATCAACAGAATCACTCCGATAACCACGAACTGCAGCGACAAAGACATCGCCACCGTCCACGGCCGCCGCGTCGCCGCCTGCGTCTGCACAAAAGTTTGTTCAAACATCTCCCCTCCTGGTCACTCAGACACCAGAGGGATGAGCAAAGTTCCGCGCAGCTTTATGCCTTATCTGCGTTTATCCGCGTTCATCTGCGGCCCAATAAATTAAGCCCGAGCCCCGATCTCCCGCATACACCGGTCGATCCACAACTTCGTCAGCTTCTCCTGCGCCCCATTCTGCGTCAATCGCGTCCGCAGATTCGCGAAGTCCACCTTATCCAGCGGCTGATCCTGATTGAAGCACGAGAACACCACCGTCTCCTCGCCCGTCACCGGATCGCGATGCGTCTGCAGACACTGCGCGCAGATCTCCTTCATCATGCACTGCATCGGCGAGTTAATCGACCCGATCGCATGATGCTCCGGCTTCAGCAGCCCCGCCAGCACGCCATGCCGCGCCTGCTGCACCGCCCGCATCATCCCGTCCGACCCAATCGCCAGAATCCGGTCCACTGTATTCAGCGGAATCTCCGGCTTCCCGAGCAGCCCGTTCCCGTAAGCCGCCATCGCTTCCACAATGTTCCCGACAAACGCCGCATCGCCTGACCGTCCCGGCGTGAATCCAGGAGCCTCGTCGCAGCACCACACCACCACGTCCGCCGCCTTCTCGATCTCTTCCACCTTGTACCGGTCGACAATTTTCTTGTAGCCCGCGAAGTAAATCACGCGCGACCCCTCCGCGCGCAGCTTCTGGCCGATCGAGAACAGCACCGCATTGCCCAGACCGCCGCCCACCAGCAACGCGGTCTCGCGCGCCGGCGTCTCGCTCGGCGTGCCCGTCGGCCCCATCAGCACCACCGGCTCGCCCTTCTTGAGAAGCACGCACAAATCGGACGATCCGCCCATCTCGAGCACAATCGTCGAAAGCAAACCCTTCTCGGCGTCCACCGACGCGCCTGTCAGAGCCAGGCCTTCCATCCCCAGCACCGTATCCTTCGTGCGCGCCGCGAGCGATTCAAAATTCTGCAGCCGGTAGAACTGCCCCGGCTGAAACGCGCGAGCCGCAATCGGCGCTTTCACCACCACTTCCACAATGTTCGGCGTCAGCCGGATCACATCTTCCACCACGGGCCGCAACTCGTCGTCCAGCTTCGCCGCCAGCCCATCCACCGAAGGCTCCGAATCCGGCAGCCGCGAAAGCATCCGCGTGACAACCGGATACCCCTGCTTCGCGCTCGACATCGCCTTCACCACATTGCCCGAGAACGACGGATGCAGATCGCCAAAGAAGCTGATCGACCGCCCATCTTCCCGCACGGACATCAGCACGTGCACCACGCCCGGCTTGGCGATCTTCTCGGGCTTCACCTTCGCGCCGTCCTCCCCGTAAGCCTGGAAATAGCGCCCGTCGAGCGTCACATTGTGCTCGTCCTCGCGCGCCAGAACCGTGTTGGGCTGCGTGCCCGCCGCCACAAGAATCGATTTCGCCGGCAGCGTCACGGTCTCGCCGGAACGCACCAGCTTCTGCTCCGCATCGCTCCAGTGATACTTCTGGAACCGGATCGCGCTGGCCGCGCCCGCCGCGTCCACTTCCACTTCTTCCGGCGTCAGTCCCTCGCCAAACCGTACGCCTTCTTCGAACGCCTTCGCCACTTCTTCGTGATTGAGCGTATAGCTCGGCGCATCGATCAGCCGCCGCCGGTACGCCATTGTCACGCCGCCCCATGAATTCAGCAGGTCGATAAACTTCGGCCGCCGTCCCTCGCGAGCCGCCGCCGCACGCTCAGCGCGAATCGCGCGCGCATGCGTCAGAAACTCGTTCGCGATCTCCGCCTCTTCCGGCGTCCACGTCGCGCGAACTTTCGCCTCGCCCAGCTCATGCACCAGCACTTCATGCCGGCGAAGGAACTTCTCCACCTGCACCACATAATACGCCAGCGATTCGGTCGCCGTATCAATCGCCGTGAGTCCGCCGCCAATCACCACAATCGGCAGCCGCACCTGCAGATTCGCCAGCGAATCCGGCTTCGCCGCGCCCGTGAGCTGCAGCGCCATCAGGAAGTCCGAAGCCTGCCGCACTCCGCGCACCAGACCGTTCTTCATCGGAATCACGGTCGGCTTGCCCGCTCCCGCGCACAGCGCGATGTGATCGAAGCCCATCTCGAACGCCGAATCCACCGTCAGAGTGCCGCCGAAGCGCACGCCGCCATACATGTGGAACTCCGTGCGCCGCTCAATCAACAGTCGCACAATCTTCAGGAAGTTCTTGTTCCAGCGCACGGTGATGCCGTACTCGGCCACTCCGCCGAAACCGGCCATCACGCGCTCATCCAGCCGCTCGTAGATATCGGTGATGTCATAGAGCGGCGTAAACGGCACGCGCTCTCCGTGCGGGGTCACACCAGAAATTTCGGAAGGCAGCGGCTCGATCTTCAGTCCGTCCACCGCGAACACGGCGTGCCCGTCATTCATCAGATGGTGCGAAAGCGTGAAACCCGAAGGCCCCAGCCCCACCACCAGCACCTTGCGCCCACTCGCCTCGCGCGGAAACGGCCGCGCGAAATTCAGCGGATTCCACCGCGTCAGCAGGCTGTAAATTTCGAAGCCCCACGGCAGTTCCAGCACGTCTTTCAGCGTGCGCGTCTCCACCTGCGGAATATCCACTGGCTCCTGCTTCTGGAAAATGCACGACTTCATGCAGTCGTTGCAAATGCGGTGCCCGGTGCCCGCCGCCATCGGATTATCGATCGTCACCACCGCCAGCGCGCCTACCGGCACGCCGTCGCCCTTCAACAGGTTCATCTCGGAGATCTTCTCTTCGAGCGGACAGCCCGCCAGCTTCACTCCGAACACGCTCGCCTTGAACGTGCCGTCTTTTTCCTTCAGCCCGTGCGAACAGGAATCTTTCCCCTGGTTGTGGCACTTGATGCAGTAGTTCGCCTGATCGAGCGCGCCCGTCAGATCCGTCCCCGGATCGGTGAGCTGAAAACCTTCACGATTCCGCCACTGCGCGGGCTTGAACTGAAGCTGCACCAGCCCGTTCGCCTCCACGGCGCTCGAAGGCACCAGATGCAGCATGTCGAGCTTGTGCGGCTGCCGGAACAGCACGCCCGCATGATGCTTCTTCTTTCCTTCGGGCGTCAGCACCGCCCACACCGCGTAGAGCGCCGCCAGCCGCAGGGCTTCGGCATGCTCAGCCTCGTCTTCCATCCACCGCGAAACGTGATCCGCGAAGCTGCGCTCGGTCAGCGGCTCGAGCGTAAACGCTTCCAGTTCCGCCGCCACGGCATAGCCATCGATTGCCGCCGCCTTCTCCGGCGTCTGTCCCGTCAGCGCTTTCTTCTGGATGAACTTCCGCTTCACCGCATAGAGCGGCGCGAGTTCATGGTGCCGCGCCTGAAGATCGTGCAGCGCCTTGTGGATGCCGAAGAGCTTCCCGATGAAGTCCTCGAGATGCGGGGCCACCTCAATAATCAGCTCAGACGACTGCTTCAGCGCCAGCAACGCCGGATCCTTGCGCGCCGCCGTCAGCCGCGTGTGCAGATCCGGAGCGGCCTCCTGCAACTGCGAAAGAAATACGTCATCCAGACGCGCCAAAGCGTCCCGACGATAGAGATCCTCAAAAGAGAACCCGAAGGACAGAGATAGAGTGCGATGTTTGTTCACGATTCAACAGGCTGCGCGTCAGATGGAAATAAGAGCGCTGTATCTAGTTTGACAGATGGCATCTCACGATTTTCGCGAACTTTTGACGAGATCCCGCGTATGATCTCTGTGGAAGGAAGGCTGACATGGTGAAGTTCCTCCTCTGGTGCATTCTGCTGGTTTTCTGCTGGCCCCTGGCGCTGGCCGCTTTGGTTCTTTTTCCGCTGATCTGGCTGATTCTGTTGCCTTTCCGCCTCGTGGGCGTCGTGGTGTTTTCCGCCTTCGCTCTTGTAACGGCGCTTTTCATGCTGCCGGCGCGCATCCTGAGGAGCATCTGAGCCATGGCGATGCATCACTTTGTCGAGGAAATCAAAGTCCTGGCCGAAGACCTCGCCGATAAGGTCCGCGAACTGATCCGTGAAGGCAACGTCAACCGCATCATCATCCGGGACGAGCAGGGCCACACCTACATGGAAATCCCGGTCACCATTGCCGCGATCGGAGCCGTCGTCGCGCCGGTCCTGGCCGCCGTCGGCGCGCTCGCCGCCATGGCCTCGAAATTTACGATTGTGGTGGAGAAGACAGCGCCTCCTCCGGCGTGACTTCCACTTTTGCCTGCCACCACGCCCCGGCAAAAGTCGCCACCAGAATCATCGCCCCGCCCGCCATCGCCCGGCCGCTTGGCCGTTCCCCCTGCATCATCCACGCCCAGATCGGCGTCAGCACCGTCTCGATCAGCAGGACCGTCGATGCATCAATCGCCGGTACATGGCGAATCGACCGTGTGAAACAGATGTACGCCAGCCCGATCTGGAAAAGCCCCAGATACAGCAGGACGAGCACCGATCGAAGATCCGGCGCCGGCCCATCCAGCGCCATCGGCAGGCATCCCAGAAACGCAATCAGGTTCCCCAGCACCACCACGGTTTCGGCCGAATTCTCTTTTGGATGACGCTTCGCGATCCAGCGCAGTACGGCAATCGTCAGCGCCCAGGCAACGCCCGACGCGAGCGCCACAATGTTCCCGCCGAACGGATCGGGCGCCGAAGCAATCTTGTTTTCCGTCCCGGAAAACAGCACCACGACGCCGGCAATCATGCCCGCCACCACGGCTATATCCACCCCGCGCAGTTTTTCTTTGAGAAACACCGGGCCGATCAGCAGCAGATAAATCGGCGCTGTGGATTGCAACAGGATCGTGTTGGCGGCCGTCGTCATCTTGTTCGCCAGAACAAAAGTGACGACCATGGCGGCATAGACCACGCCGCCCGCAATCGTAATCCGATTGATATGCGCTCGCGCGCCGGGCAGCACAATCCAGAGGAAAATCGCGGCCACGACCGCGCGATAGCTGGCCACCTGCCAGCCCGTCATCGCGGCCAGCTTGATGGCGGCGCCGCCCGTCGAAAACAGCAGCGCGGCCGCCAGCAGCAGAAGCCGGTTTTTACGAACTGTACTTAGCTCTTGCAGAACTGATCGAACGCGCTCGTCAGCACATGCGCGATTTCCGGGGCCTCGCGCGACTCGATGTCGCGGCGATGCACCATGTAGACCGGCTTGCCGTCTTTAAACAGCGCAATCGACGGCGAAGAGGGAGGAAAGTCCGAGAGGATATTGCGCAGGTGCGCCACGGCGGCTTCATCCGCGCCGGCGAACACGGTAGCCGCATGGTCCGGCTTCACCGAATGCTGCAGCGCCATCCCGATTCCCGGCCGCGCGCGTCCCGCCGCGCAACCGCAAACCGAATTCACCACCATCATGGTTGTGCCGGGCTGCGAAAGAATACGGTCCACATCGGCAGGCGTTCTCGCCTCTTCAATACCGTACTTCGTCAGGTCCTGGCGCATCGGAATAATCAGCGGTTCGGGGTATGGCATACGTACCTATTATCGCTTGCCCCCGTGGGGCGGGGCTTTTCGGCCCTGCTCGCCGGCCTTTCGGCCGGCGCGGAGTTGCCGGAATGTTCAGGCGCCCCAGGGCGCAACCAGCGTCGCAGGCCGCCCCTCAATCCCCACGAGCGTTCCAGGCTTTGCAATCTGCGAGCGCACAATCGCCAGCCCGTACAGCTTTCCGTCCACGACCACCGCCGACGTCACATCCCCGTCTTCCTTACCGCCGTACGCGACCTTCGCGCCCACACCCGGTGCGCTATCGGCATCGCCCATGAAGCCCATCAGCAGCCGGTTCACATGCCCGCGCGATCGGACGCGCTCCACAATCTCCTGCCCCAGATAGCATCCCTTCTGGAAATGCACCGCGCTTTTCATCTGCTGCGTTTCCTGCGGCAGCGTACGGTCTGTGATGTCGTGGCCATAGCGCGGCTTGAAATGCATGATCCGCGCGGCCTCGGCATCTTCCATCGTGGCTGCGGGCAGCCCCTCCGGCGCCGCCGTCCCGTAGATCCGGAATCCCTTCCCGCCCGTAAATGAGATCGCGGCGCCATCTGCCTCCGCCTTCGGTCCCTCGACGGCGAAGCACGGCATCTGATCGGTCACATCTTCAAGCGTCACGTCATCCGCAATGATGAAGTGGTCCAGGTGCTCGTACAACGACTGCCGCACCTCTGCCTCCACATCGAGCAGAAAGTGGTCCTCGAAGCAGAGGATATACGCATCCGCCTGAATCTGCCCTTGGGCGTTCAGAAAAAATGTGTACTGCGAATCGCCGGGCTTCATCCCCTGCACGTGATTCGTCGACATCGCATGCAGCAGCCGCGCCCGATCCTCTCCGGTGACGCGAATTCGCCCGCGGCTCGAAAGATCGATAACCGCCGCCGACCCGGTGAGCGCTTTTAGTCCAGGCGTCATCGCGTTATACCCACCGGAACGCGGCGGAAATGATCAGAATCAGGATGCCGCTGATAACCACGCCGGTCAACTGCCGCGACCGTTTCGGGTTATCGGCCTTCGCCGCAATTCCCCACACCGCGAACACATGCAGCGCCAACAGCATCTTGATGCCGAACAGCATGTGGAACGTTGGCGTCTTCACCGGCCGGTGAATGAAGTTGTAGATCCCCGTGATCAGTATGCCGACGATCGCCGCAAATACCCACGGACGCCACGCCATCGCGGCGGCATTCTCCACTTTGGCGCGCGCCGCCGGGTCCAGCGCCTGCATACCGGGCAGCGAGGCGAATCGCCACGCGATCGCGCCCCCTACCAGCGTCACGGCGCAGATAATGTGCAGCGCCAGCATGAAAAGGCTGAGATAGTCCATTGGTCACTTTTCATTCTAGATGCCTTGCGCGATCATCAGACTGTATGATCCACGAGATTCTTCCCGTCGGCGTGCTCGGCTGCAACTGCTCGATCCTCGGCGATCCCGCCACGCGCGAAGCCATGGTCATCGACCCCGGCGACGACATCGACCAGATCACCGCGATCCTCGATCGCCACCATCTCACCGTCAAGTCCATCGTAATCACCCACGCCCACATCGATCACATCGGCGGCGCGCAAAAGCTCCGCGCCCTCACCGGCGCGCCCGTTTACATGAACGAAAACGATTCCTTCCTCGCCGAGAACCTGAAGGAGCAGGCCGCCTGGATCGGCGTCGAGACCCCGCAGAATCCCGGTATCGACACCCCCGCGCGAGAAGGCGACGTGCTCCGCGCCGGCGCCATCGAAGCTCACGTGATCCACACGCCAGGCCACACGCCGGGAAGTATTTCGCTTTTCATTCCCACCGAAAACAAGCTGATCGCAGGCGACACGCTCTTCAAAAGCAGCATCGGCCGCACCGATCTCCCCGGTGGCGATTTCCGCACGATCATGCTCTCCATCCGCGACAAGCTCTACACGCTGCCGGAAAACACCATCGTGATTCCGGGCCACGGCGAACCGACCGACATCGGCACGGAGAAGCGATCTAATCCTTTTGTGACGGCTTGAGTTCCTGCACCACGTCGCCGATCAGCTCTTTCGCGTCCGTGATCAGCTTCGAGATGAGTTGAATATCCATCGCGGGCTTGCCCGGTTGCCGCGCGCTCTGGCAGTAGACGCCATGCTGGCCCACCAGCACCAGCGCGTCCGTCAGTACATCCAGGGTCACCGCCAGCCGCCCACGCGGCACGCCCATCATGAATTCGTGCTTTTCCAGCTCTTCGCGCCGCTCGAGATAAACATTCATCAACCACTATTCTAGGAATAATGGCGACTCCTTCCTGGCCTGTTTCCGGCGCGCGCGAGCGCGAACTTCTGGAGGAGGTCCTCCAGAGCGCCAACTGGGGCGGCTACCATCCCTTCGTCGCGCAATTCGAGCAGCAATTCGCCGCCTTCCAGCACTGCCGTTTCGGACTGAGCGCCTGCAACGGCACCGTCACCCTCGAAGCCGCGCTCGAAGCGCTCGGCATCGGCGAAGGCGACGAAGTCATCGTCCCCGCCATCTCGTTCATCTCGACTGCGACGGCGGTCTCGCGTGTCCGCGCCACTCCCGTCTTTGTCGATATCGAGCCCGACACGTTCAACATCGACGCCGGTCGCATCCGCGAAGCGATCACGAAGAAGACGCGGGCCATCATTCCTGTCCACTTCGGCGGGCCAATGGCGAACATGGACGCCATCATGGCCGTCTCTACCGCGAACGGACTTCCCGTCCTCGAAGACGCGGCGCATGCGCACGGCTCGGAATGGAACGGCGTCCGCGCCGGCAGTATCGGCGTCATCAGTTCCTTCAGTTTTCAGAACGGCAAGGTGATGACCGCGGGCGAAGGCGGCATTCTGCTGTCGAACGACCAGGCCATCATCGATCGCGCCCACGAAATTCTCGATCAGGGCCGCCGCAAAGGCGAACCCTGGTTCTTTCACTACACGCTGGGCACGAATTTCCGGATCACCGCCTGGCAATCCGCCGTCCTGATCGCGCAGCTCGAACGCTTGCCCGAACAGAACGCCCGCCGCGCCCGCAACGTGAAGCTGATTCGCGAAAGCCTGGCCGACGTTTCCGGACTCCACTTCCAGCACGTCCCGGACGCCGCCCGCGTTCACACCAACTATCTGTTGCTGGGCCGGATAGACAACGGACGCCGCGACGCATTCCACAAAGCGCTGACCGGCGCGGGATTCCCCTGCACGCCGTTTTACCCGCACACCCTATATGAAAATCCGCTGTATCGCGACCGCACGAACTGCCGCGTAACGCCGTGCCCGCAGGCCGAAGCCCGCATCAAAGATGCCTTCTGGATTCCTCACCGCGCTCTGCTCGGCACCGAAGAAGATTCGGCGCAACTCGCCGCCGCGATTCGCAGCGCCGCGGCTTAGTGGGGCCGAGCTTTCCGCTCGCCGCATGTGACCTGAAATATTACGGGACCTTCGCGCCGAGCAGAAGCTCGGCTTGCAGGGCCGAAGCTCTGCCCCACAACTGGCAACAGCTTAGTGCGTGACGAGTTCGTCCTTTTCGACCTTACCGTCGCGAACGTGCACAATCCGATGCGCGTGCATCGCAATATCGAGCTCGTGCGTCACCAGCACAATCGTGTTGCCTTCCTGATACAGCCGCTCGAACAGCGCCATGATTTCGTTGCCGGTCGCGGTGTCGAGGTTGCCCGTCGGCTCGTCCGCCAGAATGATCGAGGGCTTATTCACCAGCGCGCGCGCAATCGCGACACGCTGCCGCTGACCACCCGAGAGCTCATTCGGCTTATGCAGCATGCGCTTCTCGAGATCCACCGCGGCCAGCGCCTTCTTCGCCCGTTCAATCCGCTCGGAAGGAGGCGTGCCGTTGTAGATCATGGGCAATTCCACATTGTGCAGTGACGTCGCGCGCGGCAGCAGATTGAACGTCTGGAAAACGAAGCCGATTTCCTTGTTGCGGATCTGCGCCAGCTCATCGTCTTCCATCTCGCTGACCAGGCGCCCATTGATGAAGTACTCGCCCTTCGACGGCGAATCCAGGCATCCGATCAGATTCATCAGCGTCGATTTGCCCGAACCCGACGGTCCCATCAGCGCGACGTATTCGCCGCGCCGGATTTCGAGGTCGATTCCGGCCACCGCGTTGATGGTCTGATCGCCCATCTCATACGTCTTCCAGAGATCGAACGTCCGGATAACGATGCCTTCGCGCTTGAGCCGTTCGCCTTTTTCCGCTGCGCTGTCGAGAACCGCTTGTGCCATTCGCCCGCCTTCCCTGTTACTTACGACTTCTTCTTGCCGGGGGGCGTGTTGTCAATCTTGATCTGCGCCCCGTTTTTGATTGTACGGATCGTTTGATAGCTGCCGGTGATAATCTGATCGCCCGGATTGAGTCCGCTCAGAACCTCGATCTCCGTCGCGCCCGTAATGCCGGTCCCCACCTTGCGGAACTCCGCTTTCTGACCGTTCACTATGAAGACGCCCGTGTATTCCTCTTTGTTAGCCTTCACCGTCGCCGGATCGGGATTGACCGGCTTCTGGTCGTCCGGAATCAGATCGCCCTTCGTGCGCGTCGTCAGCGCCTGAATCGGAATCGCCGTCGCGTTCTTCCGGGTAGCCGTGGTGATTTTCGCCGAGCACGAAAGACCGGGACGAATTTCATCCGGCGGATTGTCCATCGCCACCACGACCTTGAAATCTTTCGCTTCCTGGCTCGACGTGTTGCTGGTGGAAGCCGCCAGTCCGGTCGAGCGCAGGATCGCCGTATTGCCGATTTCTGTGACGTGCCCGCTGAACGTCTTGTTCGGGATCGCGTCCACCGTAATCTCCGCCGTCTGGCCGAGCTGGATATTCACAATATCGCTTTCATCCACCATCACTTCCGCCGTGACTACGGACATGTCCGCGATCGTCATGATCGTGCTCGCCGCCGAATTCTGAACGCCCGGAACCACGGTTTCACCTACGCGTACAGGTAAATACGTGACAAGTCCGTCGATGGGTGCAATGGTGTCATGCTTTTTCAGAATGTCGGTCGTCCGGTTCAGGCCGGCTTGCGACTGCGCCACCTTCTTCTGCGAACTCATGTACTGCGCATTGAGCTGGGCCGCCTGCGCTTTCGCCTGGGTGATGCGCGCTTCATCTTCCGAGATCGCCGCTTTCTGGCCGTTATAGGCCGCCACGCGCTGGTCGTAGTCGGATTTCGGAATCAACCCGGCCTTGTAGAGGTCTTCGCCGCGCTTAAAGTCCGCTTCGTACCGCGTGAGGTCCGCTTTCGTGCGGTTCAGCGTCGCCTGCAGGGTCGTAATGTTGTCCTGGCCGGCCTTGATCGCTTCTTCGGCGGCGTTCGCGTCGGCTTCGGCGGAACTCAGGCCAGCCTGTTGCGCCACTACGTCGGCGGCGGACTGCGCGCTGTCCACCTTGGCCAGCAACTGGCCTTTGTGGACGTGATCGCCTTCCTTCACATAGATGTCGGTAATTTGCCCCTGGTATTGCGCGCCGATATTGATATAGGTTTTCGGATTGATCGTGCCCGAAGCCGTCACGACGCTGGCGAGATCCTCCTGGATCACCTTTCCTGTCTGCACGGTGACGATATCGCGCTGCGAATACTTGATGCTTGCGGCCACGCCGCCCGCAATCACAGCAACGCCGACAACTCCGATCAAAACCTTCCATTTACCTTGCACGATGTGGGGTACTCCGTTGTTGAAACCGGCGCGGGGCAACTCCCGCCGGATCAGATTGTTTGGCTACGATTCAATCGGAATAGACGTGACTGCAGGCCCGTTTGTTCAGTATTTATGGGTTGATGATAACACGCCCGCGCCCTAATCGCGTGTAACCAATTGAAAATAAGTGGGTTTTACTTCCACTTCACGCTGGCTGGAATCAGATTCCGGCAATTGGAAAAACCGCCGGCGCCGAGATCGGTGCAGGCGGCTTCGGTTGCGATGCGCTGCGCTTCCTCTTTAGTGGGCGCGCCGCCGTTCCGGCAGACGGTGCCGCCGTTGAACGTCATGCAAACCTCGACGTGGTATTTCGACTCGCCCGAGGTAGTGAGCAGCATCGCCACGATGAATCCGGCGATGAAGATCAGCCCCGCGAGAACCGGCCACTTTTTTCTGGGCTTAGCCATCTCTTACGCGTTCAGAAAGAAATTGCCCATCTTGCGGAATTTCTCATACCGGCCCTGAATCAGATCGTTCGATCCGAGCTTCCGGAGCTCGCCGAGCGTGGAGACCAGGCGCTCCCGCAGCAGGCGCGCCGATTCGTCATAGTCCTCATGGGCGCCGCCCGGCGGTTCCGGGATCACGTCATCCACCAGGCCGAGCTTCACCATGTCGGTGGCGGTCATTTTAAGCGCCGAAGCCGCCAACTCCGCTTTCCCGGCGTCGCGCCAGACAATCGCGGCGCAGCTTTCCGGCGAAATCACGCTGTAGACGGCATTCTCCAGCATGAAGACGTAATTTCCCACGCCCAGCGCCAAAGCGCCGCCGCTGCCGCCTTCTCCGATGCAGACCGAAATCACCGGCACCGGCAGCCGCGCCATTTCGCGCAGATTGCGAGCGATCGCCTCGGCCTGTCCGCGCTCCTCGGCGTCGATACCGGGATAAGCGCCGGGTGTGTCCATCAGAGCAATGATCGGGCGATTAAATTTCGCGGCCAGTTGCATGGCTCGCAGGGCTTTCCGGTAGCCTTCCGGCTTCGGCATGCCGAAGTTCCGGTGCAGCTTTTGCCGCGTGTCGCGGCCCTTCTGTTCCCCGATAAGCATCACCGGCGGACCGCTGGCGTCGCCGAGACGGCCGAACCCGCAGACGATCGCCGGGTCGTCGCCGAAAAGGCGGTCGCCGTGGATTTCCTGAAAATCGGTCAGGATGCGCTGGACGTAGTCAAGAGTGTGCGGCCGTTTGGCGTGCCTGGCGTTCTGCACGCGCTGCCACGCGGTTCCCTGCTGCGTGTTTTGGCCGGCTTCCGGCTCGGATGGCATTCCCTATCACTATACTGGACCGGCTCATACCCGTTTGGCGAACGACCGCCGGTCAAGCGGCGCCTCCGGCGCTTCCAGGTTGTAGAGACAGATATGGTCGAAGGCCCAGAGGTTGTTCGCCGTGATTCCGGCGCCGGCCGCCAGCCCCAGTTCGCGAACCCACGGGCAGGCGGAACCGAAGACCGGGACCAGATAGCGAAGGCGGTCGCGCGGCCAGCCGAAGGCGGGGAAAAGTTCGGCTGCCTCGCGGGCCAGATTCAGATTTCGTAATCCCGAACCGAAAGCCAACGCCTCGACCTTCATGCGGTCCAGACCGCTCGTGGGCTGCGTTTTCCATTCGGATGGCAGATTGACGGCATAGTTCAGCTGTCCGCCGATGCCGGCTCCGGGCACGATGGACGGGTAGTTCACGTCATAGGGCCAGAGAACTTCGCAGAGCACCGTGGGATAAGCCGAGCGGATATCCGCCACGAGCGCGGCGACATGATCGCGTAGCCGATTGCGAAGAAACTCTGTGTCCGCCCCTCCGTTCACGGCAGGATCGTCGTCCTGCGCGGTGAAGACGTGGAGCGCGCGGCCGAGCGCGGCGAGTGCGGCCGTGGTGGTTTCGGCATCGTAGTAGCCCATGCCGCCTCCGGACTTCTCCAGGTACCACCAGAGGAATTCGCCAAATTGCACATAAGGGGTGAGGCCCGCCGCGGATTGCAATCCGGCGATCGCCCGATAAACCGCTTTCTGATATGCGATCACGCCGGCCGATCCCACTGCGCACTGCGTGGAGAAGAGCGATCCGAAGCCGGTGGCGGTCGAGACCTCCGTGCCATCGGGAAATTTCGCTGCGTAGCCCGAGGGAGGATTCACCAGTTCGAGCGAACAGGCGGTCACGACCTCGCGCGAGCGCGCGGCGCATTCGGCGTAATAATCCGCATGCCAGTCGCGAATGGCGCGATTGAGCGGCGAAGATACCGTGTCGTCGATGACCCAGGTTCCGGATACGCCCGCCGTGGGTCCGCTGGTGATCGTGGCTGTGCCGGATGTGGACGACGTGGAAACCAACAGCGTGATGTTGTATGCGGCGCCGGTCGAGCGGCCGGTGAGAGTCAGAGCGCCGCCCGCCGCCGACGCCCGGATACCGGTGAAGGAGCCGTTAATCGACGCCGCAAAGTGAAGCGCGATGGTGTCCGGCGTGTCGGTGGGAAAAACCGATTTCGAAACCAGTGTTCCGTTGAGAGTGACGGAAATGGAGTCGCCATCGGCGAACGCGCCGGCGAATGTGATCTGCGCCGTGGGAAATGCCGCGCCTGTTTGTTTTCGTTCGTTCCACCAGAACACGCCCAGATATTCGTTCATCGGCCCGGCGTAACCGAGCTGATCCATGATCCACATCAGGCGCGCGGGCGGGAGCTTATAGGAATGATCGGTATCGAAATCGAGCGCCGGGGAGATGCCGGGGCGTGGCGGGAGAGCGTCCGGCAGGTCGGTCGCGACTACGGCTTCCAGAAAATTGAAGTAGAGGTAGCCTGCCGACGCCGCCCGCAGCCGGACTGCGTGACGGCCCGCCGGAATTCCGGTTCGGGCTCGCCGCCGCGTGATGACCGCGGAAGCGGCGGAGAGCTGACAGACGAGCGTGCTTTCCGTATCGCCGTCGACGCTGACCAGCGCATTGGCGCGGTCTGAATAGAGCGATGTCCCCACCCACAGATCGTGCGCGAACTGGCAGGTGTATGTAACGGTGACGGACGCGCTCGTCGAACTGGTGACTGCCGCGAAGTATTTCGAATAGAATCCGGCCTCGCGGCTCCAGGTACCGGTATAGGCGCACGCGCCATCGCTCTGCTCGATGCGAATGCTGCCCGGTCCCGCAACCTTCAACTCGCGAACCGAATCGGGTCCCGTCACGCTCCAGTTCGAAAAGACGGCGCTCCATTCGGTGGCTGCCAGCGGACCGCTGACGAGCGATGGCGCGAACGTCAGCCAGCACTGGCGCAACCGGTCAATGCCGAGCGCGGTGAAATCGAGCGTGCAGGTCCAGGCGACGTCCGAACTGCCGCCGGAGAGCGCGTAGTGGCCACTATCGAACCGGAGCGTACCGGTCTTTGACAGCGAGTAGAGTTCGATCAGATTGCCATCGCGGCCGCCGCGCGGCGCTACCCAGCGAACATCGCTGCCGGATGTAGCCGGAGCGGTGAGCGTGAGGCTGGTGGGCGACTCCACGCTGGCCACCGTGCACAGCGCGCCAGCGAGCAGAATCGGCGAGCCCGCTGTGAGCCCGGAGAAAACCGTCGATCCTGGGGAGAGCGTGACGGATGCGCCGGTCACCGTCGCCAGACCGTATCGTGCGGCCGTCAGTGTGATGGCAGGGCCGCTGGTGGACGCGATCAGCGCATGGGTTGTGTTGGCCGCGATCCAGTTCGTGGCGTTCACCTGCGCCGCGAGTTGCGCCGCCACGAAATCGGGCGAAGTGTATTTCATTGTGGCCGCCCCGTTTCCATCGCTCGCGCTGACCGGAAACGCGGCGCCGTCATGCGCCGCGCGTACGACCAGCGTCACGGAATTGGCCGAGCTGGATGCGGTGACGTACGGATCGCTCGCGAGCGCTACCGCGAGAGCGTTGGCCTGATCGGAACTGCTCTCGCCCGCTGGATTCGATTCCGTATGCGAGTAAACCGTCCCATTGACGGTTATGGAATGGACCGTTCCCGTGCCATGGGCGAAGAACGAGAATGTGACGGAGGTATTGCCGGCCGGGACGATATAGTCAAACGCGAGGTTCTGATACCAGAGCGTCGCGCGATCGAACGGCTGCACGCCGCCGCTGCTGGTGAGCAGTGTGCATGTTGCGGAAGCGGCCGGGAATGACGAATCCGCGAGGATCGCGTTATCCCAGAGCCGAACCTGCGCGGTCGTCCCGTCGTCGCGGATGCAATCGAGAGTGGCCCAGTCAATCCAGTTGAACTTCGGGGAATCGATCGGTTGGACGCCATCGCTGTAGCGGAGATCGAAGCGCAGAGTCAGTCCCGCGATATCGAAATCCGGCAGGTACTTGAGGCGCGGATGTTCGAAGAAATTATCCGCGTCATAGAGGACCGCAACCGCAAAATCGGCAGGGTCGCGAAACGTGCCGCTGACGGTGAAGCCGGTGGATGACGCGGAATGCACCGCGGCGGCAGCGGCAAAGCTGTCAAAACCCCGCAGATAAATCGTGCGGTCAGGCTGAAATTTCCAAATCGTTTCGGACAAGGCGGGATGGGAACCTCCGGCGCGATTCTGCCATGGGCCTCGAAAGAATCCGCACAAGCCGCTCGCATAAACGAACCCATTTTTGCCGGTAAATCATTGAAACAAAACGATTCGAGCGATCCAAAAAATTCCGAAAAATAGTTGTTACCGCCCCCTTGGGTGCGGCAAGGTTCCGGTCTGAGTCCGATGAAAAAGAGCGATTATTGGTCGCCTCGCTGATCAAAACAAAAGACTGCTAAAATGTTTCCACTGGTTTTTTGGGATAATTTGTGGCCACGCACACTTCTCTAGGCACGGAGGCTGATTTCTTCAGGAACCTCCGCGCGGGCTCGAAGGTCAAACAGAAGATCGTGGCTGACTACTTTGTGTACTACAACCGCGTCATGGCGCGCCGCCATGAGAAGGTTGGCTACGCCGATCTGTTTGCAGGACCTGGTGTATATGCGGACGCTGATGGTCTTACGCACAAATCGACGCCGGTTCTGGTGACAGAAGCAGCCATCGCGGATCCGCTATTCCGAAGCAGGGTACATCTTTGGTTCAATGAAGGCGATCGCCAGAATCATACGACGCTCGATGGAACGATCAGATCCGTTGCGGATGTCAAGACGCTCCGTTACGAGCCAAGCGTAACTGACAAAGTCGTCGATTCACGTTGGCCGAAAACGATGGCGCACCTTCGTGTACCCACGTTAGCGTTCCTGGATCCTTGCGGTTACAAGGGGTTATCTTTGAAATTGGTGCAGTCGATCATACAGGGCTTCGGAAACGACTGCATCTTTTTCTTCAACTACAGTCGCATCAATATGAAGCTCGACCTCGATGTCATGAACGGGTCTATCGACGAGTTCTTTGAGGCGCGTCGCGCGGCGGCGCTGCGAACAGCAATAGAAGATAAAACGCCACCAGAGCGAGAAAACCTGATCTTGCAAGCTGTTCAATCGGCTGCGCATGAAGCGGGAGGGAAGTCCTGCCATTTCAGATTTCTGAGTAATCGAAACAGGACGAGCCATCACCTTTTCTTTGTTTCAAAAAATCAAAGCGCTGTGAGCGCGATGAAGCGTATCCTCAATGCCGCCAGTTCGGAAATAATTGAGGGTGTTGGCTCGGGCGAGCATGATCCTCTCGCTGATCAGCGGTCGGCATCACTTTTCGGCGGTCTCTATCAGGTTGAGGAGCATCTGTTGTCGAGCTTCGGGGGTCGACATCTGAAATTCCAGGAATTGCTTCAAGAGGAGTCACAGATGCGCTTCACGGAAAGCAACTATCGAGATGCGATTCTGAATCTCGAATCGCAAGGACGAGTGCATGTCGATCCCCCTGCTGCCGCAAGGCGATTCCAGGCCGGTGGACAGAAGCGGACGTTGCCGGTCTCTGTTCACATTACTTTTCCAGTTTCAAATCACCATGGCTAATAAATCTTCCATAGAATGGACCAGTGCAACGTGGAATCCTTCCACAGGATGTGATGCCTTAAGTCCGGGATGCGACAACTGCTACGCCGAAAGGCTCACGCATCGGCTGAAGGCCATGGGGCAGCGGAAGTATGCAAACGGCTTCAACCTGACGCTTCACCCGGATGTGCTGGACCTTCCCCTGAAATGGAAACAGCCACAAACCATTTTTGTCAATTCGATGAGTGACTTGTTCCACCAGAAGGTTCCGTTGCAATTTATCCAGCGGGCTTTTGCGACTATGCGAGCAGCCCATTGGCATCAGTTTCAGGTATTAACGAAGAGATCTGGACGGCTCCTGGCCCTCTCGGACGAACTGGATTGGCCGCCGAACGTCTGGATGGGAGTGAGCGTTGAATCCGCTCGTTATGTGAAGAGAATTGACCATCTCCGCCAAACGGGCGCTCGTACTAAGTTTCTCTCACTCGAACCGCTTCTCGGCCCGCTTCAGGAGCTTGATCTCAACGGGATTGATTGGGTTATCGTAGGCGGCGAGTCGGGACCAGGAGCACGGCCGATGCAGGCGGAATGGGTAACCTCAATCCGAGACCAGTGTGCCGGGGCGGACGTCGCATTCTTTTTCAAGCAGTGGGGCGGTGTCCAGAAGGCCCGTACTGGCAGAGCGTTAGACGGGCGGACTCACGATGCGATGCCAGTTAGCCGCGATACTCCGGCGCTTATTCAATTGTCCGCTCGTTGAAAATTGCTGGTGCCCAGAAATTTCAAGTAAATGCTTAACCGCGCCCATCGGAGATCGGCTTCAGAACCTTCCGCCAGATCTCTCGCGCCTGTTCCTTACCTCTGGTTGGGTGAGTGGATACATCCAGCCACACCTGCAGAATGTCCGAAACCGGAATTCCATCGCAACTCACGCACGCGCGGAAGACTGCTTCCCGGTTAGCCGGTATGCGGATGTATAAGTCAGGTGGATTGCCCGAACGGTCGATCGTGACGCCGATACGGTCGAGAGCGCCCTGCGTGAGCCGCTCCAGATAAATATGCGACGGCGCGCCCTCGACGAACCCGCAACCCAAAGCGCCGGCAGCCGCGAACAAGCCCAGACAGCAACGCGGTTCACCATTTGATGCCGCGTAATTCCGCAAAGCCGATCTGACCTGATCTGGACCCTTCCGGATGATCCAGCGAGCGGGAATCTCGTCAATTGCGCCGCGGTTCGCCGCGACCCAGAGATCGAACAGTTCGTCCAGGCGAACCAGCCGCAGAGCCTCCTCATCCCGGTCGAGAAACCCGCGCTCGGAGAGATGGCGGACGAATCGCGACGCGCTCATGACGGAAACCGCTGCGAGGCCAGCAAGCTGAGTGGCGTTGCGGACCGGCGCCTCCGGGATAGAAATCAAAGCACGGGAGAGATGCTGGCCCGCCATGATCTTCAGCATCCACTGGTTGAGGTCTGAAAACAGATCGGGCAGACGTGGGGCACGCGCCAGCTTACGCCGCGGATGTGAAGGGGCGGCGTTGAGGCCCTCCAGACCGAAACCGCGGAACGAGCGAAGCCCTTCGGAGTCGATAACGCCGATTCCGGCGTCAGAGGCGTATTGTTCGCCAAAATCGCAAATCTGCGCGGCAACTGAGGCGGGGATGCGCGGAGCCGCCACAACAGCAACGGGCAGAGCGTCTCCGGATTGCTTTGCTCGCAGGCGCGCCTGCAGGATGGCGTGCGAAAGCAGCGGTATCAGCCGGTCGCTACGCCCTTCAGAAGAGCGCTTCAGTTCGACCGCATAGCGCTTACCGTCCTTTTCAAAGACGAGATCGGAACGACTGGCGCCAGCGTGAATGGAACGCTTCATGCCGACCTTCCGGAAAAGGCCCGTTAAAATCTGCTCAAATTCCGGGATACTCCGCATTTCGCCTTCTTCAGATTAGCATGGCCATGAGATCTCACATGGCCGTCGTATGTACCACGGCCATGTGAGATCAGAGACCGCGCAGGCAGTATCCACGAGTCTGCGAATTCTGCGCGGAGATCATGAGCCACGGGGTCGGGCAACCGGAGCCTCGCGAAGGAATTCACCAGAATCGCGCTAATTACCGGTCCTCCTGTTCTGGGATTCACAATGGAACTCCGCGTGTTCATCCGTCCCCGGATACTCAATGCCCAATAATGCCCAACCCTTCCTCACCGATGTGAAAGAACTGCGTTCGCGCGCTCGCGCTTCC
Source organism: uncultured Solibacteraceae bacterium (assembly GCA_964636715.1). Classification (GTDB taxonomy): domain Bacteria; phylum Acidobacteriota; class Terriglobia; order Bryobacterales; family Bryobacteraceae; genus BOG-234. The sequence continues at coordinate 11,714 of CAZWTH010000125.1, read as the reverse complement.
ATTAAGGACGGTCCGGTCACTTCCACCTACCAGGGCGACGTCAAGCAGGCGATTGAAATCCTGCAAAGCGTCCTTGCGACCGAGATCGTCTGCGTTCTGCGCTACACCATGAACGCGGTGGCCGCACAGGGAATCTCGAGCGACGCCGTCAAGGAAGAATTCGACGAGCACGCGAAGGAGGAGCAGGGGCACATGCGGATGGTCGCCGAGCGCATCAATCAACTCGGTGGCACGCCGAATTTCAATCCCGAAGGATTGCTGTCACGCTCCGCGTCCGAATACACGGTTGGCGGCAATCTGATCGAGATGATCAAGGAAAATCTGATCGCGGAACGCATCGCCTGCGATCACTATCGCGAGCTCATTCGCTATTTCGCCGACAAGGATCCAACCACGCGCGTGATGCTGGAAGGCATTCTGGTCAACGAAGAAGAACATGCCAATGACATGCACGATCTCCTCGTGTCCCATGAAGGCAAACCGATGCTCAAAGAGTAATTGAGGAGCAAATCATGATTCGGAAAATTGCCGGCGGCAAATACCGGCTCTATTCGAAAAAGAAAACAGCGGCCGGGAAGCGAAGGAACCTCGGTACCTTCGACTCCCGCGAGGCCGCTGAAAAGCACGAACGGGAAGTGCAGTACTTCAAGCGTCACTGATCGAGCAGCCTGTTCCGACCTGGAGCGCATCCTTGCCGGCAGGCTGGCATGTGTTCCGCCTCCGCACCTGCCTCTAATTCTGTTTCGTTTTATTCGAATGTATTGCGAATATTTCGAATACATGGTATCGTGATCTCAGAGACCAACCCATGCTGAATGAGCCGGTCACGCTGCCAGAATCGGACGAAGCCCAAATTCGCGAGCTGAATCGTATGCTCCAGGTCGGAACACCTGCTCTGACCGGGGCAGATGGCAAGCGACTGGATCTCCCGGATGCGGTGTTCCGGCTCCTGAAAGACATCGTTCGAAATATGCAGCTGGGCAGGGCAATCGTCCTGATCCCTGAAAACCAGCAACTGACCACCCAGCGCGCCGCCGACCTTCTCGGCGTCTCCCGGCCGTATCTCATCAAGCTCCTCGAGGCTGGAGATCTGCCTTACCACAAGTTGGGCAGCCACCGGCGCATCTACCTGAAGGACCTTGTGGCGTATCAAAAACGGCGCGACGCGGAGCGCAGAGCGGCGCTGGACCGAATCGCAAAGGAAGCCTTTGAAGCGGGACTCTATGATCGCACTGGCATACCCGAGGGCGGCGAAGACGAGTGAGAGCAGACTATCGCGTCCTGCTCGACGCGTGTGTGCTGGTTCCGATGCCGCTGGCGGACACACTGCTCCGGATGGCCGAAACTCCGCGGCTTTATCTGCCCAGGTGGTCGCAGTCGATCATGCGCGAGGTCACACGAAATCTCGTTCAGAAATGGGGTCTGGAGCCCGAGAAAGCACACCGGCGCGAAGAAGAAATCCGGCGACACTTTCCGGAAGCATGGGTCGAGGACTTCGAAGCGCTCGCGGGCGCGATGACCAACGATCCGAAAGATCGTCATGTGCTCGCCCCGGCGGTCCGCTCCCATTGCGAATTGATCGTCACTTATAACGGCCGGCATTTCCCGCCCGCCGCCATGCGACCGTGGGGAATTGAGGTACAGGGACCGTCCACATTCCTGCGCGGCATTTACGATCTGGATGCCGGCCTGTTTGTCCACAAGTTGCATGAGCAGGCGCTTGCGATCGGAGTCACCCTTCACGATCTTCTCCAAAGTCTCAGGAAGAACGCTCCCGGTTTTGTACGGTATTTCTGCGAAGAACAAAGCATCGATCTTCCCGGCGGAAGCAAGCCGTGAGTTGGCGGAGTGCGAAATCCTGCCGTCAATCCGCGGGCTCCGCGCGCTGGCGCAGATCCTGAGTAAACATCAGGACCCTCTTGCCATCCCACTTCACTTCCACCAGCTTGTTGCCATCGAGCGGTCCGTTCTGCAGTTCCACCATGGCGCCGGCGTGTATGGTGTAAGCCACGCCACGCCCCGTATCGTCGGACATCGCAATCGTCGGTTCAACAATCCGGTATTTTCTGATCGGCATACGATTCACCTTTCTGTGAATGGAGGCCGCCCGCGACGGATTCGCGGTTGCCGTGTACGCTCCTCAGCCGCTTCTCCCCGGAGCGTCCGGGAGAAGCAGGTGATACCTGACCTCGCTACTGCAACTGATTCGCCAATTCGTAACGCCATGTAATGGAGTTGCTTAGAAGAAAAGTTTTCCGATGAGGCGCAGTTTGTTCGTTCGCGTCCCGTGGTCTTTCGAGCAGGAGTCACTTTATCGATTCGCTACAATGGGTCTTGCCGAAGGTCACTTTTCTTCCCGCCAACGAAACGTTCGAATTCGAATCCGGCAAGCTGCCTTATAAGAATCACGGCAAGCCGGAATCGCTGCTCGACGTCGCGATGAATAACAACTTTCATCTGGAGCACGCCTGCGGAGGAAGCTGCGCCTGCACCACCTGCCACGTGGTGGTGAAGGAAGGCATGGAGAACCTCTCGCCGATGGATGACGACGAGTTCGACCGCGTCGAACAGGCTTCCGATTTTCAGCTCAATTCCCGGCTCGGATGCCAGGCGGTGGTGAAGGGCGATGTGACGGTCCACATCCCCGACTGGAACCGCAACTACGTCAGCGAAAAGCACTGACCGGTTTTACGGTAAGGCAAAAGCCACGTAAATGCCGCCCGATGGAGCGCCACGCCCCGCTTTGCCGCCTGTTGCGTAAATCACTACATACTGTTTCCCGTTCACTTCGTAGCTGATCGGCGTCGCATTGCCGGACATCGGCAGCGTCGTCTCCCAGAGCAGCTTACCGGTGCGTTTATCGAAGGCGCGGAATTTGCGATCGAAATTCGTCGCGCCGATGAAGACCAGTCCGCCTGCGGTCACGATGGGGCCACCGTAGTTCTCCGAGCCCGTGTTCTTCATTCCCTTCGCGACGAGATCGGGATACTCGCCCAGCGGAATCTTCCACGCGTATTCGCCGGTGTTGAGATTGATCGCGTTGAGCGTGCCCCACGGCGGCGCAACGGCGGGGTAGCCATCCGGATCGAGCCATTTGTGATAGCCGTTGAAGCGATACGTGCTGTTGATACGCGGATCGGCCGGCGGCCCGGCGCTGGCGAGTTCTTTGTCTTCGCCCTGGAGGACGTACTGGGCGATCGCGCTCATATCGGCGCCAGTGAGCGAGGGAAAGGACGGCATGCGTCCGCCACCCTGGCGGATCATAGCTGTCACCTGCTGTTCAGTCCGCTTGCCGCGGAGATCGATCAGTGAAGGGAACTGAGGCGGCTGCCCGGTAAGATCGTCGCGATGACACGCCGCGCAGTTTGAGACGTAGAGCTGTCTGGCGGTGGTGGTCGTCGGGCCATGACCCTCGCGCGGCGGAGGTGCGGGGCTTAGGCTGGAAGTCCACGCGAGATCGTTGGCATTGACGTAGTAGAGTCCGGTTTCGGGATCGAATGCCGATCCACCCCATTCGGCCCCGCCATCGAAGCCGGGGAACACGACGGTTTCTTTCCCGACCGCGAGCGGCACGAACTGCCCGGCGCTCTGGAAGGTCGCGAACTGTTGTGCGGCCCATGCGTGCGCCTCAGGCGTGCGGTTGGTGAGTAGATCGGCGGTGAGTATTTGACGCGCGAAGGGCGCAGGCTTCGTGGGAAGCGACTGCATCCCGGCGGCGGCTTCACCCGGCACGGTGCTCGCCGGATATTTTTTCGCTTCAATCGGAAACAACGGCTGGCCGGTCACGCGATCGAACAGATACAGCCAGCCCTGCTTCGACGCCTGCGCAACAGCGTCGATGGTTTTGCCGTCTCGCCTGACCGTTACGAGCGTGGGCGGCGAGGGAAAATCGCGATCCCAGACATCGTGATGCACGGCCTGGAAGTGCCAGATCCGCTCGCCGGTATCGGCCTTCAGGGCGAGCAATGAGTTGGCGAAAAGGTTATCGCCGTGGCGATCCGCGCCGTAGAAATCGCTGGCGGCGGAGCCGGTGGGAATGTAGACGATGCCGCGCGCCGTATCCACGGCCATGCCGGGCCAGCTATTGGCCGCGCCGCTGTATTGCCAGGCATCTTTCGGCCACGTGTCATAGCCGAATTCACCAGGATGCGGAATAGTGTGGAACTGCCAGCGAATTTTTCCGGTGTGGACGTCGTAGGCGCGAATATCGCCGGGCGGCGCAGGCAGAGATTCCGGGTTGCGGCCGCCGACGATCAGCAGGTCCTTATAGATAATGCCGGGGCTGGTGAGCACCCAGGATTGCTTTGCCGGATCGCGTCCAAGATCCTCGCGCAGATCGATGCGGCCGTCTTTGCCGAAGCTCCGGATCACCTCGCCGGTCTTCGCATTCAGAGCGTAGATGAAACTTTGCACGGAGCCGAAGATGATGTGGTCGTCGCCGCCAGCCCAGTACATGACCGAACGATTGGCTCCGCGGCCGCGCACGCCGGAATCGAACTGCCATTTACGCGCGCCTGTCGCGGCGTCCATGGCGACGATTTTGTGCGTTGGGGTGACGCCGTAAACCGTGCCGTTCACCATAATTGGTTGTGTCTGCGGATCGCCCGGGCCATCCTGCGTGTCGTAGGTCCAGGCGACCTTCAGCCTGCTGACATTCGACGTGTTGATCTGCTTCAGGGGGGAATAGCGATTATCGAGCGGACCGCCGCCATAGCCGGTCCAGGGCTGTTCCGGCGATTTGGCCGCCGGCCATGCCATCCACGCGATCAGCGCGGCGGCGGGAAGCAACGCAATCCGGAGATTCACACAGAAAGCATACTATTACCCTCTCCCCTTGCTTACCGAGAGAAGCCCTGTTATGATTGTCCTCGGTTACCGAGGGAACATGAGCAAGCCATCCGATCTGCTGCAGGGCACGCTGGACCTTCTTCTCCTCAAGATTCTGGCGCTCGAACCGCTGCACGCCTGGGCGATCAGCCAGCGCCTCAAACAGGTATCGGGCGACATCCTTCAGGTGAGCGACGGCTCCCTCTATCCGGCGCTCCACAAGCTGGAGAGCGAAGGCTGGATCAAAGCCGAATGGAAGGTAACAGAGAACGGCCGCCGCGCGAAGTTCTATTCGTTGACGCGGCCGGGCCGCAGGACGCTGGAGCGCGAAGCCGCAAGCTGGGAGCGCCTCTCCGGCGCGATCACGCGCGTGGTCAGGCTGACCGAGGGGTGACGTATGCCGGAATGGCGCTGGCTATTCAAACTCCGCGTCCAGCTTCGCGCGTTATTCCGCCGCGATCAGATGGAACGGGAACTCGAAGAAGAGTTTCAATACCATCTCGACCAGCAGACACAAGTGGAGCACGCGGCCGGGAAAACGGCCGAGGATGCGGCGCGCAGCGCGATGCGAGCGCTTGGCGGCATCACCCAGAAGAAGGAAGAGTGCCGCGACATGCGGCGAATCGGCTTCCTCGAATCTATTTTTCAGGATCTCCGCTACGCCTTGCGCAGCGCCGCCCGAACGCCTGCCTTCACCGCGACGGCCGTACTCACTCTCGCTCTCGGCATGGGCGCAAGCCTGGCGATTCTGTCCGTCGTCGATTCCGTCCTGCTTCGGCCACTTCCGTTTCCGGATTCAGATCGCCTCGCCGTCGTATACGCCACCGTTCCCACGCGCAACATTTTGCGCGACACCACCTCCTTCCCGGATTTCATCGACTGGAAGACGCAGAGCACGACCGTCTCCGCCATTGCAGCCTGGCGGGTCGATCCATTCAATCTGACGGGCGGCGGCGCGCCGACGCCTATCGCCGGACTTCGCGCATCATTCGAGATTTTCAACGTGTTGGGCGTCGCCCCCCTGATTGGCCGCGGTTTCGACGAAGCGGAGCAGAAACAGGCAGTGCACGTAGCTCTGGTCGGCTATGGATTGTGGAAAAGCCGATTCGGCGGCTCACAAGACATCCTGAAGCAAAGCGTTCGTCTCAATGACGAACTCTATTCGATTATTGGCGTCCTGCCGCAGGGCTTTCAGTTTCCAGGCTTCACGGACACCGCGGTGCTGGTTCCGCTGCCGGAATACCCGAGCCGTTCCCGCGGATACCTGCGTGGAATTGCGCGGCTGAAGCCAGGTGTTTCAATGGTGGCCGCCAGCCGGGAATTCAGCGGCATCGCCGCGCGGCTCGCCGCCGCTTATCCGCCGAGTAACAAGGGCCGGGGTCTCAATCTGGTCCCTTTGCGGCGAGTAGCGGCGGGCAACGTGAGGATTCCGCTTCTTATCCTGATGGCCGCGGCCGCACTCGTGCTGCTGATCGGCTGCGCGAACGTGGGGAATCTGGTTCTCGTTCGGGCGATCGCTCGCGAACGTGAACTCGGAGTGCGAAGCGCGCTGGGAGCGGGCGCCGCGCGGCTCATCCGCCAGATTCTGACCGAAAGTTCGCTGCTCGCCGTCCTCGCCGCAATCGCAGGTTCGGCAATCGCTTTCTGGGGCAGCAGATTACTCACGGTTTCTTTGTCGCAGACCTTCACTCTGCCGCCCGCAGGGTTCGACTGGAGGCTTCTCGCGATCGCCGTGTCCGTCACAATCGCGTCCGGTCTTCTCTCCGGTATTCCGCCCGCTATTCTGCTTTGGAAATCCCCGCCGGGCAATGGACTCCGCGAAGGTCATCGCGGTCTCTCCGGCGGACGCCGCGAGAATCGTCTGCAGAACCTGCTCGTGGCGGGCGAAACCGCGTTGACCGTTGTCCTGATTGTCGGCGCAGGTCTGCTTCTCAAGAGCTTCGCGCTCTTGCAGCAAACCGATCTCGGCATGAATCCCCCACAACGTTCTGATGGTGGACCTGACGCTCTCGAAACGATACGCGGACCCATCGCGCCGCGCAGCCTATCTGACAGAACTGCTCGACTCGGTGCACGGTCTTCCCGGCGTGCGATACGCCGCGGTTCACACGGATCCGCCCTTTCTCGGAGGAGGATCGCAGGAGACGTTCCACATCGAGGGCCGCAGGGACCCCTCGCCCGAGCACGGTCACGTTGCCGCCTTCAATGTGGTGAGCGATGAATTCTTCGCCGCCATGGGAATGACGATCCGCAGCGGACGAGCGTTCGACCGCGGGGATAACACCAGTTCTGTTCCTCCCGTGATCGTCAATGAAACGATGGCCCGCCGTTTCTGGCCGGGCGAAGACCCTCTGGGCAAGCGGATCCAGTTCTACTACGACAAGAACCCCCAACGGTGGCTTCAGGTCATCGGCGTGGCGCGCGACGCGCGATATGGCGGGCGCGATTACGAGCCGGCGCCGCAGGTATTTGTCCCATTCCAGATCAACCCCTATCAGTCGCTGCCGTACGCCCAGCAGCCTTACGTCTCACTGGCCATTCGTACTCAGGTCGATCCCTCGTCTCTTGCCAGGGCGGTGCAGGAACGAATCTGGTCGGTCGATAAAGACCAGCCGATCACCGGAATCGAAACCGCCGAAGAGGCGCTTTCGCAGTCGGGGGCGAATCGCCGCATCTATTTGCTGCTCGTCGGAGCCTTTGCCGTGATTGCGCTGCTGGTCGCGGCGTCCGGTGTCTATGGATTGATTTCGTATGCAGTGGAACGCCGCACGCGTGAGATGGGGATTCGTGTAGCGGTAGGAGCGACGAAGGCGAGAATACTGTCTCTACTAATCAGCCGGGGGATGTTGCTGGCGCTGGTGGGAGTGGCCGCCGGTATCGCCGGCTCGATGCTGCTCACGAAAACAATTTCCGGCCTGCTTTACGGAATCACGCCAACGGATCCCTCTGTTCTGGCCGCGACTTCGCTGCTCTTCCTCGCGGTCGCGTTCCTCGCAGCCGTCATTCCCGCAAACCGGGCCGCGACCGTCGATCCGACGGCCGCGTTCCGGTGCGAGTAGCTCTACTTCTTGTGGATCAGAATATTGCCGTTCATCGTCTGGAACGTGTAGTCCGGTCCGCCGCCATTGATCGTGCCCGTCACCGCTTTGTCGATAGAGATTTTGTACTTGCCATTCGACCCGCGGTTGTCTTCCACAAGCGGTTTCGTGGCATCCGGTTCCAGCTTGACATCGAAGTCGCTGTAAATCGCGCCATTGTCCGACTTCAGCCGAAGCCGCGCTTTCGTCGTGGCAGGCATCGTCACATCGATCTTTCCATTCATGGACGTGAATGACATCGGCTTCGTCCCGCTGATGCGGTCCAGAGATACGATCACGGCGCCGTTCTGCGTATGCGCCACCACGGAACCCGAAACGTTATTCAGGTGGATCCCGCCGTTGGTGTTCTCGATCTCGTGATCGCCATTGATGCCGCTGACATCAATCGCTGGGCCGTTCACCGTTCTGAGTTGCAGATTTGTGTTGACCGGCGTCTCGATCGTCAGACTGCCGTTGCCGCCGGGAGGGCCGCTGTTGATTGTGACAACGTTGTGGTCTTCTTCAATATCCACCCCGAAATGTCCGCCGCCGATTCTGGTCATGCCGGGAGGCGCGCCATCCCGCTGGTTTCGCTCGCGACGCCGGGATGCGTCGCCTTCATCCGTGCTGACGATGACGTCTTTTCCCGTGCCCGCCGTAACTTTGATGCTTCCATTCAGCGTAGTCACCTTGAGGGTGACGGGCTGAGATGGATTGCTGATGGGGACAGTCACCCTGTCCTGCGCCGCTGCGCCTGCCGCGCAGAGAAATGTAATGAGTGCAATGTTGCTGGTTCGCATAATCGTCCTCCGCTTACTTCGCCTTTCTGATCTGGATGGACCCATTCACGGTCTCCATGCGGATTTCAGGCCCGCCGGAACCGATGCGGATGCGGGAATTGCCGTGCGATTTGTACACGAACTTGCCGTCCTTCGATGACCCTCCGCCGGTCGATGCCAGCGCCACCGATTCGAAATCCGTGAACATCCCGCCGTTCACGGTCTTCAGGTCAAATTCAGCCGCAAGGTTGGGCTGATACGTCACATCCACTTTTCCGTTAACCGACTTGAACGAACTGTCGGTCTTCGGATTTTCGCGAAACGAGATGACTGTAGGTCCGTTGACCGTCGAGATGTTGCCCGAGCCCGCGATATTCGTGCCGGTGATCGAACCATTGACGGCGCTCAGGTCGTATGGGCCGCTGGTCGCCTCGGCCTTGATCGATCCATTGACGTTGCGCAGCCGCAACGCGATCTCGCGAGGCGCGTGAATGGTCAGATTCCAGTCCACGTTGTATTCCCGCCGGCCGGAATTTTCATGGAACCCGTGATAGTCGCTTGAACGGTTATTGTCGTTGTTGCGGAACGGGCCGTTTTCGTAAATCTGGGCCGTGCCGTCTTTCTCGTTCATGTCGAGCACGTCATCCTGCTTCGCTCTGGCGAGCTGCTGCTGGTCGAGCGCATGGATCACGCGTTCGCCTGTCACGCGAATGCTGTTGCCTCCATCGCCGATGACTTCGACTGTGCCGCTGATGACGTCGACGTCAAGCTTCTTTTCGCTGGAGAATGTGTGGTTGACCGGCGAGCGATCCTCGACGTTGTAGTCGCGCCCGGCCGCTGTGAACGCCAGCGTCGCGCCCAGCAATGCCACAAATAAAGTCTGTTTCATTGATCTGCCTTTCCTCTGCTTTTAGTTACTGCGCCAGTTGATGAACCGCGTACGTGGCGCGCTCACGTACGGTTGGATTCACATCCGGCTTCGCTACCAGATTCTGTATGGTTCCGACGGCGCTGCGGTCATGCGCCTGCACCAGATAGTCGATGAGCGCGGCCTGCACCATGGGGGAGTCCTCGCGCGGCAGCGCTTCCTGGAATGACTCAAGGACGTGCGCGTTGTTGGCTACTTTGCCGAGTGCGTCGATCGCCGCCAGCCGCACGTTCACGTTCGCGTCCAAATTGACTGCGTGGACCAGCGCCGAAACCACCTGCGGCTCCATGGAAGGCATCCGCGTACTGTAATCGACGCCGCGCAGACGTTCCGCCGCGGATTGCTGCTGCAGCAGCGAGAGCGCCACCATTTCCTTCGTGCTCGATACTTCATCCCGCAGCCGCGCGACTTCGTCGCGTTCGGAATCGCCGTGGCGCATCGAGAGTCCGGCGCCAAGGCCTATCGCCAGACACAGCGCCGCGATCGCCATCTGCCATGCCGGATTGGCCGGCCAAAAATTGCGCCACCATGCGGGCCGCGCGGCGGGCACTGGACGCGCCTGTGCGTACTGGGGGGCATGCTGGGGGATCGTCAGCGCCTGGAGCGTCTGCTCCCAGCGCTGGCGCAGCGCGGGGCTGGGCTCGGGAACAGGGATATCGCCAAGCCGCTGCCACATGTTGCCGAGCTGCGCCATCTCTTCGGCGCACGCGGCGCAGCCCGCCAGATGCATGCGCAGCCACGAGGCGTGCGCTTCATCGAGTTCACCTGGCGTCCATGCCGCCGCCATCAGGGCTTTCGCCTGTTCACAGGTTGGATCCATCATGATGCTTTCTCCCGGCGCAGGTCATGAAATACCTGCCCCATTTCTTTCATCGCGCGGAACACCCGCACTTTCACGGTGCCGCTTTCGCAACCCAGAATTCGTCCCATCGCTTCGTAGCTCAGTCCCTGGTACCGGCTGAGTACGATGAGCTCGCGTTTTTCCGCCGGCAGCTCGCGGAGTGCGCGGCGCAGGAGCGTCAGGTCCTGCTCCTTCACGGCGGAATCGTGCGGCGTGGGGCGCGAGCTTTCGATCATTTCCATCTGTCCCTCCGCCGCCGGTATTTCGAGACGGTGCTTCTTCGTGTGATCGGCGAAAACATTCCGCGCGATCCGGTACATCCAGGCTTCGAACATTTCACCCGACTGATACGTATGCCGGTAGCGAATCATCCGCAAGAACACTTCGTGCGTCAGATCTTCGGCAGGCGATTGCCTCCCGGACAGCCGGAAGAAGAAGCGAAAGAGCGCCTTATGGCGGCGCTCGTAGATCTCGCTCATGCTGTGGAGATCGCCGCCCGCCACCGCCGTCATCAACTCGTGATCCGAAGTGGTATTCACCGTGCTCATCTAGGCTAACCAGGTGGCTGGCAAAAGGTTACAACGAAGTGGGGCATAATGGCTGAAGCGGGGCGGCTTTTTGACGGACGTCCATAATTCCGCACAGCGCAGCTACAACATGTCGCGTATTCAGGGCCGGGATACGAAGCCCGAAATCCGCGCCCGTAAGCTGCTGCACGGCATGGGTTTCCGATATCGGCTGCACGTGAAGAATTTGCCGGGCAAGCCAGATCTGGTGTTTCCGGCGGCGAAGGCGGTGCTGTTCGTCCACGGCTGTGTCTGGCACATGCACCGCTGCAAATACGGCAAGCCCGTCCCGGCCACGAACCAGACGTTCTGGGCGGAAAAGCGGCGGTCGAATGTGGATCGCGATAAGCGCAATCGCCGGCAGTTGCGCGAGGCCGGCTGGAGCGTGTTCGAGATCTGGGAGTGCCACACGCGCCAGGAGGATACGATGCGGGAGAGCCTTGTACCGCTGATCGAATTTCTGAAAGCGCGTTAAGTGGGGCGGAGCTTCGGCTCTGCCGCAGGCCTTCCGGCCAGCGCGGAGTTCCCGAAATGTTTGCGCAGGGCGAAGCCCTGCCCTGGACTTTGGCCCTTTGAAACTCAGCCATTGGCATAACAAACGGCGGAAGCAAGCGGGAAAGAGGATTTCTGCGACTTCGAGTCTGAGGGGAGATTCGATGCGAAGCCGGAGAAATTGGAAATACCGAGGCCACGGCC
>CAZWTH010000124.1:0-21520 GCA_964636715.1 uncultured Solibacteraceae bacterium | reverse complement strand
TCTGATTGTCATCCAGAAACTGCTGCGACGTATTGAGAGCATCCTGCTTCGCCGTCACGTCCGAATACGCGTTCGAAAGCGACCAGTACGCATTCAGCACGCTCGCCACAGTCCGCGCCACCGTGCTGTGGAACGCCAGATCCGACATCGCCAGATTGTTGCGCGCCACCACGATATTGCGCTCGTTCACCGCTCTCCCAAGTCCCCGCAGCAGATTCTGCTGCACAGAAATCGAAACCGACTGCGCCACCGACGGATTCAGCGCATTGGTGGGCGCATTCTCGTTCAGATAACTATCCTTGAAATTCACGCTGGCCGAACCGCCGGTCAGGAAACCCTGCTGATAGGTCGCCGTATGATTGCGCGTGGCGTCCACCAGCGCCGAGGTCTGGCTCTGCGTGGAATTCGGTTGCGGCGTCGTGCGATGCGAGAACGTCGTCGCTTCCTGGAAGGAAGGATCGAGCGTCTGCACCACCGGTCCAACCTGCGAAATCGTAGCGTTACCGGCGTTCCCACCGCCTCCTCCGCCACCGCCTCCGCCCAAGCCCGCCGCCGCCTGACTTCCCTGCACGCCCTGCCCGCTCGCCACCGAAGCCGCCTGTGACGACCCGCTCGGCACACCGGGCAGCGCGCCGCCCGCCTGCGAACGTTCCAGCTGCCACTCGAGCAGCAACGGTTGGTAGCGCGCCACTTCGACATCGATATTGTTTTCGAGCGCCAGCGCCACCGCGTCATGCGGCGAAAGATACAGCTTGCCCGCACGGATGAGGCTCGCCAGCCGCGCCGAATTGCCAAGCCGCGCCGGCGGAACGGACGCTTCCATATAAGGACGCTTATAGAGCGGCCCTTCCGGACGAACCGGCGCGATCCCCGCCTGCTGCGCGCAAATCAGCTGCGCGAAACATCCGGTGAGCGCGACGACTTCGCGAAACTTCCTCAAGGCCGCACCGCCTGCGCCGGAGGATTCGCCGGAATCGCCGAAGGCGCCGCCGCAACCTTGCCGCTCATCGCTTCCGTGATCGAGATGTTGTTGACGTCCATCGTCACGCCGAGCGCCTGATCGAACGCGATGCGCGCATGCGTGTAATTCGCCATCGCCTGGACTTCCTGGCTCTGCGCATTGGCCAGATCGCGCTGATCCTGTACCACCTGGTAAGGCGTGGAAGCTCCCAGCTCATACTTTTTCTGATCGCCTTCGAACGTCTGCTGCGAAAGCGCGCGCGCTTCCTGCGCCGACGTATATCGCGCCCGCGCCTGCTGCAGGCCGATCACCGCGTTCTGCACGTCCACCCGAACCTGGTTCATCTGCTTGCGCAGGTTGAGTTCGTTCTGGCGGATCTCGATCTGGCTCGTCACATAGTCGGATTGCGCCGCGCGATTGCGCAGCGGAATATTCAGCGAAACGCCCGCCGAGTAGTTCGGAAAATTACGCCGCAGAAGCTGCGCCAGCAGATTTCCATAGCCGCCGTCGAAGTAGTCGACTCCAACCGCCCCCGGCGCCACGTCGCCGCTCAGCGCGTTATTGGTGAGCTCAGCGAATACCTGAAGCGAAGGCTTCAGCGAGCTCTTCACGCCCGCCAGATTGATGCGGTTGCTCTCCAGATTGATCCGCGCCTGATCCAGTTCCACGCGGTTCTGCAGGGCGGTATTGACCAGTTCCGCGACGCTGCGGGTATCGTCCTGCGCGGGAACCGTGATCGAATCGAGCGGAACAATGTGGACATCGGCCAGGTCCGCGCTCTGAATGCCGGACCGGCTCAGCGCGTTCTTCAGAACCGTCTCCTGCTGCAGCAGATTGGTCTGCGCAATGAGCAGATCCTGCCGCGCGGAGTAAAGCTGCGATTGCGCGCGCGTCACTTCGATCTCGGCCAGCGTCCCGATCCGCACCTGCTCCTGATTGTTCTTCAGCAGCGTCTCGGCCGTATCCACCGCCTGCTGCCGGGCCTTCACTTCCTCATTGAAGCTGACCAGGTCCCAATAAAGATTGAGAACCGCCGATACCGTCGTGATCACCTGCTGCTTGAACTGCAGGTCGGTGACCTTCAGATTGTTTTTCTGCACGCGGATGTTCCGCGTATTCACCGCGGTTCCGAAACCGTTCAGCAGGTTCTGCGTCACCGTCAGGTCGACATCGCCGTTCGTATAAGGATTCAGCGCGAAGTTGTTGCTGTTGACTTTGATGCGAGTGCTCGAATACGAAACCTGCGCGTTCATGCCAAACGGAAAATTCTGCGAATACGCGGCCTGCGCCGAGCGCGTTCCCGTCACGAGCGAAGTCTGGCCGACCAGGAACGTATTGCTCTGCGGCGACGTGTTGTGCGCAAAATTCACAAATCCCGAAAGCGTCGGATCGAACGACGGAATCTGCGGACCGAGCTGCGTCACAATGCCCCCGCCCGAACTGACGCCCGCTCCGCCCGAAGACGTGGGCGCGCCGTTCGTATTGATATTCACGCCGGTCAGGCTCACGCTCGTCGGCCCCGCCGCGATTCCCGTGCCTACGCTGCGAAGCGCGCCGCCGCCCTCCGCGCGCCGGAGCACCTCCCGGGCCAGCAGCGGCCCATACCGCTGCACTTCAATATCGATATTGTTCTCGAGCGCCAGCGCCACCACATCGTGCGCGGTGAGATAAAGATTCCCGGCCCGCAGCAACTGGCTCAGCCGAGACGTATTCGCCAGATTCACCGGAGGTACCGACCGCGCCTGATAGTTATGGGTCAGCCAGCTGAAACGGCCCTGCGGAGCCTCATCGACACGGATCGCCGTCTGGGCATTCACAAGGCTGCCGCAGAGGACGGGAATCAGGAGGGACACCCATCTCCTGCTAACGCGTAAATTCTTCATCTAATTAGTACCTAACGGTTCAGGCGGGCTTTCGGTTCGCAAAAAGTTGCCCGCCCATCTGGCTGGAAACGAAGAGAGGACGACACAGCGGTCATGCTCCGGCAAGTCAACCCAGCAATCCTTTATTATGTGCCACGCCCAAATTCAGGCGTGGGAACTGGCAGCGGCTTCTTCGGCGGAGATCACTTTTCCATCGAGGAGATGGATCGCACGGTGAGCGTGCGCGGCGTAGCGCGCGTCGTGGGTGACTACACAAATAGTAGAGCCGGCGCGATTCAATTCGGCGAGCAGTTCCATTACGGCCTCGCCATTGGTGGAATCGAGATTTCCGGTCGGCTCGTCCGCGAGCAGAATGGATGGATCGCCGGCGAGCGCGCGGGCCACCGCCACTCTCTGCTGCTGGCCGCCCGAAAGCTGCGCCGGATAGTGCTTCATCCGGTACGACATCCCGACCCGTTCGAGCGCGTCCTGCGCCCGCTTCTTCCGTTCGGAACCCGGCATCCCGCGATAGGTGAGCGGCAGTTCCACGTTCTCATAAACCGTGAGATCGCCAATGAGATTGAACGCCTGGAAGATGAAGCCGATTTCACGGTTGCGGATGCGCGCGCGTTCGCTCATCTTGAGATCCTGCACGGGACCGCCCTTCAGATAGTAGGTCCCTTCGGACGGCGTATCGAGCAGACCGAGGATCGCGAGCAGCGTCGACTTCCCGCAGCCGGAAGGGCCGGAGATCGACACGTACTCGCCGCGATCGATGGTCAGTTCGACGCCGGCGAGAGCGTGCGTCTCCACCTCGTCGGTCACGAATACCCGGCTCACTCCCTTGAGTTGAATCAGACTTTCAGACATGGAGAATAGTTTCCTTTCAATTGAGACGAATCCTTGAATACTGGTCCTGCGCCGACATGTCGGAGAGGATGACTTTGTCGCCTTCTTTCAGACCATCCAGAATTTCGATGGCGCTGACCGAAGCGCGGCCGAACTTCACGTTCACGCGCGAGGCTTCCTTGCCATCGGCGTCATAACGAAATAGCGTGGATGTGGTGTTGGGCTGCGAAGAGGCGGGCCGGTTGACGAACAGCACATTCGCGAGGCGCTCGATTTCGATGTTGCCGTCCACCGTGAGATCGGGAACAGCGCCCGGGGGCAACTCGCCGTCCAGTTTGCAATCGACCGTGCGCGTGCCGTTCACGATCGAGGCATCGATGCGCGTCACGTGGCCCGGCACAAAGCCATTGCGGGTATCGATCGTCGCTCGCTGACCGATCTGAATATCCTTGGCCTGCGTTTCGGCGATCTGGAGGCGCGCCATCAGCTTCCACGGCTGCGCGACCTTGGCGAGAATATCGCCCGGCTTCACGCGCTGCCCTTCCTGGAGCGTCATTTCCTGCATGCGGCCCGGAATGCCCGCGCGGATCGTGAGCTCATCCACCTGCTTCTTTTTCAGCTGGTACGTGGCGCGAAGCTTCTCGATCTGCACCTTGGCCGCGTCGAGCTGCGCTTCCACAGACTGGTTCATGATGTCGAGTTTCTTCTTCTCCATCTCGTACTTGTCTTTGGCCTGCTGCCATTTCGCTTCCGCGAGGTCCATGTCGTAGCGCGGCTCCAGATGCGCGGCGAACAACTGCTCTTCCTTCGCCTTCGCAAGTTCGTTCTGCTTCACGTCGCCCTGCGCCACCGCGACCACCGATTGCTGATCGAACGTCTGGCTCTGCATCTTCACTTTCAGGTCGGCGTAGTTCGCTTCCGCCTGCTTGGTCTGCCATTCGTAGTCGACGGCGTCGGCTTCCATCTGCGGATTCGAGAGAACCACCAGCACGGTATCCGGCTTCACCTCATCGCCCGACTGAGCGCGAATGCTGCTCACCTGCGAATCGAACGCCGCCTGAATCCAGAGAATGTTTTCCGGCACCAGCGTGCCGGTGCCGCGCACATCGCGCACCATGGGACCGCGCTGCACCGTTCCCGGCCAAAGCGTGGCCGCTTCCACGGAAGGCGCGGCGGGTTTCATCTGATTGATACGCCAGGCGGCCGCGACAACGACCGTCAGAGTCAGCGTGAGATAAATGACGCGCCGGATGATTTTCTTTTTGGCGACGCCGCTTCGTTTAATATCCATAACTTATTCCTCCTTTCACTCGGCGCGGAGCAGCTTTGCCTGATTCATTTGGGCCGCGCGCCAGGCAGGCAGGCTTCCCGCCGCCAGGGCGATCACCGTGAGCAGCCCGGCGACCGCGCCGAAGGTCGGCAGGTCTGTTGTCTTTACGCTGTAGAGAAAACCCGAAAGGAAACGCATCGCGAAGAACGCAACCACGATTCCGATGGCAATTCCCGCTCCCGTCACACGCGAACTCTGCTGGAGAATCAGCCGGATGACGCCCGACCGGGTGGACCCGATCGCCATCCTCAATCCGATCTCAAACTTTCTCTGCGAAACCGAGTAAGAGACCAGGCCGTAAATACCGACCATTGCCAGTACGATCGCTCCGGCGGCGAAGCCCGCAAACAGGATCATCATGGAGCGCCGGCCGGCGACCGAGTCGCGAACCATTCCCTCCAGATTCCTCACGCCGCCCACCGGCACATCCGGGAAGCGGGCAACGCTGAGTTCACGAACGGCCTCGCCGGTGCGTCCCGGGTCTCCCGACGTACGCACGATCAGATCCATCGCCGCGGGAATCTGCCGGTCGCCCTGCAGGGCCTGCGGATATGGCATATAAATCGCGCCGCCCAGCCAGTCCGGAAGGTTCTGATCGAGACTCAATTGCTGAACATCGGCAACCACGCCGACAACGGTGCTCCACTTCGATTCCGAGGAAGGCTTGATGTACCTTCCGATTGCGCTCTCGCCCGGCCAGTAGCGCCTGGCGGTGGACGCGTCCACCAGCACGACCGGCGTGGAGCCGGCGCTGTCCGCATCGGTAAATGTTCTGCCCGTCAGGAGCGGAATATTCATCATCCGGAGATAGCCTGGCGTGATCGCGCGGGCCAGCATCATGGGCGCCGGAAAATCCGGACCCTTCGGATGGTCCTGCAGATCGATCGGGATGAGCGACGATCCAATCTGGTCGTCCATCGGCGGCACATTGGCCAGCGCCGCCTCCGCGACTCCCGGAACCGCGGCCGTCCGCGCCAGCAGGTCGCTGTAGCGCGAAACACAAACCGCGCGCGTTGCGCAGAACGACTCGTTGGGGGAGATGCGCATTGTGATCACATGCTCCGGCCGGAATCCAGGATCCACATGAGAGAGACGAATGAGAGACGCGCCCAGCAGACCCGCCGCCACCGCCAGAACCAGCGTCAGAGCAATCTGACCGGTAACCAGCGCATTGCGAAATCCGGCGGCGCGGGGCGACATCCAGCGCTGGGCGCCGGCCCGGATCGAGTCCGCCAGGTGAATCCGGGAACCGCTCCATGCCGGCACAAGGCCGAATATGAGGCCGGTCAACACCGTCAGCGCTCCGGTAAAGCCGACAACCCAGGGGTTCAGACTCGCGACGGAAACGCCGGGCAGATCCGGCGGAAGAACGGCGCGGAAAACCGAGAGAGAGGCGTTGGCAAGGATCACGCCCAGTAAGCCGCCGAATCCCGAGAGCAGAACGCTCTCGGTCAGCAACTGGCGGACGATCCTGCCCCGTAGTGCGCCCACGGCCGCGCGCAACGCCATTTCACGTCGCCGCGTCACGGCTCGCGAGAGCAGCATGCTGGCTACGTTCGCGCAGGCGATGAGCAGCACCACGCCGACCGAGAAAAACAGGACCAGCAGTCTGGTTCTCACATTGCCCACCATGTCCTGCTGAAGCGATATCGCGGTCGCGTCCGCGTTGAAGTTGCGGGGCATGGGAAACGGAAACGCAGTCCCGAGTTGCGCGGCCAGGGCGCGGATTTCGTTCCTCGCCTGCGCGATGTTCGCATGAGGGCGCAGACGGCCAATCAGCGGCGTGTACAGGCCGCCCCAGTAGCTCTCCTGATTCGACGGATCGATGCGCTCGGGAATCCAGAACTGCACCTGCGGCGAGGGATAAGCGAAGCCCGCGGGCATTACGCCCGCGATTCTGTGGGCGGTTCCATTGATCCTCATCATCTGTCCCACAACAGCAGGATCGGCTCCGAAGCTCGTCTTCCACAGAGAGTCGCTGAGCAGGACGACAGGAGCGCCGCCGGCCCGCTGGTCCGCCGGCTCAAAGCCCTGACCGCTGGCCGGCGGCGTTCCCAGAACCGAAAACAGATTCGCGGACACAACCGCGCCCGAAAGACGAACGGCTTCGCCGCGTCCGGTGAAATTGAAATCGGCAGGCGGTCCCGCGAACGCCACATCCATGCTGCGGCTCTGTTCGCTGAACAGCATGTAACCCGCGGGCGGATACGCGCCTGTAATTCGAACCAGCCGGTCCGAAGCCGGATACGGCAGCGGACGGATCAGCAGGTTATTTACAAGACTGAATACCGCCGCGTTGCCGCCGATCCCGATCGCCAGTGAAATCGCCGCTACCACGGCGAAGCCCGGACTTTTTCGTAAGGTTCGAAGGGCATAGATAACATCGCGGAAGAGCGTGTCCAGCCAGACCCAGCTCCATACAGATCGCACCTCTTCCTTCACCGACGCGGAATTGCCAAAGTCGCGTTGAGCCGAAAGACGGGCCTCTCCGGCGTTCTCGCCGCGGGCCATATAGTCACGTTCGGACATGGAGAGGTGACTTGCCACCTCTTCGGCGAGATCTTTCTCCCGCGCATCCCGCGTCATGACTGGCTCCCGGAAGGATTCAGAACACCCGCAACGGCCGTCACCAGTTGCGCCCACTTCGATTGCTCCGCCACTACCTGCTTGCGCCCCGCGGCGGTCAGCCGGTAAAAACGAGCGCGCTGATTCGATTCCGTCAACTTCCATTCCGAACTCACCAGCCCCTGCCGTTCGAGGCGATGCAGTGCGGGATAAAGCGAGCCGGTTTCCACCAGCAGGTGGTCTCCGGAATTGGCGCGAATCGCGAGACTGATCGCGTATCCATGCTGCGGCCCCCACTGGAGCGTTGTCAGGACCAGGAGATCGAGCGTCCCCTGCAGGATTTCAGCGCGGCTGGAACTGGATTTTCTGGGCGGCATAAGAGGCTGTAGATATCCTACATGGTTAGGGTGTAGTTTGTCTACTCCCGCACCCGGCGTAAAGCTCCGCACATCCCTCAAAACTGTTGAACGCCCGGAGAGTTACATCGTTAGCTCGAAAAATTCGTGATTCTGCCCCCGCGCCGCCATCACTCCGCTTTCAGCGCGTGAGCCGGATTCACCGCCGCAACGCGGCAGGCCGGCAGAAAGCTCGCCACAGCCGCCACCACAGCCAGAATGAACGGCACTGCGGCAAAGCTCACGGGATCGAAAGGACTGACGCCAAATAACAAAGTCCTCAGCAGCCGCACAACCCCGGACGCGGCTCCGATGCCGATGACGGCCCCCACTCCTGTCAGCGCTAAAGCAGACCGCACGAACATCCAGCGCAGTTCGCCCCTCCGCGCGCCGAGCGCCAGGCGGATGCCGATCTCACGCGTGCGCTGCGAGACGGACCAGGAGATGACCCCGTAGATTCCGATGATGCCGAGCGTGAGCGCCATCGCGGCCGCAATCCCCAGCATGACGAGCGTGAACGAAGTACGTCCCATGGATTTCGAATAGATCTCCTGCATCGTGCGGGGAGAAGCAACGGGCAGGTCTGCGTTGACCGACCACACGGCCCGCTCCAGTTCATGGAGAAAGGCCTGCGTTCCCGCCCGGCGGCTGCGTATCACGAATGTCACTGAGCGCGGCGTGAATGTTCCCGCCCAGGGATCATGGGTCAACGCGGGCCAATAAACGATCGCCGGAGCCCTCTGATCGATGCCATCGTAGTGAACATTGCCAGCTACTCCGATCACCTCGGACCAGGGCTCGCCGGCAATCACCCTTACGCGTTTGCCGATCGCGGCCCCGGCGCTTCCCCACTCCTCCCGGGCAAGATTTTCGGAGACAATCACCTTCGGTTCGACCTTGTACGTTTCATCCCAGGTAAAGTCGCGGCCCGCAATCAGGCGCGTACCGAGAGCGCGAAGGTAACCCGGAGAAACATAGTTGAAAAACCGGATGGGTGGATCGCCCTGGTAGACTTTTCCCTCCGCGTATACAAGGTCCCACCCATGCCCAATTCCCTCCAGAGGCGCAATCTGGGCAAACCCGGCTGAAGTCACGCCGGGCACGGAACCAAATTTATCCGCAATGTTGTTGCCGGTGCGAACGACCATTTGCGGGTCGGCAATCGACAACTCCGGAACTGCGATGCGCAGCGTCTGCAGATCGGAAACGCCGGTAAATCCCGGATCCACGCTGCGCAGCCGCTGAAAGGTCCGGATCATCAAAACCGCACAGATCAGAAGCACAAGCGCCATCGCGACCTGAACGATCACCAGAATGTTGCGGGACCGATGGCGCTCGCGGCTGGCGCTCACCGTGCGCGTTGCGCCGGGATTGACGGTTGCCTCGCTCCTGGAGTATTTCCACGCCGGAATCGAGCCGAAGATCAGACCAGCCAGAACGGAAAGAGCCAGGGTGAACACGACCGAGCCGGCGTCGAGAGAAATTTCATTCAGACGCGGCAGATTCGCTGGCCCGATCGAAGCCAGAAGACGCAGCCCCGCGGCGGCAATCCCGATCCCCAGCGCGCCCCCCACGAGTCCGAGCAGGATGCTTTCCACAAGCAGTTCACGGGCGATTCGGGTGCGGCCCGCTCCCAGCGCGGCGCGGACGGAGAGTTCCAGCCGGCGCGCTTCCGCGCGCACCAGCAGCAGATTCGCCATGTTGACGCAGGCAATCAGGAGCACGAGCCCGATGGTGCCCATCACGACCCAAAGAGCGCCGCCCACATTCCCCACCACCTCCCGCTTCAGCGAATGAAAATCCGGCGTGATCCTCCACTTTTCGTACCAGTGCGGGTCCGACCCGGGACCGTTGGAAAACGAGTTCATCCAGATCGGAATCGCGCGCGCGATGTCCGCGTTGGCCTGCGCGATCGTCATCCCCCGCCTGAGTCGCCCCAGACCGTGAAGACCGAAACCGCCCAGTTGCTGCTTATTGCGCTCAAACGCGAACGGCGTGAGAATGTCGAAGTCGTGATCGATGACGCGGAACCCGCGCGGCATCACGCCCACAATAGTGCGGACCTGGGAATCGATCACGATCGCATGCCCCAGCGCCGCGGGATCCCCACCGAAGCGCCGCTGCCAGTAGCCATAGGAAAGCATCACGTTCTTTGGGCCATTGGGGACCTGATCTGCGGCGGTTAACGTCCGGCCCGCGGCCGGCGCAACGCCAAGCGCCTCTAACACGCCGTCAGTTATGAGAATGAGGTTCACTTCCTCCGGCCGCGCCAAGCCGGTGACGTTGGCTTTGCCGTTGATCCAAACCCCCAGCGCCTGGAAGGTCCGATTGTTCTCGCTGAAGGCGAAGTACATCGAAGAAGAGAGCGGCAGACCGCTCTGGAAACTGGAGAGTCCCGCCGCGCCGGGCGCGTTCAGCGAGAGCGAAACAAGCCGGTCGCTCTCGGGGTACGGAAGCGGCTTGAGCAGCACGCTGTTAACGACGCTGAATACCGCGGTATTGGCGCCGATGCCGATCGCCAGGGTGAGAAGAACGGTAACGCCAAATCCCGGCGACCTGCGAAGACGGCGCAAAGCAAGCCTCAGGTCGGCGAGAATGGATTCCAGCCGGGGCCATTGCCAGACTTCGCGGCTCCGCGACTCCACGAGTGCGGGATTTCCGAAGGCGCGAAGAGCGGCGTGGCGCGCCTCAACGCGGGAGAGATTTTCGAGCCGCATCAGTTCCTCGGTCTTCTCTTCCAGGTGTTCGCGGACTTCTTCGCTTAATTCGTCGTAGAGGTCTTTACGGCGAAAGATTCGGCCGAGCCAGCTCATGGCGGTTCGTCTCCTAGGAATTCGCGGCGCGTCTGCCCGGCCCGAGCACCATCTGGATGCCTTCGAGCATGCGGTCGAAACTGGAGAGTTCGCGTTCCAGCCGCTGCGCGCCCGCTTTAGTGATCTGGTAGACGCGCACGCGGCGGTTGGTCGAAGACGAAATGGTCCACTCAGCGCTGACGAGCTTCGCTTTCAGCAGCCGTTGCAGGGCGGGATACAACGAGCCCTCTTCCACCTGAAGCAGGTTGTTCGAACGCTGCTGGATGTGCTGCACCAGCGCATATCCGTGCGCCGCCTGCCGGCGGAGCGATTCGAGAATCATCATCTCCAGCGCGCCTGGAAACAAATCGCGCGCTGCGTCTTTACTATTTTTCATAAGGCTTTCTTCTACAATGCCTAGAGTAACCAGGTATGGGCCGGAAGTCAAGCCGTAAGTTTATTCCTGCCGCAAAACAGCCGCGGGCGTGAGGCGGGCGACGCGGAGCGCGGCGAACAGACTGGCCGCTCCGCTGACGCCGATTAACGTCAGCGCCATCAGGAAAAATGTGCGGATATCGAGCGGCTGCACGCCCCATAGAAGGCTCTTGAGTACGCCCGCGGTCCCCGCGGCGAGAGTTCCGCCAATGACAACTCCGGCCGCCGTGAGCAGCAGGCCTGGAGCGGCCGCGTCCCACATGAGCCCCGCGAGCGAACTCCCCAGCGCCATCCGGATTCCGAATTCGCGGGTTCGTTCCGTCACGGTCTGCGCGGCGATTCCGTAAACGCCAATGAGGGCGAGCACCAGCGCCAGCGCGGCCAGAATTCCCAGCAACCCGGCATTGACTCTTTGGGACTGGAGAGCCAGATTGCGTTCGTCGGCCATGGAATGAACCGTGGCGACCGGAAGCTGCGGATCGATACGCGCGATGGCGGTTTCAACGGCTCGCGCGATCGCGGCTTGCCCGCCCCGCGCTCGCACCACCCAGCTCGGCGAATACCAGGTATGCGCCATCTGGAAGCCCGCGCTCCCGAACTGGGTCGCGGGATAGTACAGTTCCGGCTCCTGCACAATCGGTCCGGTCTGCATAAGGCCCGGCTGCTGCTGAATGTCGCCAACCACGCCTACGATGTGAACCTTCCCGTCCAGCACGCTGCCTAACGGATCCTGGGCGTTCAGGAATTTGCGAACGAAGGTCGAGTTTACGACCGCCACGGGAATCGAACTGGAGCTGTCGCCTTCATCGAACACGCGGCCGGCTTTCACCGGAATGCGTAAGGCGTCGAAATAACCAGGCGTGACGTAGTTGATCGAACTTCCAACTACGACTCCCTGTACGCGAACTCCGTCATTCAGCCATCGCTGATAAGGAACGTGGAGACCGACAGCCGCCGCTTCCACGCCCGCCGTCTTCCGAATGGCGTCGAGCGTTTCCCGGTAGAGCCGGTTCACGCTGTCACTGGACCCGTATCGCGCATCCTGCAGCGAAGCGCTCAGCGTCACCACACCGGTTCCATCAAACCCTGGATCGAGGCGCTGCAGATACAGAAGCGTTCGGACCAGCAGGCCGGCGCCAATCAGCAGTATCAGACTTAGCGAAACTTCCGCGAGGACCAGAGCGCGGCGCAGCCAATGCGATTGCTTTCCGGCAACGGCGCCGCCTTCGAGCAGAGCGTCCCGGATATCGACGTCCGCCGCCTGCGATGCCGGGGCCAGCCCGAACAGGATGCTCACTGCGACGGACAGCAGCAGCGTGGCGAGAAGAACGCGGCTATCGAGCCGCAACTCCTGCCAGATGCCGTACCGAAGCACCACCGCCCGCAGAGCCGCAATCGCTCCGTAGCCGAGCGCGAGTCCCGCGCCGCAACCGGCCACGCCCAACACAATAGATTCGGTAATGAGCTGCCGCAGGAGAGACGCGGCGCCTCCGCCCAATGCGATGCGCGTTCCCATTTCCCGGCGCCGCGCCGCGCCATGCGCCAGTTTGAGTGACGCAATATTGACGCAGCCGATCAGGAGCACCATCACCACCGCCGCGGAGAGGAGCAGAAGCCGCTTGCGCCAGGCCGTCTGATTGTCGCGGTCGTACGGCGCGAGACTCATACGGGCGCCAATGCGCGCGGGAATTTTGCGAGCTACTAACGCAGGCGCGCCCAATGTCTGAACTTCAGCGCGGGCCTGCGCATCCGTCACTCCAGGATGCAGCCGGGCAATCAGCTCGTAATTCATCCCGCCACCTTCGCCGTGCGGGGAGGGCATCAGCGGCGTCCAGATGTCGACAACCTCGCGCGTGCGGAACTTCTCCCCCGCAATCCCTGTCACGGTGTACGTTTCGCCGCGCAGCAGGACCGTACCGCCAACGAGCGACGGATCGCCATGGAAAAGCCGCTGCCAGATTCCGTAGCTGAGGACAACGGCGCGCGGGCCGTCAGAGCGGTCTTCGTTCGCGTCGAACTCGCGGCCGCGCGCCATAGGAACGCCGAGAACGCGGAAGTATCCCGCGGATACGCGCTGCTGCTGGACGTACGATGCGCCGGCGCGCGAGCTGAGATTCACTCCGCTCACGCCTCCAATTGCGGCAAGATCGACGCTCCGCGCGGATTTCAGCGCCTCCCACGCATTCCCGTCCTGAGAGAACTGAGCGGCGCCGTGAATAACTCCAACCACGCTGAAGAGCCGGTCCGGTTCGGGATACGGAACCGGCCGGAGCAGCGCGGCGTCGATCACGCTGAAGACCGCCGTATTGGCTCCGATGCAGAGGCCGAGCGTGGCGATCGCGGCGATGGCGAATCCCGGCGATCTGCGCAGTTGGCGCAAAGCATAAATCACGTTACGGGCGAATTCGTCGAACACCGAAAAGCCGCCGGCGTCCCGGCAGTCTTCCTTCATGCGCGCCAGATTGCCGAACTCGCGGCGCGCGCGGCGTTCGGCTTCCGCCCGCGGCACGCCACCGCGAACGAGATCGTCCTGATATTGCAGAATGTGGAACGACATCTCGTCGTCCATCTCCGCCGCCACCTGCCTGCGCCGAAGGAAGAGGCGAAAGAACGCATTCAGACGGTCGGACATCAGATTTCCTCCGGCGTGGTCCGGAGAGCGTAGCCCATCGCGGTGGTGAACAGATTCCACTGCTCGGTTTCCTTGCGCAGGCGAGCCTGACCGGATCGCGTCAGAGAATAAAACTTCGCCTTGCGGTTGTTGTCCGAAACGCCCCACTCGAAGGTGATCAGCCCGGCGCGCTCCAGCCTGTAGAGCGCCGGATAGAGCGACCCCTGCTCGATCTGAAGCAGTTGTTTCGAAATCTGCTGGATGCGCAGAAGAATGCCGTAGCCGTGGATGGGCCCGAGCGAGGCTGCTTTCAGCACAAGCAGGTCGAGCGTACCGGGCAACAAATCGGCGAGTTCGTTCATTTCGCGTCTCTCCTAGTCTCCCTAGGATTATGCGCCCGCTCTACTCGACTGTCAAGGAGAGATCTGGAATGAGAACTTTGAAACGGTGGGAAGGTGACAGCGTCGGCAGGCGAGGTCCACCCGCCGGGCTAATCGAGATGCGTTGCCAGCTCGATCGCCAGGGGATCGGCTTTATCCCGCGGCAATCCGTAAACGCCCGCCAGATAGTGCAGCTTCGCGAAGCAATAGAGCGGCTTACCTTTGTAGGTCCCGAAATAGCCGCCGACGTGGGCCATGTAATCCGGCTCTCCAGCCATCGCGTGCTTGATGTCGAGCATCATGAACGCCGCGTTCTGATTGGTATCCGTATCGATGATGAACATCTGATACGTCTTCCCTTTTACGTTGTACTCGGCAATAGAGCCGCCGGGCAGCGCCGGAATATCGAGTATGTGATCCGGTACGACGCGCGCATCGACCTTCCCTGCGTCCGGAAAAAGACTTGTGTGGTTCTTAACCGCCGGAGGAGCGGGCTTCGCCGCAGGCGCTGGAGCCGGGGGAGGCTCGGGAGAACTACACCCCGCAAATCCCAGACACACGAAAACAATCAGCGGCGCAGCGAATCTCATAGGGCCCTGGCGGTTGCCTCCCGGTCACCGTACATCGATTCATAATACGCCCGGTATTCCCCGCTGCGGCAGCGCCGTACCCACTCCGCATTGTCCTGATACCACCGGATCGTCTGCGCCAGACCATCCGCAAACGAAATCTCCGGCTTCCATCCCAGCTCGCGCGTGGTCTTTGAAAAATCCACCGCGTAGCGCCGGTCGTGGCCCAGCCGGTCCGTCACAGTCGTCAGCAGCGATTCCGGCTTGCCCAGAATCTTCAGCAGCGTCCGCAGCACTTCAATATTCGGCAGCGGATTCCCGCCCCCGATGTGATACGTCTCGCCAGGCCGCCCGCGCTCCAGCACAGCCCGCAGCGCGCGGCAGTTATCCGTCACATGAACCCAATCGCGCACCTGCATGCCATCGCCATAAACCGGAATCGGACGGTCTTCGAACACATTCGAAATCGCGAGCGGCAGCAATTTCTCCGGGAACTGATACGGCCCGTAGTTATTGCTCGTGCGAGTGATCAGGGTGTTCATCCCGAACGTGCGCGCCGCCGCCCGCACAAATAATTCAGCGGCTGCCTTGCTCGCCGCATAAGGGCTACTGCCCTTCAGCGGATCTTCTTCCTTAAACCAGCCGTCTGGCGGCATGTCCCCGCCGACCTCGTCGGTCGAAATATGCAGGAATTTCTTCACGCCTTTGCGCCGGGCCGCATCCAGCATGACCTGCGTGCCCAGCACATTCGTCCGCACAAACTCTTCCGCACCCGCGATGCTGCGATCCACATGCGATTCCGCGGCAAAATGAACTACCGCGTCGCAGTTCTCGGGAAGCGCGTCCATCACCGCCTGCGCGTCGCACACGTCGCCGCGAACCAGCGAATAACCCGGCGCTTTCGCGGCTTCGGTTAAATTATCCAGATTGCCCGCGTAAGTCAGCTTGTCAAAGTTAATAATGCGGGCGGAACCCGCCACCTGGCGGATGAATTCGGAGCCGATAAATCCGGCCCCGCCAGTCACAAAAATGGTCATTTTGCCTTCGCGGTCTTTCGAGCGGGTTTCGCGGCAGGAATCGTCGGGATTATCGGCAGTGCTTCTTCCGCGGGCGGGGGCGCGTCCGTCTCGACAGCTGCGTCATTGCCGGTCGCGCCATTCCCGGTTGCGACAGCGGCTTTTTCGAGCGCCTGCTGAATCAGTGAAGCTTTTCTCGAATCCACGCGCGGCGGCGGGGCCTGTTCGTGCCGGAAATCGTGATCGTTATGACAGGTGCGGCAGCGAACTTTGGCCGGTTCGTCGTCGAGCAGCGAAACCACCAGGTGATTCATTACCCGCTTGCATTTGACGCAAAAATCGTCAATATCGTCGCCAAGGCGGCAGCGCATAGATGGTGCCCTCTCTCTTCTAAGCCTGCGGCTGCGATGCCGCATCGGGAGCGGCCCCGGCAGGAACGCCGGGCAACGGCGCCGCGCCCGGCGGAGGCTCCGCCACAAACCATCGCGCATCCTCAAACCCCACGTACTTGCAGATGCGCAGCTTCCCTTCCCCCGATTCGAGCAAATCCCCCACATGAAGAGGGTTTTCCATCTCCCGCATCAGCGCCCAGGCGGCGTATTCGTTGTCCGCTTCGATCTCCACCGGCTCCGGCGCGAGTTCGTAATCTTTCGGCTTCGCCGTGGCGGCTCCGGAAGTATGCGGCGCGTTCCGAAACTGCTGGCGCGGCGCGTCCTTCATCCGATGAATCCGGAAGACTGGCATAAACCAATTATTGTATGACGGCGGACGCCTTGCAATCCCCCTTGCATCGATCGCCCGCAGCCCACCCGGCTTAGGGTTTTCCAGTAGAACTTTGGTACTACCCTCCCGCCTAACCGACGCCATCTTGCGCGAGGCGCCCAACCGGCGCAATCTAGGGAAGATGCTGGGGAATATTCCGGGCATGATCGATCCCTCTTCCTTCGGCCTCGGGTCTATGGAAGGCGCGCTGCGCTGGCAGACCACCATCCAGTGGATGGAGGCGGTTCTCCCCACGCTTCAGGACATGGGAACCCTGCTCTTCTGCAGCTGGGTCGCGGTGCTGGTTCCCATGAGCGTATTCCGCCGCGCGCATCCACTCATCGCGCGGATTCTTCGCGTCAGCTCGCTCTATATGGGCGGAGTCTGCTGGTGGCAGGCGCTGATCGTGACATGGCATCTGCTCGGCTCATTCGCGGTCTCGATTGGCCTGCTTTGCGCGGGCATCGGCGTCATTCCGATGGCTCTGTTCGCCACGGGCGTAAGCAACCAGTGGGATCCTTTCCGCGACCTCATCATCAGCGCCATCCTCACCATCGTTCCACGAATTGTGGCGAACTTCATCACGAAAAGGCAGGGCAAATTGCAACTTCCGGCAACTATCGGCAGTTATTATTCGCGCGATTTCTCCGTTTGGTAACTATAGTCAGCTAGACGAGCGTCGCATTTGGCCGATATGTCCGTTTGAAACGGACTATTCCGCGCACGCTGGCGTTCTTTCTTCTCTGGACACCTGCGCTGCACGGCACCGCCGTCGCAATCCTTACATCTCGCGATGCAGTGGTAGCCGCGATCGACAGCAAAGAGGTCAGCCGCGAATTCCTGAGCGACGGCACGCGGCTTCAAGGCGAACGCATCGCCTGCAAAGCCCATCCGGCGGGACCGTTTTACCTCCTGATCGCCGGCGTCACGCGCGTGACCGACGGTTTCAATGCGCCGCAGCTCGCCTCCGGCGTCTATCGTGAAGGCGATACTCTCAGCGAGTTCGCCGCGCGTCTGGAAAGCGATATTCCGCCGCGCCTGGAAGCCGCGCTTGCTTCTCTGACCGAGTTCGATCGCTCGTTCGTGGGGAAGGAAGTACTGCAGATCGGCCTGCTCGGAACCCAGGACGGAAACCCGCGCGCCTTGATCGTCGCTTTTGAAGCCAGTCAGTCTGAAGAAGGCCAAATCGTCATACGCGCGCGGTTCCGTTCCGGCGCCGAAGCTGTTCATCTGCTCGGCGTACATGAAGAGTCGGATCGCTTCCTGATCGCTCACCCGCAAGCCGCGGCGGACGTGACCGCCGCGCGCGCTCTGCAACTGATCGGCCTCGAATACGCCAGTCAGCCCGATCTTGTGGGCGGGCCCACGACCGTCCTGCGCGTCACGGGTGCGGGCGTCGAAATGGAGGAACCGGGAGCCTGCATTCCCGATAACCTCGCTCCGCGACTCACCGAAAATCTCGACGATGCCATCTCAGCCGTCGAGAACGTGGTGGTGAGCGAAGATATTTCGCAATATTCGAAGCGCCGCAGCCGGCTGCGCGCCACCGCTGTCCATGCAACCGTACGCGTCCTCAGCGGCGTGGAAGACTATGGCTGGAACGGCCGTCTTCCGGAACCCTGGTGCGGCGGGGAGCTTTCCACTATGCTGCGGGTCACGCGAAACGCCATCGCGGCGGGCCGCGCAGAGTTCTCCAACTCGGATAACTCTTTCGTCATGACGTTCCACTCGAGCGAATCTGATCGCGCCTGGCAACTGGTCATCGGCGGGCGCACGTATCCGCTCGCGTTCGATGGCGCCGCCTGGTTTTCCGCCGCGACCGGCAAGCTGGAACGCATCCGGTGGGAAGCCGTGAATTTGCGGCTGCCGGCCGAGTCCGGCATCGCTCGCATCGAGTGGGATGAAAGTTTTGGCGCCAACGACATCGCCGGCCAATCTTTCCTGACGCCGGAGTCCGCGCTCTATCGCGTCACGTACGCAGCCAAAATCCAGCGTACTGACTGGACAGAAACACATTTCTCCGATTTCCGCCGCTACGGTTCGACCCAATCCGTTCAATTCGACGAGGCCGCGATCGGCGCCTCTATTCCCACGCATTAACGCTTCGCATCAAAATAGAGCAGGAGGGCCGATGGACGTTTTCGTTGTCGGCGGTGGCCCGGCAGGTCTGGCGGCGGCAATCGCCGCTCGCCGCGAGGGGATGAGCGTCACGGTGGCGGATGGAGAGCAGCCTCCCATCGATAAACCCTGCGGCGAAGGCCTGATGCCCGATTCACTGATCGCAGCCGCAAGACTCGGCCTCCAAATCTCCGAATCGGACGGTTATCCGTTTCGCGGCATCCGGTTTCAAAGCGCGCATCATTCCGTGGAAGCGGATTTCTCCCACGGTCACGGCATCGGCATTCGCCGGACTCTCCTGCATAGCGCGCTGATCCGCGCCGCGGAGAATGCAGGTGTGGAAATGCGATGGGGCTCGCCCGTCTCATTGAAGGAAACCATACGCGCTCGATGGATCGTCGGAGCCGACGGCGCCTCTTCGCTCGTCCGCCGCTGGGCGGGACTCGACGCCACTATCGCGGCATCGCGCCGGTTTGCCCGCCGCCGGCATTTCGCCGTGGCGCCCTGGAGCAACCACGTCGAAATCCACTGGAACGACGGTTGCCAGGCCTATGTGACGCCGGTCTCCGCCAATGAGATCTGTGTCGCGCTGATTTCCCGCAGCCACGATCTCCGTCTCGAAGACGGACTCCGCCGCTTCCCTGCTCTGGCCGCGCGCCTTCCGCCGGATTCCGCAACCAGCCCCCAAACCAGCCGGGAGCGCGGCTCCGTCACTGGAACCGTTCGCCTGCGCGCCGTCGCCCGGGGTAATGTCGCGCTGATCGGCGACGCTTCGGGTTCGGTGGACGCCATCGCCGGCGAAGGCATCTGCCTCGGCTTCCGCCAGGCGGAAGTCCTCGCAAAGGCGCTCGCGAAAGGCGACCTCCAACTCTACAATCGCGAACACCCGCGCCTCGCGCGGCGCGCCCGTCTCCTCTCGGGCGTCATGCTCCAGCTCGATCGCGGCCAGTTCTTCCGGCAATGCGGAATGAGCCTTCTTTCCGCGCACCCCGCCCTTTTCCGTAGCCTTCTGGAGGCCCACACGCAACCGGTATAATCACGCTGAATGAAATTCGGCGTGAATACGATGATCTGGTCGGGGCAATACGACCAGTCCGTCCGCGACCTTCTCCCGCGGATCAAAGAGGCAGGTTTCGATGGAATTGAATTCCCGCTGTTCCGCCTCGAAGGCTTCGATGCGGCGGCCGTCCGTCGCGACCTCGAAGCCAACGGGCTCGAAGCCACCGTCGCCTCCGCATTTCTGAAGGGCGTCAGCCCGGTGAGTGAGAGCGCCTCCGAACGCGCAACCGCCCTCCAGCATCTGAAAGATCTGATCCGAACCGCGGCCGATGCCGGCGCAAAAGTCTTTGCCGGGCCGATGTACAGCCCCGTCGGATATCTCCCGGGCCGCCGCCGCACCCCCGACGAATGGAAACGCGCCGTGGAAGGACTGCAATCCATGGGTGACACGCTCACCACGAACGGCGTCACGCTCGCGGTCGAGCCGCTGAATCGTTTCGAAACGTATTTCCTCAACACCGCCGTCGATGCCGTGCGGCTCTGCGACGAAGTGAATCACCCGAACATCGGCATTCTCTTCGATACATTCCACGCCAACATCGAAGAGAAAAATGTCGCGGCCGGTATCCGCACCGTGGGCCGCCATCTCCGGCACGTCCACACCTGCGAGCACGATCGCGGCATTCCCGGCAGTGGCCACACGGATTGGCAGGGCGTCTTCCAGGCGCTCCACGACGTCGGTTATGACGGCTGGCTGACGATTGAAAGTTTCGGCTTCAACATTGGCGATATCAGCGCCGCGGCCGCCATCTGGCGAGATATCGAAAAGACGCCGGATTCCATTGCCTTCGACGGCCTGCGCTTCCTCAGGGACAACGTTGTTCGGAGCCATTGAAGCCGGCGGTACGAAGTTCGTCTGTGGCGTCGGCACCGGACCGGACGATCTGCGCACCATTCGCATCCCGACCGGCGATCCCGAACCCACCATCGCCGCCGCCATCGCGTTTCTTCGCGAAGCGGGCGGCGGCAAACTAAGCGCTATCGGCATCGGATCGTTCGGACCCATCTGCACGGACCGCCGTTCGCCGAAATGGGGCTACATCACGTCCACTCCGAAAACGGCGTGGCGCGACTGTGATCTCGCGGGGCCAATCCAGAGAGCTTTCGGCGTTCCAGTCGGCTTCGACACCGACGTGAACGCCGCCGCGCTCGGTGAAGCCCGCTGGGGCGCGGCGCGCGATGGCGAGGATTCGGTCTACCTCACCGTTGGCACCGGCATCGGCGGCGGCGCAATCGTCGCCGGGCGGCTTGTACACGGCATGTCACACCCGGAAATGGGCCACATTCGCCTGCCGCACGAAGACGCCTTCGCCGGCGTCTGCCCGTATCACGGCGATTGCCTCGAAGGGCTGGCGTCCGGCCCGGCGATTCACGCCCGCTGGGGCAAGCCCGCCGAAGAATTACCCGAAAATCATCCCGTTTGGACCGCGGAAGCCCGCTATCTGGCGCTCGCGATCGTCAACTTCGCCACGGTGCTTTCCACACGCCGAGTGATCCTGGGAGGAGGCGTGATGCGCAACGCATTCCTATACCCCGCAATCCGAAAGGAAGTCGCGCGTCTCCTGAACGGCTACATCGAGTCACCCGCAATCGTTCCCCCGGAATTAGGCGATCGGGCCGGAGTCTGCGGCGCCCTCGCCCTCGCGGAGAACGCTCTGTAACGTGGGGCGGGGCTTCGGAAGCTGTGAATGAATTGCAGCTTTACAAAAACAATTACTTTGCAGTAAGTAGCCTTTGGTTTCGATCCAACGTCATTACAGGTAATGAACGACTCGGATCGCAAACTCGTGTTTGGCCAGCCCGTCGGTCGGGCCAC
>CAZWTH010000123.1:0-23741 GCA_964636715.1 uncultured Solibacteraceae bacterium | reverse complement strand
TTCAATCTGGTCGTGCTCCCACTGCTCGAAGTGGATCACCGGCGTCCCCGGTCCCAGATTGTCGCCGCTGTTCTTGCCCGTAATCGAATCCACCGAATTCGGACGCAGCTTGCCGCGCCGTGTCGCTTCCGCCACCGCTTCGCGAATTGCGCGGCGGATCTCGATCTGATTCACCCCCACCGGCGTATGCACGTAGAACGTCGGCATACCGGTGTCCTGGCAAATCGCGCCTTCGTCCTCGGCCGCCATATCGATGTTCGAAAGGATAATGTTGAGCGCCTGCGAAGCCTGCGTCGACGGCTTCTCCGTTGCATTGGCCGAAGCCATCGCCGCGCGCACATCGGGCGGCAGATTCGTAGAGGTCTGTGTGATCAGCTCAACCAGGCTGTTTTGGAGGAATTGCATGGCAACCCTCCATTATTGCAACGCTATGTCAGCAGCCGCGCCGCCGGCTTCGCAAAATACGTCAGGATGAAATCCGCTCCCGCGCGGCGAATCGACGTCAGCGTCTCCATCATCGCCCGCTCCAGATCGATCCATCCATTCGCCGCCGCCGCGTGAATCATCGAAAATTCGCCGCTCACCTGATACGCGCTCAGCGGCACATCGGGAAAGCGGTCGCGCGCCTGCCGGATCAGGTCCAGATACGCCAGCGCCGGCTTCACCATAATCATGTCGGCGCCTTCCTCCAGATCGAGCGCGATCTCCTTCATCGCCTCCCGCCCATTCGAAGGATCCATCTGATAACTACGTCGGTCGCCGAACTGCGGCGCCGAATCCGCCGCCTCGCGAAACGGCCCATAGAACACCGACGCAAACTTCGCCGCATAAGAAAGGATCGGCGTATTCGAAAATCCCGCGCCATCGAGGCCGGCGCGAATCGCCGCCACGCGCCCATCCATCATGTCCGAAGGCGCCACAATATCCGCTCCCGCGCGCGCATGCGAAACCGCTGACCGCGTCAGCCAATCCAGTGTCAGATCGTTATGAACATCGCCGTCCACGATCTTGCCGCAATGCCCGTGGCTGGTGTACTCGCAATTGCAGACGTCCGTAATAATGAGCAGCCCTGGAACTTCGCGTTTGATTGCCCGAATGGCCCGCTGCACAATCCCCTGGTCGTCATACGCGCCCGAAGCCTCTTCGTCCTTCGATTCCGGCAGCCCAAAAAGAATCACCCCGCCGATCCCGAGCGCCCGGACCTCGCAGCACTCCGCCACTGCGTTGTCGATCGAAAGCTGCGATTGCCCCGGCATCGACCCGATCGGCCGCCGCACCCCTTCGCCCGGCACGATAAACAGCGGCAGTACGAAATTCGCGGGATGGAGCCGCGTTTCCCGCACCAGCGCGCGCATCGCTTCGGAAGAACGCAGCCGGCGGGGTCTCTGAACGGGGAAGGGCATCTGAAATTGCATTCTAGCTCAGACCCCGGAATACCATATCCTCCGGCAATAAAAGGCCCTAAACCCCCTTGACACACCGTTTGGACGGGTTAAAATAATTCGTATCTCAGGCCTTCTTGTATGCAGACACCCTGCGAGCACAAAAAAACGGTAATCATCGCCCGCCGCGACGGTGTGGACTTTCTGGAATGCGTCGACTGCAAGCAGATCTTCGAAGCCGAAGATCTGGAACCCGTGGCAGCCGAAGCAGAAGAAGAATAGTCCGCCGCCCATCCCACTGAATACATTTTTCCGCCGCTCTGAACTGAATCGTTCGCGCTGTTAGGATACGTGTATATGCACGATCTCGGCGTCTTTCGCGCCAATCTGGAGGGCGTTGCCGCGCGTCTCGCAACCCGCGGCCTCACGCTCCCGCTCGATGAATTTCAGGCGCTCGACCGCCGCCGCCGCGAGGCGATCACCGAATCCGAACAGCTTCGCGCCGAACAAAACGGCATGTCGCGCGAGATCGCCCGCCTGCGCAAAGAAGGCGTCGATACCGCGGAAGCGCAGCAGCGCTCCCGCGCCATGAGCGACCGCATTGCGGAGTTGGCGAAGGACGTGGAAGCCGCCGATTCGCGCTTCCGCGAAATGCTCGCGGGCATCCCGAATGTGCCGCACGAGTCCGTTCCGGTCGGCAAATCCGCCGAGGATAACGTCGAAATTCGCCGTGTCGGCGAGCCCACGAAAATGGATTTCACGCCGAAAGCCCACTGGGATCTCGGCCCCGAGCTCGGCATTCTGGATTTCGACCGCGCCGCGAAAATCACCGGCGCGCGTTTCGCCGTTTATATGGGCATCGGCGCGCAACTGGAACGCGCGCTCATCAACTTCATGCTGGACGTCCACACCCGGCATCACGGCTACACCGAAGTGCTGCCGCCGTTCATCGTGAACTCCGCGAGCCTTTACGGCACAGGCAATCTTCCGAAATTCGGCGCCGATCTTTTTAAACTGGAGAACTCCGACTACTGGCTCATCCCGACCGCCGAAGTGCCGGTGACGAATCTCTATCGCGATGAAGTGCTGACCGGCGACAAGCTCCCGATCAGCCTCTGCGCGTATACAGCCTGTTTTCGCAGCGAAGCGGGATCGTACGGACGCGACGTGCGCGGCATCATCCGCCAGCACCAGTTTCAAAAAGTGGAGCTCGTGAAGTTCACGCGTCCCGAGCAAAGCTATGAAGAGCACGAGAAACTGACGGCCGACGCCGAAGACATTCTGCGCCGTCTCGGCCTCCCATTCCGCACGGTAGTTCTCTGCACCGGCGATATGGGCTTCAGTTCCGCAAAGACTTTCGACATCGAAGTCTGGCTCCCCGGTCAGAATGACTACAAGGAAATCTCTTCCTGCTCGAACTTCGAAGCATTCCAGGCCCGCCGCGCCAACATCCGTTATAAAGGAGCGAAGAAGGCCGAACTCGCCCACACCATCAACGGCAGCGGCCTGGCCGTGGGCCGCACCTGGGTGGCGATCGTCGAAAACTACCAGCAGGCGGATGGCAGTGTCATAGTCCCCGAAGCCCTCCGCCCATACCTGAACGCCGAGCGCATAACCCCACAGGCCCAGCTAACCTAGCCAGTGGGGCATTCAGTCTGCTGCCGATTGTGAATCGGCCGGGCTGTAACCGTCAATCGCTGAGAGGACACCGGCATCCATGAAGTCGATCAACTTCTACCTCCTGCGCAGCTCTCTCGCGGCCTCGCTGGGTGGCCTCCTGTTTGGATTCGACACGGCCGTAATCGCCGGAACTACCAGCGCGCTGACCGCCGCCTACGGACTTTCTCCGCTCCGCCTGGGCATCACCGTTTCCATGGCTCTCTGGGGCACGGTATTGGGCTCCATTCTCGCCGCCCAGCCGGCGGACCGGTACGGCCGCAAGTCCTGTCTGCGCGCGCTCGGCTTCGTTTATATCGTGTCAGCCCTCGGATGCGCCTTCGCCTGGAACTGGACCGCATTGATCGCCTTCCGGCTCATCGGTGGCCTGGCCATCGGAGGGTCTTCGGTCATCGGCCCCATGTACATCGCGGAAATCTCGCCGGCCGCGAGCCGCGGCAGGATGGTGGGAACATTCCAGCTCAACGTGGTGGGCGGTATTCTGGCGGCGTACCTTTCCAACTATCTGGTTTCCCTGATTCTCCACGGAGACGCCGAATGGCGATGGAAGCTGGGAGTAGCGGCCGCTCCCGCATTGCTGTTTCTCCTGGCTCTCTTCGCGATTCCGGAGAGCCCGCGCTGGCTGGCCGGCATCGGGCGCCGCGAAGAAGCGCGCGCCGTTCTGACGAAGATCGGCGAGGCGGACCCGAATCGCGAGCTGGATGAGATGGAGGCCAGCCTCCGCGCGCAACGCGAGCGAGGACACGAACCCCTGTTTCAGAAACGCTATCGCAAGCCTGTACTCTTAGCGATCGCGATCGGGATGTTCAATCAACTGTCCGGAATCAACGCCATTCTCTATTACCTCAACGACATTTTCGAGAGAGCCGGATTCAGCCGCGTCTCCGGCGACGTACAGGCTGTCGCGATCGGATTTACGAACTTACTTTTTACTCTGATCGCCATGTTCTTTATCGATCGCTTCGGGAGGCGCAGGCTGCTGCTGACCGGCGCCGCGGGGACCGCCGTCTGCCTCGCGGGCGTCGCGGTAATCTTCGCCGCGAACAACCATCAGAACCTGCTCGTCTGGCTGCTCGTCGGCTTCATCGCATTCTTCTCTTTCTCGCAGGGCGCGGTGATCTGGGTTTACCTGAGTGAAGTGTTTCCTAACCAGGTGCGCGCCAAAGGCCAGAGTCTCGGCAGTTTCACGCACTGGATCATGAACGCGCTCATCTCGGGCATTTTCCCTGTCCTCGCCGCGCGCTCGGGATCGATTCCGTTTTTCTTTTTCGCCGCGATGATGGGCGTGCAATATGTCGTGGTGCTGCGCTTCTTCCCGGAAACGCGCGGAGTCCGGCTCGAACAGATGGAGCAGTATCTCATCGAGCGCGGGTGACCCGCGTGAGCCGCGCCTTATACCGCCTCAGGCGTCAGTTCCACCACTTCCACGATCTCATCGAAAGGAATGCGCGCCCGCTGGTTGGCTTCTTCGACTGATTTTGCCGATGGCGCATCGAAATAGCAGTGCGTCTGTTCGCTGGCGGGAAGAAAGAAGCTGCGAATCCAGCGGACCGATTCGCCTTCCGCGGTCATTTCCGCGCAACAGGTTTTCGCCCGCGCGCCGGCGCTCATCAGAGCGTCCGGCGTGATCCCAGGCAGTGTTCGTTTAGCGACAAAGAGGGGCATTTCATTTCTCCTTTTCAGATAGCGATACATCGGGAACCAGCGGCTCCAGAACTTTTTCGAGATCGGTATGGCGAATACGCAGCGAGCGCTCACCCGCAAGCCGCAGCGCCGGCAGTTTCCCGGAACGAATGTAGGCGCGCAGCGTCTGTACGTGTACGCCGAGAGTTTCAGCCGCCTCTTCGGGCGTAAGATATTCGCGCGCGTTTCCGTTTGAAGTCACGGCTGCGCTTTCTCCCGGGCCGCGAATCTCCGCCACGGCCGCCCGCCACGCCGCGCCGTCGATCGAGTAAGTTCTTCGCAGAACTCCCATCAA
This sequence comes from uncultured Solibacteraceae bacterium, assembly GCA_964636715.1. Taxonomy (GTDB): domain Bacteria; phylum Acidobacteriota; class Terriglobia; order Bryobacterales; family Bryobacteraceae; genus BOG-234. Next base: position 18,704 of record CAZWTH010000123.1, on the reverse strand, counting down.
CCCGTTTTCCTCACGAGCGAAAGCCGCAAGCAGGTGCTCGATTCGGATCGTGTTCGAGCCATCGGCGCGGGCGATCTGACCTGCGAGGTCGAAGATCGCGACGGTCGCGTCGGAATACGCGACTTTGGGAGTGTTGGACGCCGCCGGCTCTCGTTGCCAATCCATACCGAGCGCCTCCAGATCGATCGTCAAGCCGCCGACGCGCGCGATTCCAAATCGGGAAAGCGCTCTCAGGCAACCGAGCAGCAGGGTGTCCGGAGTGACCTCTTTCAGCCCCTGATAGCGCGCGTTTTGTATAGCAAACGAAGTGGCCCGATTGACCAGATCAATCACAAAAAGTATCTTACGCTATCTTAAACAACGTTTCAATGCATTATTGACCTTCGCATAAAACGCTTGACAAGGTTTATCTACTTACGTAAAGTAGATCCAAACACGAAAATGAACGCGCTGTTTCAATCATCTGCTGCAGTCAACGTTATTCGCCGCCGCCGTCGCCCTTGCCACGCTGGCGCTGCGCAGAAACTCGCCACGAACTCGGTATTGGTTCTGGCTTGCCGCCTCGGTGAAATTCCTGATTCCGTTCTCGCTCTTCGTCTGGACCGGATCCCGCATGAGGCTTCCCCCCGATTCGCCCTCTCTTCAAGCGACGACCGTCCAGCGCATCTCGACTTACTTCGCGCCCATTACGATGCAGCCCCCGGCTGCGGCAACCCCGAAAGCATTCCCGTGGTCCATCGTGCTCGGTATGATCTGGATGCTCGGCATTGTATTTCTGATCGTCCGCTGGTTTCGCCGTTGGCTCACGATTCGAAACATCGCGAACAAGGCAACAAGACTCCCGATGCGATTCCCGGTCCCCGCGCTGTTATCGAGTTCCGCATTGGAGCCGGGCGTCTTCGGAATCTTTCGCCCTGTGTTGCTCGTCCCGCAACAACTCGCCGATCATCTGTCGCCGGAACAAATGGAAGCGGTTCTCGCCCATGAATCCCGCCATGTCCTCTGCCGCGACAACCTGACTGCCGCGGTCCACATGTGCGTCGAGACATTGTTCTGGTTTCATCCGCTCATTTGGTGGATCGGATCGCGGCTGATCGACGATCGGGAAAGAGACTGCGACGAGGCCGCGCTGCGGCGGCAAGGCACTCACGCCAAAGATTACGCGCAGGGAATTGTCCAGGTGTGCAGAGCGTATACAGAGTCCCCTCTATCGTGCTCGGCAGGTATCAGCGGCTCAGACCTCAGGAAGAGGATTCGCGGCATCATGACGTGGCAGGCCTCGCTGCCGGTGACAATGCGCGCGAAAACAACGATAACTATCGCGGCACTTGCAACGCTTTCCGTTCCCATCGCGATCGGTGTCCTGCGCGCGCAAAGCCTGCCTCCGGAACCGGCCTGGACCTACAGCGTCGCGTCGATTCATCGATCTGCCCCGGATGCACACGGCTCCCAATGGGACACCGGCCCACAGGGCGGCTTACACACCATCAACACGACCGCTCAAACGTTGCTCGAATGGGCATATCGGATCCCCGAGTATCGGCTAACCGGCCTGCCATCCTGGGCAACATCGGAGCACTACGACGTTCTCTTCACCTCCGCCGAACCGGAGACCGGCGAGTCCCGTCTCGCCAACGCAGCCGAAATGACGCGCCGGAATCGAAATTGGCAGCGCCTGCAGAAGGTATTGCAGGACCGCTTTCATCTGATTCTCCGCGAGGAGACTCACCAGCTGCCTGTCTATGCGCTGGTGCAGGATAAGAACGGCGCGAAGCTGGCGCAAGCCGCCACTCAGCAATCCAATTTTATGCAGGACCGCCCCGGACATCTCGTGGCAACCGCTCAGATGATCGATCGAATGCCACAGTTCCTCGAACAGGAACTCGGCCGTCCCGTGATCGACCGGACCGGCTTGAAAGGCCTGTTCGACTTCACCCTCGAATGGGATCCGAATCTGAACTCCTCGGATAACGGCTCTCCCACCAGGCCGTCGCTCGTCACCGCGCTTCAGGAACAACTCGGACTACGCCTGGAATCGGAAAAGGGCCCGGTGCAGGTCTATGTGGTCGAGAAGATCGAACGCCCCACGGAAAACTAACCAATTCGGCGCTCTGGGTGAGTTGCCCCAGAGCGCTTGCCAAAAATCAGAAGCGTCGCCGGGGGCAGGGAAGCGTACTCATTCAATGCTCACGCATTGACATAAAGGCGGCTTTTCAGTACGCTTTAAATAAGTACATCACAGAGGGAGAGGAAGCATGCCCCGAGTCGCTGTAGACGATAACAAGCGGATGAACCTTCGGCTACAGCCGGAGCAAAAGGCCACGCTCGTGCGGGCGGCGGCGTTGAGAAACACGGACCTGACGAATTTTGTGTTGCAGCCGGCGCTGCGCGAAGCCCAGAAAGTGATCGAAGAGGCCGAACACATCACTCTGTCAGAACGGGATAGCCTCATGGTGCTGAAGCTTCTCGAAAATCCGCCTGCTCCGAACGCCCGGCTGAGAAAGGCTATCGCATCGTTACCGAAAGGGAAATGAGCGTCCCGGCCTGGCGCGAGGAGCCGATCGCGAAAAAACACGACCGCAAGGCATTTGACTGCGGCGATGCTGCGATGAACGAGTACCTGCATCGTTACGCCCGTCAAAGTCACGAGGCTGGCGGCGCGAAAACCTTCCTCGCGATCGACGATGCCGGCGGCACGACGGTACTTGGCTTCTATAGCCTCGCGCCTGGCGCGCTCGCTTATGCGGATACGCCGGAAATGTTACGGCGAGGCCTCGCGCGGCACGATGTGCCGGGCTTCAGGCTCGCGCGAATCGCGACGCATGTGCGGCTGCAGGGGAAGGGCCTGGGCGGCCAGCTTCTCGCTGCGGCAGGCCGTCGCTGCCTGCGGGCCGCGGCCGAGGTAGGCGGCGTTATCCTCATCATCGATGCGAAAAATGAACGCGCCGCTGACTGGTACGCCGCTTACGGCGCCGCGCCGTTAGCCAATACGCCTCTGACGCTCGTCATGTCCCTCGCGACCTTTGCGGCGGAATGGAAGGTCAAAGGCCGAGGGTAGTGCATGTAGGCGATTTTGGCTTGCGCCAGGTCGTTCCCATGGCCGTAATCTCCGGCGTCGGTCTATGTAGTCGAGAAGATCGAACGCCCCACGGAGAACTGACCAAAAAAATGCTGTCTCAGTTCGGGGATGGCTTGTTAATCTGATCCACAACCACGGATTCGACCGGTGCTTTCCCAGGCTTTAACTTAAGCCCCAGTTGTTCTTCGATGGCGTCGAAAATGTCCGGAATGTCTTGCCCGGGAGTATAGTCGAAGCGAAACCGGTAAACGCCCGTCAGGCCAGTCCTGTCGACAACCCGCCGCCCCACATCCTGAAGGTCCGTCAAGCTGACGGCGAGTGTGGTCAGACTCCAGCTTGCCCCGGCGCGCTGGCCGCGCCACCAAACGCCATCCGACGCCGTGACGGGGCTGCCAGGAATCACTGGCTTCAGTTTCGTCCCTCCCTTAGCAACGGTCAGAAGGTAAACATCCGCCTCGCGAATTTCCTTGCGCAGTTTGAGCTGAAATCGATCTTCCAGCAGACGTCGCATCATCAACTTGCATGTTTCGGTCGTGACCGACTTGTCCGTCTTTGCTTCTACGTTGTATTTGTCGCCATCGGGCCGAGTCCAATCCGGAAGCGGAAAGGTATCCCGGATGTCGTACGCCCATTCGATGAGAAATTGGGCCGGAATATCGGAAGCCACCAGCCTTCCGCCCTTACAGCTAAGCCGGGCACGAGTATTTGGATCGGACGCAGCGAGCCTGATCGAAGCGACATCGAATTGCGGCGCGGGCGCTGGCCCCGATTGAGACCAAACGAGCTCTGCAGCGCTCAGAATAAGGACGAGCGCGACTCGAAATCTCAGGCTAATCCAGCTTCTCCGGCACAAGCTCAATATTCTGCTCGCCCGCCTGCTTCTTCTCCCAGTACTTCTTCACCCACGCTTCCCAGCTCTTGCCCGCCGCCGTATCGCGTCCCGTAAAAGCCAGACCGGCGATATTCACGTACTCAATGCTGACCTTCGTGGAACTCTCTTTCGGAAAAAGCCGCACCTGCGAACGATTCCGGTCGAAGATATAGCCCTCAATCGAGCTGCCATTCTTCAGCGTGATCGTCACATCGCCGCGATAATCGAAAGCCTTCTCCAGCGCCTCGCGAAGTTCTTCCTCGCTGGCCGACTCGAAAACTTTTCCCTGCAGGTTCTCGTGCTCGAACCCCGGGACTACTTCTAATTCCTCAACGTTCACGCGCCCACTTCCTCACGCGTCTTCACTTCCAGCTGCACAAGCCCGGCCTTCGCATGCACCGGCTTCACTTCCTCATCCAGCATCTTCAGCGCCTCGGCGTCCGGATACCGCCCGAACAAATACGCCTTCGCCGTATCCACAAATCCGCGCCACGTGGTGAAATTCTCGTGTACCGCCGAAGCCTCATACCCGCTGTGTACCATGCAGTTCGCGCACTTCGGGTTGCCCGATTCCGTCCCGTACTTCTCCCACGCCGTCGATTCCATCAGCTCCGCGAACGTATCCGCGTAGCCATCCTGCAGCAGATAACACGGCTTCTGCCAGCCGAACAGATTGAACGTCGGCATGCCCCACGGCGTGCACTTGTAATTCCGCTTCCCCATCAGGAATTCGAGAAACAGCGGCGACATGTTGAACTTCCACTCCGGATTCCGGTTCGAAAGCAGAGCGCGGAACAGACGCCGCGTGCGTCCGCGACCCAGGAAGTGCTGCTGGTCCGGCGCCTTGTCGAACGAATAGCCGGGCGAGAGCATCATGCCCTCCACGCCCAGCGCCATCATGTCATCGAAAAACTTCCGCACGTGCTTCGGATTGAAGCCATCGAACAGCGTGGTATTCGTCGTGACGCGGAAACCGCGTTTCACCGCTTCCTTCACGCCTTCGACCGCCAGCTCATAGCCACCCTCTTTACACACCGAAAAATCGTGCTCATCCTTCGGCCCATCCAGATGGACGGAAAAGCTCAGATACTTGCTCGGCTGGAACAGATCGATCTTTTCCCGCAGCAGCAGCGCATTCGTACACAAATAGATGTACTTCTTCCGCGCGATCAGCCCGTCCACTATCTTATTGATCTCGGGATGCATCAGCGGCTCCCCGCCGGGAATCGAAACCATCGGCGCGCCGCATTCGTCCACTGCCCGGAAGCACTCTTCCGGAGAGAGATTCATCTTCAGCACATGCGCCGGATACTGAATTTTCCCGCACCCCGCGCACGCCAGATTGCAGCGGAACAGCGGCTCCAGCATCAGAACCAGCGGATATCGCTCGCGCCCCGCCAGCCTCTGCCGGAGCACGTACGACGCGACAGTCCACATCTGGGATACAGGAACGCCCATTTCTATATTGTCTCATTGCGAGCGCGCTATATTCGGGAACGGATGCTGAAATTCGCCATCCTCGGCGCCATCGCCTGCGTCTGCCTCGGCGCGCAGCCCGCCGCACTCGAAGGTACTGCCGTCAATGGCGGTACAGGAGCGCCGCTCGCGGGAGTCCACGTCTCTCTCGTTTCTGTTGACGACGCTTACGGCGCCATCAGCGACGCCGCCGGCCACTATTCCATCCACAACATTCGTCCCGGCGCCTACTATCTGAATCCCTCGCACGCCGGCTTCGTCTCCGCCGCCCCGCCTGACATCACTCTCAATGCCGGCCAGCAGACTCCCGATTTCAAAATCTCGATGACGCCCGAAGCCGGCATCCGCGGCCGCGTCCTCGATGAAGCCGGCGACCCCGTCCCGAACGTCTCCGTGCGCGCCGTCAACAAAAACTCCAGCATGCGCGCCGAAACCGACGATCGTGGCGAATACCGCATCCACGGCGCGCCGGGCGCGTACTACGTCGAAGCTTCGCCCGCCGCTCCCGAAGCCAGCGGAGCGCCCGAGATCCGCACCGATGGCAGCCTCGGAACCGCCTACGCCATCACCTGGTATCCCGGCGCGCTCGCCCGCACGCGCGCCCAAACCGTGGAAGCAACCGCCGCGCACGAACTCACCGGCATCTATATCCACATCGCCCGCTATCACCCGGTGAAGATCACGGGAACCGTCGTGAGCTCCAACAACACTCCCGTGCGCGGCGTCGTCACTCTTCGCGTGGTGGACGGAGAGACCAATGCTTTCGCGAGTTCCATCGCCGGCCCCGACGGCCGCTTTGAATTTGCCGATCTCGCTCCCGGCGAATATCGTCTTCAGGCGAAGCTGCCGGCGCAGCGCGAAGGCGATCCGCTCCTTGCCAGCCACATCGTTCCCGTCACCGTGGAAACGAAGGACGCCACTGTCCCGTTGACCGTCATCGCGGGCGAAGCCCTCGCCGGTGACATTCAGGTCGAAAACCGCAAGGACGAAGTGCTCGCCGCCTGGAACGTTCATCTCCGCCCCGTCGATGCCCTCGGCAATGCGCCGGTCGGCGGTCAGGTCGATCCCGACGGCGCGTTCGCCCTCGTCCAGCTCATTCCGGGGTTCTATCGAGTCGCCGTCGAACCCCTTCCCGGCGATGACTACGTCCGGAGTCTCAAATTCGGCGGCGCCGAGGTTGCGGGCGATCTCGATCTTTCAAAAGGCGTAGGCCGGTCTCTGCTCGAAATCGATATCGCGCGCGATGGCGGCGAAATCTCCGGGGGCATCGAGAGCCCCGATCCGAACCCCGGCTTCGCGCGCCGTCTTCTCGTCGTCCTCGCGCAGGATCCGAATGATATCGCCACCTGGCGCGACCTTCCAGCCACCAACGCGAAGTTCGACTTCCACGGCATCCGTCCAGGTAAGTACCGCCTGTTCGCGGTCGATACCACGCAGTTCGGTGGTCTCCAGACCCTCGATCCCCTCAAGACCATTGCGGCCCGCGCCGATGAAATCGAAGTTACCCCGAATGGCCGTATCGTTCGCAATCTGCAACTCACACCGAAGGCGCCTGGTGGGAAGTAAACATGCGAAATAAAATTCTGTTCGCGCTGCTGCTCTGCGCCCCGCTCGTCAGTGGTCAATCCGAAAAGACCGATCGCGTCGCCGGCATAGTAGTTAACGCCGCAACCGGCAAGCCGCTCGCCCGCGTTCAGATCCATCTCCGCGGGGAGCAGGACGCCCAGTCATACGGCGCCATGACCACAACCGATGGCCGCTTCTCCATCGCAGGCGTGCCGCCGGGATCGTACTTCCTCAAAATCGAACGCGCCGGTTTCGCCGTGGCTCCCGATCTTCCCGAAGAGATGGAGATCGGCGCGGAAGATACGGCGAATCTTCATTTCGCCCTCACGCCCGAAGGCGCTATCACAGGCCGCGTGACAGACGCTGCCGGTCAGCCCGTCGAAGACGTCGAGATCCGCGCCGATTCCTCCAGCGCGCGCACCGGCGCCAACGGCGAATTCCGCATCGGCGGACTCGCCCCCGGCCGATACCGCCTCCGCGCTATTCCGCAAAACACCTACACGCCGCCCGAACACCGCAGCGACGGCTCAACCGATGTCCAGGACGCGCCTACCTGGAGCCGTCCCGTCCAGGTCGCGTCCGCCAGCGAAACGGCCGGCGTCGAAATTCGCCTCGCCCGCGTCCCCATCGTTGGCGTGAGCGGCAAAGTAGAAAATGCGCCGCCGAACGCCGCCCACACGCAACTCCTTCTCGAAAGCCGCGATAACGGCGAACGCACAACAGACGGCGTGAAACCCGACGGCAGCTTCCATCTCTGGCGCCTCTACCCCGGCGATTACGAACTCCGCGCCATCTGGCAGCTTCCGGACGGCAGCGCCCTCCGCAGCGCGCCCGCTGAGTTTCACGTCGAAGGTCCGAACAGCATCGAAAACCTGCGCCTCCATCCAGCCGCCCCGATGACCGTGACCGGCCGCATTGTTTTCGATGATGAAGCCGCGCGCCCCGTTCACGGCGCCGTCACAAAAATTGTGCTGCTCGACGCCGGCATCCACACCTCCGCGGTCACAGCCGACGTCACCCCGGACGGCGCCTTCGAAATTCCCAACGTTCCCCCCGGCCGCTATCGCCCGGCGCTCACCTGGAGCGGCGCTTACGCCGACGCCCCGCTTCTCGACCTCACCACGCCGCCTCCGGCCGCACTCACCATCCACGCCAGTTCCGCCGTCGCTTCCATCTCCGGAACAACCGAACCAGGCGCCGCCGTCATCCTGACGCTGGATGGCCCCGGCTCACTGCCCCGCGTGACGGACGCCAATCCCAATGGCGCCTTTTCGTTCCACAGCGTGGCCCCAGGCGCGTACCGCATCGTGGCGATCCCGCAAGCCGAGCGCGACGCTTTCCTCGACCGCGCGCCGGATTACCGCGACCTCACAGAAGCCCTGACTATCGCCCCCCGCCAGAAGCTCACCCACAATCTTCAGCCCCGTGATTTGACCGGCAGTCAGTAATTGGTCGAACATTTCTCTCCGGAGCCACGTAGAATAAAAGGAATATGAAGTTCCCAAAACTCGCGGCTCTGGTGGCCTTCAGCGCCATAGCCGCATTTGCCCAGACAAAATTGTCATTCGAAGCGGCCACCATCAAGCCCGCCGCTCCGCTCGATATGGCCAAAATGGTTGCCACTATGCAAAGCGGTGGCAAGATGCCGATAGGCGCAACAGTCGGCGCCACCCAGGCCGAGTATCTCTACCTCGACCTGAAGTCGCTGATCTCCTTTGCCTATGGCGTCAAGCCGTTCCAGGTGACCGGTCCGGACTGGCTCGCCAGCACGCGGTTCGATATCGTCGCGAAGTACCCCGAAGGCGCGAAAAAAGAAGACGCTCCGAAGATGCTGCAATCGCTCCTCGAAGACCGTTTTAAGTTGACGTTCCATCGCACTTCTGAGGAACACCCGGTTCTTGCCCTCGTACCCGGGAAGGGCGGCATCAAGCTGAAAGAATCAACCGAAACTCCGAAAGCGATCGACGAAAGCGTTCCCGCGCCTGCTGGAACCATGACGACGCAGGGTCCCGACGGTCCGATTCGAATGACCGTCAAGCCGGGCGTCGGAGCGGTTGTCGATATGGGTGAGAAAGGGAAAATGACCTACACGGTGGTCCCCGCCAAACAGGCGATCCACATCGATCTCAGCATGGTTACTATTTCCGGCCTCGCCGACATGATGACCCAAATGATGACGCAGTTCAGCGGCGGGACTGGCGGCGGCCGCCAGATCGTCGATCTGACCGGCATTAAGGGTCACTACGAAGCGGCGCTCGATATTTCCCTTGCCGACATGATGGCGATGGCGCGCAGCGCAGGCATGGATATTCCCGGCGCTCCCGCTGGCGGCGGCGCCGCCCCCGGCCCCGGTGGCACCGCAGTCGCCAGTGACCCGAACAGCGGCGCTCAGACCGTAACCGACGCCATCCAGTCGATGGGCCTCAAGCTCGAATCACGCAAGGCTCCCATCGAACAGCTCGTCGTCGACCACATCGAAAAAGCCCCTACCGGGAACTAGCCGTATTCGCCGCGGCTGGGGCCGTTCTGTTCCGTGCCTCCGCCGCGGCGTCTCGCATCTTCCGCGTCTCCTCCGCCAGTTGCCGCACAATCTTATCCGCCACATCCGCCATCGCGCTGCGAAACTTCCCGCCCGCCGATTCCTGCGTGGTCGACCAGATCACATCGCCGTTCTTCCCCACCAGTCGCACCGAGCCTGTCGCCTCATGCCGCCGCTCCTCGCTGTGGCTGCTCTCGCTGTCGGAAATTCCCACACCAGCGGACGCGCTCGACGACACGCCTTCGCTCCGCGCCCGCGAGCTGGAACTCTCCCCCGCATTCGCATGCACGCCAATCGAATCGCTCGACCCGCGCTGCTCGGTATAAATCAGATCGTCCCCGGATCCCTTGAGCGTGGCGTCCGCGCGCTCCGGATTCTCCGTCAGCACGAACAGCCCCGTACCCTGCATCGAAGCAATCAGCATGTCCCGAAACTGATCGGAAGTTTTCCCTCCGCCCAGTTGATCCACGTAAACTCGATGCACATCCGCCAGCGCCGTCTCCACCGGCCGCTCCTCCACCGCGAACGCCGCAATGGGAACCGCGACCGCAAGCGCAAACGAAACGAGACGCCTCATCCCTTGCCCGCCTTCCGCGCCTCGTCGTCCTGATACTCCACCCGCCGTCCTGTCTTCGCCTCCAGCGACACCAGTAACTGCCGCACGTCGCCTTTCCCGACTTCCAGCACAACCGCCTGATGCTGCCCATCGCCGTCCGTGAATCCGATCGTGACGAAATGCGATCGTTTCTTCGCGATCAGAAACAGCGGCGAAATCAGCACGGCCTCGATATAGCGCCGGTCCACATGCAGACCGTATTCGACTGTCGTGACGTCGTCCCAGGCGACCGAAATGGCTTTGTTTTTCAGATGCAGTGAGAGCGCCGCGGAATCGGCGACGTCGATCTCCGCATGCGAGTGACCCGGAACCCCGGCAATCGTCCCCCCGACGTAGGAAACCTTGTTCCCGATCGTCGCCGCCGGAATCAGCGCCGCGAGCGCCAGCCATGCTGCCAGAAACCGCATGGATGTTCAATACCACAGAACGCCGGTGCTGTATATGTTCTTGTATTTCCTGCTATTTACGCGTTCCACATTGGAACGTAAAACCCAAAAGGGGCGGCCAGCCTCCCGGCTGTCCGCCCCCGTACCCAAAACAAACCCAAAAGATTAGTGCTCGTTGATGTTCGGATCGTCCGTGGTGCTCGAACCCCACACTGCGCTCGAACCCCAAACCGCACTCGATCCCCACACCGCCGATGTTCCGCTTTCCGACGTGCTGCCCCACACCGCACTCGAACCCCAGACGGCCGAGGAGCCCCAAACCGCCGACGATCCCCACACGGCGCTCGAACCCCACACCGCCGAGCTTCCGCTCCATACCGAGGAACCCCAAACCGCCGACGATCCCCACACGGCGCTCGAACCCCAAACCGCGCTTGATCCCCAAACAGCGCTCTGCGAATCGTCGTTCACCAGATAAATCGGCGTGCTCGGATTCGGATGGTCCGAAGCCGGGATTGCCACCGGCGAAGCCGCGTTGTTCCGCGTGGAAAGCTTCACGGTGCTCGCCCGCGCGGCGTCCAGATTGAGATATCCGGCCCCGACCGTGAACAGATCGTACTGAATCGTGAAGGTCTGGTGCGTATCCGGATCGGTGATTACAGAGGTCCGCGGGAAATTCTTGGTCGCCGTCAGCATCAGGCGCGCCTTCACCTGATCGGGCGTCAGACCGTCGTCATCGATCAGCACCGCCGCCGAACCGCTTACCACGCCGGCCGCCATGCTTGTTCCGTTCAGAATGAAATAATCCGACGAATCCCCATATGAGGGCCGCTTCACATAAGCCGCGAGCGGAACCACGTTGCCCGGCGTTTCGTCTTCGAGCGTCGAGCTGAAATCGCGGATCGAAAAAATCCGGTTGCCAGGCGCAACGATGTCCGGCTTCGCCACGTGATCGATCAGCGTCGGCCCCTTCGAGCTGTACGTCGTCATCTGATCGTCCGCGCGGGAAGCAGTGCCCTCAGTATTCATCGCGCCAACCGTGATCACCAGCGGATCATTGCCGGGCGCCGTGATCGTTCCGTAGCCATTCGCCACGTTATTCCGGCCGCCGTTGCCGGCCGCCACCACTACCGTGATGCCCGCCTTCCACGCCTTCTCTACTTCCTGGCACAGCGGGTCGTCTTTATAGCTTTCGAAAATCTCGCGTCCAAGCGACAGGTTGATGACTTTGATATTGAAAAGCGGTTTGATCTCGATCGCCCGCTCGATGGCCGCAATCACTTCGGCGTCGGTCGATTGCCCCTGGCGATTCAAAACCTTCAGGCTGATCAGATTCGCGCCCGCCGCCACGCCGTGGATATTGAACTGATAATTCGAACCGTTCGAGTTCGCGCCGTTCCCCGCGATAATCCCCGCTACGTGCGTGCCGTGCCCATAGTAATCGTCAATTCCTTCGCCCGGCACAAAGCTCTCGGCGTAGACCACGTTCGGGAACAGGTTCTGCAGGATGAGTCCTTTTGTACCGGTGCCGATCAGATCCGAATTTACGTGGATGCCGCTGTCGATCACCGCCACCCCAACGCCCGAACCCAGCTTATAGTTCGCGGCCGCCGTAGCCGTGGAGGAAGGCGAAATCGTCTCCGGCATGTAATCGTAAAGCGGCGCCGCCGTCCCCGTCCCGAACAGGACGTTGTTCACCGAGACATGCGCTACCCCCGGTTTGTTCGCCAGATTGAGCGCGCCGGCCACTGTTGTGGTGCAAACCTCGCCCAGAGGCAGAATTTGAATCAGATTCAGCGTGCTGCAAACCGTTCCGAGCAGACCGCCCAGCAGTGTCTGCGTGTGCTGCACGATCACCTGGACCGGCTGGTCCGCCGGCATGGATCGCAACTGAGGCGAGACGGTACCAGCCGCGGCCGTAATCGCGGCCGTGGCGACTGCCGCGGCATATCGGAAGAACTTTTTGCAGGGACGGCTGATGTTCATATTTCGATTCTGTGGGCTTCGACACTTCCCGTAAAGTCACATCCGTGTATCTCTGGGAACAACACGGCGTACGGCAACATCGCCGTATATAACCAACGGCAGCAGTGGCCTTCGGTCCGCCGCTGTGTACAATGAAAACTCCCGCCCCTGAAAGGCGCTCGGAGCCCGGTCGGAACTTTGGAGGACTGTTGGATGAGCGCAAGCTTCCGTTACGCCCCGGATCGTTTCACTGAAAAGCAAATCCTGTCGATAGAAGAGGTTGCCCGGCTTGCCAAAGAAGGCGGCAAACCGGCCGATACCCTGATGAATCTGGTGGCGCTTGTCGCCAGCCGTTTCGACGCGGATGTCTGTTCCGCCTGGCTGCTGGAACCCGACCGTACTACTCTCGTGCTGGCCGCCACCGTGGGTCTGCGCTCCAATTGCGTGGGCCGTCTCCGGCTCGGCCTCCACGAAGGGCTGGTCGGGCTGGTGGTGGAAACACTGGAGCCGGTGGCCGTCGAACAGCCCGCAAAGCACCCGCGTTTCCGCTTCTTTCACGAAGCGGGCGAAGAGCAGTACCAGTCGTTCCTCGGCGCGCCGGTTTTCGACCGTGGGGTGCTCCAGGGAGTCCTCGTGGTTCGGACAGCGGAATTGCGCGTCTTTGACGCCGAGGAAATTCGCGTCCTCTCGGAACTGGCAAGCCAGGTCGCGCCGGTCATCAGCGAAGCCCGCAATCTCGGCCGTTTCATCGGCCCCACCCAGGAGCGCCTCTGGGCCCTCGCCAGCAATCTCGGCTGGACCTGGGACCACGAAATTACCAGCCTCTTCCGCGAACTCGATCCCGTCCGGTTCCGCGCCCTGAACCACAACCCCATCCTTCTGCTCCTCGAAATGCCGCTGGCCGTCATTGAGCGCCGCGCCGGCGAGTTGATGCTGCACAGCCGTATCAATGACGCTTACCGCCGCCAGCAGAAATATCTGGCGTCCGATCGCACCTGGGGCGCCACGCACGCCGGCGTCCTGCGCCCGCGGCCCGTCGCTTATTTCTCCGCCGAATTCGGCATCCACGAATCGGTGCCGATCTATTCGGGCGGCCTCGGCGTTCTCGCCGGCGATCACATCAAGAGCGCGTCCGATCTCGATATTCCGCTCGTCGCCATCGGTCTTTTCTACGGCCACGGCTACTTCAAACAGCGTCTCGATTCGAACGGCTGGCAGCAGGAAGATTACCTCCCCACCGCGGTCACCTCGCTTCCCATGGAATTGGCGCTCGATGCCGCAGGCGCCCCGGTCGAGATTCAGGTGGAAACCCGCCGCGGTCCCATTCGCGCCAAGGTATGGCGAATGAAAGTGGGCCGCATCAATCTTCTGCTGCTCGATTCGAATGTCGAAGGTAATCTTCCCGAAGATCGCCTGCTGACCTCGCAGCTCTATGGCGGCGACGGCCGTACCCGCATTCGACAGGAATTGCTGCTTGGCGTCGGCGGCGTTCGCGCCCTGCGCGCGCTCGGAATTACGCCCGGCGTTTATCACATGAATGAAGGCCACAGCGGGTTCGCCGTGCTGGAGGCCATTCGCAGCCGCATGGAGGACGAGGGCATCGGCTTCTATCAGGCCGCGCCCATCATCGCGCGCGAGGTCGTCTTCACCACCCACACCCCGGTTCCCGCCGGTCACGATCGCTTCGGAGCGGACCTGATCGACGAACACCTTGGCCCCCTGCGCGAATGCCTCGGCATCTCGCACGAAGCTCTGATGGAACTGGGCGCCGAGCATCGCGGTCATCATCATGAGTTCTGCATGACCGTGCTCGGTCTCAAGCTCTCGCGCCGCGCCAACGCCGTCTCTTCTTTACATGGCGAAGTCACGCGCAATATGTGGACCGGCCTTTTCCCCGGCGTCGCGGAAGATGACATCCCGATCGGCCACATCACGAACGGCGTTCATGTGCCCTCATGGGTTGCCCCGCAGATGTTCCGCCTCTATACGCGCCACCTGGGAGTGAGCTGGTACCGGCAGTCAGGCGAGCCGCACATCTGGGAAGGCATCGAAAATATGGACGACGCCGAGCTCTGGGAAACGCACCTGAGCCTCAAGGCGCGCATGCTGGATTTCGTGCGCCGCCGGGCCGTCGAACAGGCGGCGCTGCGCGAGGAAAGTCCGGCGGCGCTGAGCCGCCTGAGCAACGTGCTGAGCCCGGATGCCCTGACCATCGGTTTCGCGCGCCGCTTTGCGACATACAAGCGCGCCAACCTGCTGCTGCGCGATATCGAGCGGCTGGGCCAGATGGTGAACGATCCGAAACGGCCGGTGCAGTTCGTTTTCTCGGGTAAAGCCCATCCGTGCGACGAACCAGGCAAGCGCGTCCTCCAGGAAGTCGCCCGGCTCATGCGCGATTCGAAGTTCGCCGACCGGTTTGTCTTCGTCGAGGACTACGACATCAATGTCGGCCGCCATTTAGTGCAGGGCGTCGATGTGTGGCTGAATAACCCGCGCCGTCCGCTCGAAGCCTCCGGCACCAGCGGACAAAAGGTGGTGCTGAACGGCGGCCTGAATCTTTCCGTGCTGGATGGCTGGTGGGCCGAAGCTTATGACGGCATGAACGGCTTCGCAATCGGTACGGGACGGACGCATTCCAGCATGGACATCCACGACCGGCGCGATGGGGACGATCTCTACCGCGTATTACGCGACGAGGTCATCCCGCTCTATTACCAGCGCGACGCCGACGGTCTTCCGCACGGCTGGATCAAGCGCATGAAGCGGACAATCCGCACCTTAGGCTGGCGCTTCAACGCCGACCGCATGGTCATGGACTACACCCTGAAGTGCTACATCCCCGCCGCCGGTGGAACCTCCAGCGACATGACGCGCGGCCGGTAGCGTGGTGTCCCCGATAAATTTTGGCAGCCCGTGAACCAACTGCTGAAACTGGGATTACTGTCTGCGGTCGCCGCCATCGGGCTATCCGCCTCTACGATTACGCTCACTTATTCGGGGACTGCGAGCGGCTCACTGGGTCAGACTTCGTTCTCAGACGCCGCATTCACTGTTACTGGTGTGGGCGATACCGCCAACTTCTTTGTGAATCCGGCTAACAGCACAGTCCTTGATTTGGCGCTTGACTCGGCGTCGATTGATATTGAAGGTCAGGGAATTTTTTCATTCACCGGCGTGATGGGCGCGTTTGTAGCGCACAATGCGCAGCTCGCAGGCTTCGCGCACGCCGATGGCGGCGGCTCTGATCTGATCCACAGCGCGGTCGATGCCAGTCTCGCGAGTTGGGATCTCGCAAGTTCCATCGGCCCGATTACCGGCTCCGGCGATATTCTGCAGTGGGGCATCGCGCCCGCCAGCACCAGCGGCGGAACGCTGGTTCTTTTCAATGCCACCACGCCAATCACCTTTCAGGCGACGGTAAGCAACGCAACCCCGGAACCCGGTTCGGTCCTGCTGCTGATTTCAGGCGCGGTCGTGCTCGGCGTTCTGCGCTTCCGCAGCCTGCGGGTCTGAGTTCGTCATTTCCACCGGCGATCGGCTTCCAGGCGATAATAAACTGAAAGAGCTATGCAGGTCCACTTTGATTTGTCCGAGGATATTGCGCAGGCTTTGACTGCCGGTGGAGGCGACCTGGACCTCGCCGCCCGTCAGAGCATCGCGCTCGAAGGATATCGATCGGGCAAGCTTTCCGAAGAGCAGATACGCCGGCTTCTGGGCTTCGGGTCGCGCTTTGAGGTCCACGCGTTTTTGAAGGCAAATCAGGTCTATCTGAACTACACCGAGCTTGATCTCGACCATGATCTGGCGACTGCCAGAAAGTTCGGCTCGCGATCGTAGTTATCGCCGATACCTCGCCGATTAACTACCTGGTCCAACTCAGGCTGGACTCCATTCTTCCCCGGCTTTACGGGACTATCCTCGCGCCGCCTGCGGTAATCGGCGAATTAACCCACTCAGGCGCGCCGCCGGAAGTTCGGAAGTGGACATCCTCGCTGCCCGGTTGGATGCGGATTCAGGAAGCGCCGCTCGTGAGTGACCCGGGTTTGGACAAACTGGACGCGGGCGAGCGCGCGGCGATCGCTCTGGCGCAAATTCAGGCTGACGATGTTCTTCTGCTGATCGATGAGGTGCGCGGTCGCTCAGCGGCATCCCAAAAAGGTCTCGCAGTAACGGGAACGCTCGGTATTCTCGATTTAGCGGCGGAGAAACGATTACTGGATCTGCCGTCGGCAATTGATCGATTGCGCGAAACTAATTTCCACGTTGCTCCCGTACTTTTGAAGCGCCTGCTCGATCGCGATCTTCGCCGACGTTAAAAGTGGAGGGCTCATCCAGCATATCCAGGACTTCCTGTTCTCTCATACGCGACTTGATCAGATCGAGAACATCCTGATCTGCCGATCCCTTATACGCCCAATCGCCTGCCGGCATAGACGCTGCGTATTCCAGCGCCGCCTCGACATCGGTGGGGGTTAGATCGGGATAACTTTCTACGATTCGGTCGACCGCGTAGCCGCCCGCGACCATGCCCAAAATGTTGCGGACCATGATTCGGGTTCCGCGGATGACTGGGCTGCCGCTGCAGATTTCAGGATTGATCTGGATTGGATCCATAGGAGCTGCGAGCCGAAGACCCTCGTCTCCAGTTTACAGTTCCGTTCGGTGCATCGGTCAATTTGGCGAAGATGCACGCTGCAAAAGGGTTCATCATCGGGAGTCCGACCGGAGTGCGTTTCAGAAGCGTTTTTTCGCCGCCTGCCCGATGAAGCCTTTCGCAGTTCAAAAATCTGCAACCTCTATCTCCCACCGTTTCAGCGTTTTGTTCGATTCTCGACCAAACTCCGCAACAACCCCGTGCTATGCTGCCGGTGGGTTCGCTCCCATGATCGCCTATCCATCTGACCAGCCAAGGGTTACGCAAAAAAATGGGTTCGTTTTTTCGAATGACCTCAATCGTATTGAAAGGCTGGACATTGACATTTCATATCAATACAATAAAGTCGATCTTTCCTATGCCACCCCCACTGCGGAACCGCTTCCATATCATCGCCGCTGTCGCTGTTTGCGGTATCGCCTTCATTGCGGTCGGGGGAAACATCCGCGGCGCCAGCACTTCCAGCCCAAATCCGCATCCTGCCGCGCCAGCGAAGTCCACCACGCCTGAACTCTTCACCCAGTTCTGCTTCCCCTGTCATAGCGGCAACACCCCCCAGGCCGGCATCAATATTGAAAAGCTCGCCACCAACCAGATCTCCGTTGGCGAAGGCTTCCAGACCTGGACCCGCATCGCCGCCGCCCTCGAAGGCCACGTCATGCCGCCGTCCATCATGCCGCAGCCCGAAGAAAAGGACCGCGCCGCCGCGGCCGCCTGGATCCATTCCCAGCTCGATAACTACGCGAAGAAGCATGACGGCGATCCCGGCAAAGTGACCGTCCGCCGCCTCACCAGTGGCGAGTATGCCTATTCGATCCTGGACCTGACCGGCGTCAATATTGAGACCGGCATCGACGCATCGAGCGACTCCGTCGGCGGCGAAGGCTTCTCCAATTTCGGCGACGTGCAGTTCATGCAGGATGCCAATCTCGAACACTATCTCGACGCCGCCAAAATCGTGGCCGATCACGCCGTGATCGGCGCGGGGCCGCTGCAATTCTTCCAGGATCCCGGCAAAACCGGCTTCGAATTCTCTGGCATCGAGCGGGTGAAAGCGATCTACGAGAAATACGGCTTCCGCACCGTGTCAGGCGAAGGCGGCTACCAGTACGGTATCGATAAATATGGGAAAGCGCTCTACGCCGCCTGGGAATACACGAACCGCGCCGCGCTCGGCGAACCCACCGCTACGCTGAAGACCATTGCCGACCGCGACGGGATTGAAGTTCGCTTTCTCCAGCACATTCTCGAAGTCATGAACCGCCCCGGCCTGACTTATCCGGCCTCCGATATGGCGGAAAAGTGGCGCAGGATTCCCAAAGCCGTCGCTGGCGGCGATGTCAAAGCCGAAGAGGCCGTTGCGCGCACGCAGGCCGACGAACTCCAGACAGCGCTGTTGAATTGGCCCGGCTGGCTTTTCGGGCGCGGCGACAAAGCGCAGGGCGGCGCCGGCGACGAAAGTCCCCTTATCTTTAATGACAAAGCGCTCAAAGCCGACGCCGATCACCATTTCAATTTTGTGCACCGTCCGTTCGGCCGAGGCCCGGCGGCG
>CAZWTH010000122.1:0-9487 GCA_964636715.1 uncultured Solibacteraceae bacterium | reverse complement strand
GGAAGGGGGCGGCGATCGTTCTCAGCGATCTCGCCTCCTCCGCTTTCTACGCGGGCGGCATCGCGGAACAGGCCATCGGGAAGAGCGCCCCGTGGTTCATCCTGGCGGTGATGCTGTTCAGCTTCGCCGTCCGTTCCGTCTACATGGAAGGCTGCAGTATGTTCGTGCGCGGCGGCGTGTACGTCGTGGTGCGCGACTCCATGGGGCCGTTCATGGCGCGCCTCTCTGTATCGGCCCTGATCTTCGATTTCATTTTGACCGGACCGATCAGCGGCGTCACAGCCGGGCAGTATCTCGGCCGTCTGTTAAACGAGACAGCCGAAATTCTGCATTCCAATCTGCGTGTTCCTCCCAATCTGTTCGCCGCCGCCGTGGGGCTGCTGGCGACGGCTTATTTCTGGCGCAGCAATATTAAAGGCATTCACGAATCGAGCGGCCAGGCCCTGCGCATCATGCAGATCACCACCGTGATGGTCGCGATCTTCCTCGTGTGGTGTCCGCTGACCATCCTGCTGCATGGGCCGGCCCAGATCCCGCCTCCCCCCACGTTCGCCAATATGCATTTCTCCGATGAGAGTCTCGGCTGGTTCAAAGGAACTTTCTGGGTGCAGATGCCGGTGGCGCTGGGGATCATGGCGTTCGGGCACTCGCTGCTCTCCATGAGCGGCTTCGAAACGCTGGCGCAGGTCTATCGCGAAATCGCCTATCCGAAACTCAAAAATCTCAAGCTGACGGCGAACACGGTGTGTATTTACGCGGTCGTCTCCACCGGCGTGGTGACGGTGCTGGCCGGCATGATTATCCCGGACGCCGTGCGCGGCCAGTACACGCAGAATCTGCTGGGCGGCCTGGCCATGTATTTGGCCGGTCCTCAGATTCTGAAACTCGTGTTCCACATGTTCGTGGTGACCGTGGGCGTGCTGATTCTTTCGGGCGCGGTCAATACGTCGCTGATCGGCGCGAACGGCATTCTGAACCGGATCGCGGAAGATCGCGTCCTGGTGGATTGGTTCCGCCGGCCGCACAAAAAATTCGGAACGACGTATCGCCTGATCAACTCGATCGCGCTGCTCCAGGTAGCGACGATTCTCTTCAGCCGCGGCGACCTCTACATCCTCGGTGAAGCCTACGCGTTTGGCGTGGTCTGGAGTTTCTTCCTGAATTCGCTCGGCGTCGTGGTGCTGCGGTTTAAGCGGCACGATCAGGAATACAAGCACCCAGGCAACATCATGATCGGCGGCAAAGAGATTCCCGTCGGTCTGATTACGACGACGCTCGTGCTGTTCCTTGTGGCCCTCGCCAACCTGGGTACGAAGAAAGTTGCCACGATTTACGGCATCGCGTTCACGATTCTGCTCTTTGTGGTGTTCACGATCTCCGAACACATCAACGCCAGAAAGCTGCACGCGGAAGCGGGCGACAAGAAGAAGGAGCTTGAGGCCTTCAATCTGGACGCGCAGAGCGAAATCGACGATACCAGCGTGCATGCGCGGCCCGGCTGCGTGATGGTGGCGGTTCGCGATTACTCGCAGATCTACCATCTGCAAAGCGTTCTGCGAAAAACCAATCTGCGGCGGCATGACATTGTGGTGGTCACCGTGCGCGTGATTACCGGTACGGGCGGTTACGATCTGCGCAATGAGCAGCTCTTCAACAACTACGAACGCGAACTGTTCAGCCGCGTGGTGGAAATGGCGGAGAAGGAAGGCAAGACCGTCGATCTTCTCGTCGTGCCCGGAGTGCGTCCTTATGACGCGCTCGTGCAAACCGCGGTGAAGCTGAAAGCGTCGCGGATCGTCACCGGCGTTTCACCGGGCGTCGAATCCGGCGACCTGGCGATGAAGATCGGCCAGGCCTGGGAACGCCTGCCGGAACCGCGGCCGGCTCTCTCTCTCGAAGCGATTGCGCAGGGCCGTCCCACCACATATGTGAATCTGGGTCCGCATCCGCCGCGCCTTTGGCCGGAAGATGTGGAGCGGGTACATGACCTGTGGCTCGAAGTTTCGAACCGCCTGGGCTCGCATCTGCATCATCGCGATGTGGTCAGCGTGGCGCTGCGGCGGCTGCAGACGGATCTGAACGCTGACCGGCGCGAAGATGTTTTCCTCGATTTCGATTTCGAAATGAACGCCGTGCACGGCGTGGAAGTCGCCGGCAAGGAAGAAGAGGAGTAGCGCGCCGGCTACTTAGCGGATCGCGCGGCGGCGAGCGCCCCGGCCTGCGCGGATGGCTCGTATTCCATGATCGCCCCCTGCTTGCGCAACGTAGCGGTGAGCGCTGCCGCGTCGATCGATTGCACCGGTACGTTGCCCTCAATGGCCAGCTTCGCGGCGTCGCCCGCGGCCTGGCCGAGGATCATGTACTGCGGCTCCATGCGAACCGATGAGTACGCGACATGGCTCGCCGAGAACGCGACCGGCACAAGCAGGTTCTCAGCCTCGGCTCGCTTCGGCAGCATCACTCTGTAGGGAATCTGATAGGGCTTCACCGCGACCTGCATATCGCCTTCGTTGCGCACGAAGCCGCCCGAGACAATGCGCTCCACGTTGTGGGAATCGCTGTTATACGAACCCATGCCGATGGGGTCGGGCTTCGTCAGGTTCGTCTGCAGGTCCTGCTGGATCATGACGTATTCGCCAATCATGCGCCGGTCTTCGCGGATGTAGAGCTGGCGCGGCCAGTGATCTGTATCGGTGAATTCGTTCGGGCACAGTCCCCAGGAATTCATTTCGCGGCGGACGGCCTCAGGCACGGAGGGGTCGTTCGCGAGGAAGTAAAAGAAACCGGCCTGGTAGTTCTTGTGGGCCTGCCAGATTTCGTCGCGCTCGGCGTAGGTGGCGTTCGGGTAGTTCCAGCTTCCGCCAATGTAATCGGTGGAGAAAGCGCCCTGGTTATTGATGTCCGTTGTGCCGTTGGGCAGGCGATCGATCTTCATCAGCGTGTTGAGCGCGGGCGGTTTGCCTTCGGCTTTGGTGCGCGCTTCAATGAGGCGCGCGAGGAGCGCGTAGCGATGCGGATCGTAGCCGGCCGGTTTGGCGAAGACGATACGGTCGGGCGCGGCGCTGAAGCACATGCGGAAGTTATAGGACTGGACTGCTTTGTCGGCTGTGCCCGGCGCGGGCAGCGTGGCGGCGCTGATTTCGGGGAGAAGTTTGCCGCTGGCGTCCGTGGGTGAGACATCGACCAGGAACTGGTGGAGCGGGGTCTTATCGCGCACACCCGCGAGCGATTCGCCGTATTGCGAGCTTGCCTCGCGCCCGTAGGTCCAGCCGACTCCCGACTGCGCCATGAGGTCGCCCTCATAGCTGCTGTCGATGAAGATGCGCGCGCTGAAAGCATCGCCGTTTTCCATCCGGATGGAGGTGAGGCGCGGGCCCTGTTTGGTGACAGCGTTGTGTTCGGAAAGCCGTTCGTGTTCGAGGAGCGTGACGCCCGCGCCCTCGAGCATCTGGCGGAAGACATCTTCGGCGACATGCGGTTCGTGAAGCCAGGAGACGTCTTGTCCATAGGCGCCCACGTTGTAGTGCTTACCCACGCGGTAGTAAAACTCGTAAGCGTAGCCCCCGATGACTTCCTTTTTGCCGTAATCAGTCCACCCGAGCCCGCCGGAAACCATGCCGCCGACATGGGCCGTCGGTTCAAGAAGCGCGGTCTTCAGACCTTCGCGCGCCGCCGCAACGGCGGCAATCACGCCGCCAGCAGTCCCGCCATACACCACAACATCGAAGCCGCGCTCGGCGGCCGGCGCGGTGAAAGCCAGCGAGAGAAAAAGGGCGATGGTTGTGCGCACGGGTGTAGTTTAACTCCTATTAGACCGCGGGCCCCCTGAGCATGCGCCGATATGTCAATGAAGGTACTGCGCACGGCATGTACTTCTGCGTTGGTACCGGCAGAGCCGAGGCTACGCTGTGCGCCGGGTGGAAGCACATCCGTCTCGCAATTCTCCTGCGATAATGAAATAGAGACAAGCGTGATGGCGACCAACGCAAATGTATTCATCTCGTACGCTTCGGATACAAGGCCCCTGGCGGAGCAACTCACAAGAGATCTGAAAAGCCAGGGCATGGAGCCATGGGTGGACTTCAAAGATCTGCAACCAGGACACCTGTGGAAAGAAGAACTTGAACGCGCCATCGACGAAGCTCACTGGCTTCTCATTCTGGTCGGATCGAACAGCCGGGCCACCCGGTGGCAGGAGAAAGAGTGGAGCACTGCTCTTGCGCGCACTTGGCTGGACCGCGAGAAGCACCTGCTCCCAATCGTATTCGGACAGGATGGACCTCCTCCCTTCCTGCAAAATTGGGTAGCTCTCACCATCGATCCTGAGACTGAATCCTCAACGTGGACGCGCAAAGTGATAGACGTTCTGCGCAATCGCCGGAATGAAGGGGCCAATCGCGGCCCGAAGGTCCGCGAGGCTCGTCAGGAGCGTTTGGATGAAATCCGGCAAGCCGCGGAGATCCTGCGCCAGGGACAGCCGGATATCCCGCCTGCCGATCCTGATCACTCCAAATAATTCACCGGCCGATTTTCGGTCTGGGGGAGTTGACGCTCGATCCGGCCAAATCCGCTTTCATCAACTGTCCCTTCGACTCGGACTATGCTCCGCTGTTTGACGCTCTCGTGTTTGCGACTGTTTGTTGCGGATTCGTCCCTCGAAGCGCGCTGGAGAGCGGAACCGTTTCCGAGCCCCGCGTTGCTCGAATCGTAAGAGCTCTCCGGGGCAGCAAATATTCCATTCATGATCTGTCCCGTTGCACCGGTGAGGGAACTGAAAACACAGCAAGATTCAACATGCCCCTCGAACTGGGAATGGCGATGGCCTGCAGATTCATCGATTCGGTCAGTGAGCACGACTGGCTTGTACTTGGCCCCCAGAGCCATGCCTACGCTCGGTTCGTATCCGATCTGGCTGCGTACGATCCCGTCGCGCACGATGGGTCCGTACCCGGCGTGATCATCGCGGTCATGTCCTGGCTGGCGACCCGGCCCGATTCTGTTCCCACCGTCACCCCTCAGGAAGTCCTCGCATTATTGCCTGTCTTCCAGACCCGAAAACAGGCCCTTCACGCCGCGTGGGGCGGGGTACCTCCGTGGGCGGATTTTGTCACTTTGGCGGTTGACGTTGCAAGGCAATTAGCTTAGTCGACCCTTTCACCACCAATGGCTTTGTTGACCTGAACCTCCTCGTGGAATTGTGTTGGCAGAGATGCTCAGCTACGCCCGGCCCAGGTCCTGAACGCCGCCCCTCTTCCATAGCCGTATCAATTTCCAGCAGGCTTCTCTTCGATGTGGTCAATCACAACGACCGGCAGCGACCGCTTCCTTTGTTCCAGTTTCAAACCAAGCTGTTTCATCGTGGCGTCCTGAATCGAAATCCCGCCCGTGGGTTCCGGGGCGCGCCCGTCGCCCGCGTCCCGCACAGCGCTCCTCAACACAAAGGTGGGTGTAAAACTGAGGCGGAAATCCCAGGAGCCCGTCAAGCCGGTCGCATCCTCCACCGGATACGAGAAATCGGCGGGATCCAGTGGTTGAAGCCGAGACACAAATTGCGCCATCGTCGCGTTCTGGCACACAAACAAGACCGAGAGCAGAGGGTTCTCATCGCGCGGATCGTGGTCCACAACTTTTCCTCTCTCGCAACTAGCCCGCCTGGAACTATCGCCGCGGGCTAACTTCGGTTTGACCGCCACCAGAGACCAGGCCGTAACCATCCGGCTCTCGTAGCGCCACTGGATATGGAACCGCTCGACCAGGAGACTTCTCAGCATCAGGAGGCCCTCGTCGTCGATATAGCCCGATCCGAGAATCGGCATCGCATTCGCACTCGCCGGCGCTTTCGCAATAATGTCGAATCTTGCGGACTGCGCCCAATCGGGAAGGCCCGAAATTTTTTCCGGATGTCCCTGATCGATATCCCACGCCGACGTGATGAGGTTTCTCAGCGGGACAGCCCGAATCTCCACGCCGCCGCCTTTCGTCTGCTGCATGATGGCGCTTTCGCCTGGACTGCTCGGCTTCAGGTCCGCGACTTCGAACGCGATTTCCCTAACCGGAAGTTTCTCCGCGGTCCCCGGCGCATCGGGAGTCGGCTGCTCATTCACCCGGTCCACTACCAGAACGGATCGCGGAAAATCTTCGAGCGCAAGAGTCAGGCCAAGGTCTTTCCGGACCGCATCGAAAATCGTGACGCGCTCAGTTCCCGGCGGCAAAATCCGCGCGCGGCCGTTCCACCGCAGATCCATGTCCCACGAGCCTTCAAGTCCAGTCCCGTCCGTCACTGGCTCCACGAGATAATCGCCTGCGAGCGTTCGCAGCCGCTGAGCGAACGCCGCCATCGTCACATTGCGGCAGGAGTAAACGTTGAAAGTCGAGCCAGCCAGCTGCGGCGCAAAGCGGCATCCGCCGTTGCCATCGCCCGCCGTTCTTCGAAGGTTCGGATTGTCCCTGCTTTGCGTAAGTACAAAGGACGGCATGGGGCGTATGCCGTCATGAACGGCAAGACCGAATCGCTCCGCAAGCAGGGATTGCAGCATCAACCGCATCCTGGATGGAGGAGTTCCCGCGGGCGCTTTCGCGGCGATATCGAACCGGTCGAATTCGAGCCAGTTCGGCCCGCCGGACACAGTACCGGGATCCACATCCCACGCAATTCGAATGAGGTCAAGCATAGTCGCTTTCCTCAGTTCATAGCCCTCGCCACGCTGAACCCCGCCGGACACGTACGTGAACGGATTCATCGCCGCGGCGCTTCGTTGAACAGACGCGACCTCGAAGCGGGGCTGCTCACCCGTGCTTTGCGCTGAAACCTCAATGGCAACGAAGATCAGCAAGGCAAGGGATCGATTCATGCCTGATTCCAGCCATCGATTCTATCCCGGCGCTCTTCGGCGCCTCTCGCAAGCTGGAGTGTTGCTCCGTGCGGCGCCGGCGTCGCAGAGCCCGACCGCGCGGTAGTAAAACTCGTACGAGTAGCTGGATTTGTGTCCAGCGCCATACGAGCCGACGGCACATTCTCCTTCGCGCCGGATGTTGCCGTCGCTGATCACCGCGAGGGTGGATGGTGCAGTGCCTGCAACACTCTATTTCACCGATTCGATCAGTTGGATTTCCTGCTTCAGCAGAGCGTTCACCATCTCGCTGAGCGGCACGCCTTTCCTGGCGGCCCGCTCTGCCAGATAGGCCTGGACGTCAGCGCTCAAATAGATCGGCAAGCGAAGTTCTGCGTTGGGCCGGAAGAACTTTCCGCGCTCGCCTTTACTGAAGTCGTACTCCGCTTTCATATCTGTTCCTCGTACCTGTGAATTTCCGCCTTAGTTGGCTTTCGCGCTGAAATCAGGCGAACCCGGCCACGGTCGTCTGCCAACCATTGAAAAGTGTGAACGACGAGTACATAGTGTCCCGCCGAATCTTTACCAAGGGTAATCCATCGATGCTCCGTTTCACTGTGCTCCTCATCCGCGATGGTCACGGCAAACGCGTCCAGGAACACGCTCGCCGCTCGTTCAAAGTCCACCCCGTGTTTGCTGAAGTTGATCTGGCCCTGGGGACTCGCGAACATCTTTCCACACTCCGATATTCTGTTCACAGGGAGACGGTCAACTGAACAATAAGAAACGTGCTGTGGTTCTGGCTGGTGGTGGCTACGCCGCCAGCGCTTGGGAACTTGGCCTCATTACAGGGATGGCTGACGCGGGCGTTGACATCAGAAACGCAGACCTTTTCGTGGGAACCTCTTCCGGCTCCCGGGTCGCGTTACATCTTGCCGGCGCAGACGCGCACGAAGACGCCTTTCAACGGCGCATTCAACCCGGTCCGCCCGCGTCCGGACGGCCTCCCGCGCTTGACTGGGCGGGGCTTCGGGAAGACATCGCTCGCGCGAAGCAAGCCGGGGGCAGCCAGACTGAAATTCTGCGAAGGATCGGTTCGCTGGCGCTTGCTGCATCTTCCGGCGCAAGCAGTGCAAGCCGCCGGGAGACAGTCGCGGCCCAGTTGCCGATGGAGACATGGCCGGAAAAACGCGTGCTGATCGCCACCGTCAACGCGGATACCGGAGAGCGGCGCGCCTTCGATCGTGACAGCGGTATCGATCTCGTAGACGCCGTAATTGCGACCACAGCTTCTATGGGTGCGCCCCCTGTACTGTTTCAGGACGCGCATTATATCGACGGCGGGTTTTACTGCACAGACAATGCGGACCTGGCGATCGGCTTCGATCGCGTAATGATCCTCGCGCTCAGGCGTCCCCCGGAAATTCCATCCATGAGCGTGTCCTCACTGGAGGAGACAGTGGAGATTCTGAAACACAATGGCTCGCTGGTCGAAGTCATACAACCGGATGAACCCACGCTCGCGGCCTTCGCCGCGGCTGGCGGTGTTCTGAACCCAGGGATTTCCGCGCCGGCGGCGCACGCAGGTCGATTGCAGGGCGGACGCATCGCGAGCGAACGTATCTCGTCGTTCTGGCGTTAGAAAGAACCCTACGGACCAGGCAGGAATTCGGCCCTCACGTCTTCACCACGGGTCACCTCAGCGCCGGCAAGCCGGACACTCGGGGCCGCACATCCCCCATGGTGGAGCACCATCGAAATCGGCTTCCTCGATCACGAACCTTTGTTCTGGTTCCTTGTGACGCTCGACCGTCACGGCTGGTGCGTTGAAGAACCGTTTCGCATCCTCCACCATGTACAGGGCTTTGCATTTCGGACAGGCAAACCACCATTCGAAGTAGTACGCCTTCGTCGGTTTCGGTGGCTTCGCGTGAGAACGCCTGACGACCGGCGTCAGACAATGACGGCACGGATCACCGGCTCCTGTGATCTTCACTGGCATCTGATTTCAGATTGACACGAAACTCCAATTGGTCAACCGGCTACCCCGTCAAGCCGATCGTAAGCACTCACTGACATTTACCTCTTGACCCGACATAAACAATTGTTTTAATCTATTGTTTAAATGGCAGGCAGCTTCCAAATCCCCGCGCCCACCCCCGAATCCCCCGACCCCACCCGCGCCCGCCTCATCGAAGCCGCCGGTCAGGTCTTCGCCGAGCACGGCTTCCAGTCCGCCACCATCCGTGAAATCTGCACCCGCGCCAACGCCAACATCGCCGCCGTCAACTACCACTTCCGCGATAAAGCCGGCCTCTACCTCGCCGTCCTCCGCCATTCCATGACGCTCGACCTCGGCCAGCCCGACCCGCGTCAGATCGCCCTCAACAGCGAATCGCCGGAAGAAGCTCTGCGGCTCATCATCTCCGCCATGCTGCACCGCATGCACAGCCCCATCACCGGCCGCGCCTGCCACCTCCGCATCATGGCCCACGAAATGGCGCAGCCCACTGAAGCGCTGCCCCGCGTCGTCGAAGAAGTCATCGGACCCAACTACGCCGCCATGCGCCGGATTCTCGCGCGCCTCCTCGGCACGGCGCCCGAAGACGAACTCACGCGCTTCTGCGCCCACAGCGTCATCGGCCAGGTCGTGCACT
>CAZWTH010000121.1:0-1911 GCA_964636715.1 uncultured Solibacteraceae bacterium | reverse complement strand
CGAATGCACTGGCCGGCCTGAACGCGAACGCGCTCGCGATCGATACGATCAGCGGAAATCTGGCGAATCTCAATACCTCCGGGTATAAAGCGAATCAGGTTTCCTTTAAGGATTTGCTGAGCGGCGAGGTCAGCGGATCGGCGAGCACGAGTGTCGCCGGCTCGGTGGTGGCGCGGGCGACGACGCAGTTCACGCAGGGGTCGATTCAGACGACGGGGCAGCCGTACGATGCGGCGATCCAGGGTTCCGGCTTCTTCGTCCTGGGAACCGCGACGGGCCAGACCACGTACACGCGAGCGGGAAATTTCATTGTCGATTCAAGCGGGCATCTGCTGAGCTCGGGCGGCGATGCGGTGCAGGGGTGGAATGCCGCCGGGGGCGCGGTGGATACAACCCGCGCTCCAACGGATATCGCGCTGCCGGTAAGCGGATCGCAGCAGCCGTCGCCCACTGGCAACTTTTCGATCAGCGCGAATCTCAATGGCAACGCGGCGCTGGGCTCGCCGGAAGCGAGCTTCAGTTCACCGATTCTGATTTATGACGCGCAGGGTACGGGCCACAAGCTGACCATCAACTTCACGCAGACCGCGCCGAGCACCTGGTCCTACGACATCACGATTCCATCGAACGAAATTACGGGCGCAACCGGCACGAATACCTCAGTTGCGAAAGGAACGCTGAAGTTCGACGGTACCGGACAGCTCGCGACGCCCGCGGCGACGGACCCGCCGATTCAAGTGCAGATTGCGGGATTCTCCGACGGCGCGGCGAATCTGACGATGAACTGGAATCTCTACGGGGATTCGGGAGCGGGAGCGCTGACACAGTATGCGGAAGACTCAGCCAACCTGGCGAGCTCGCAGGACGGGACCGCGCCTGGGCAGTTGACGGGAACGAGCATCGGGGCGGACGGCAAGATCAGCGCGACGTATTCGAATGGCGCGTCGGTGGTGGTGGCGCAACTGGCGATGGCGTCGGTGCTGAATCCGGATTCGATGCAGAATCTGGGGAACAACACGTACGGCGTGACGGCGGCGACGGCGACGCCGATCATTGGGACGTCGGGTTCGGGATCGCTCGGGCAGATTACGGGCGAGGCGCTGGAGGCGTCGACGGTGGATATCGCGGCGGAGTTCACGAATTTGCTGACGTATGAGCGCGGGTATCAGGCGAATTCGAAAGTGATCACGACTGAGGACACGATCACGCAGACTACCGTGCAGTTGATTCAGTCTTAGTGGGTGGTTGCGCCGGGCGGAAGCCCGGCGTGCAGGGCCGAAGCCCCGCCCCACTTTCGCATGGAAGAAATCATGACGCTGGACGAGCAGATTGCGCATATAGCGGATGTGCCGGTTGAGGTGGAGGTGCAGCTCGACCAGCGGTGGATGAAGCTCTCGGAAATTCTGGAGCTGAGCGAGGGCAGTGTGCTCGAAATGCGGCGGTCGGCGGGAGAGAACATCGACATCTACGTGGGGTCGAAGCTGCTGGCTTATGGAGAGATCGTGATTATCGAAAACATCATGGGGGTCCGGATTACGGACTTTCGGGCGGAGACGTAGATGGGCGATCTGCTGCTGAAGCTGCTGCGGAAAGAACCGAAACAGATGCAGACGATTGAGCGGATGCCTCTCGGCGGGCAGCATGCGATGCATCTGGTGCGGGTTGGCGGGAAGGTGCTGCTGGTGGTGACGGGTCCGGGATGCTGCGAGGTGAAGGAGGTCGAATGATTCCGTCCGTGCTGCCCAAAGACGCAGGCACGCCGATGCAGATCGTCATTCTGCTGACGCTGCTGACGCTTTTGCCCGCCATCGTGATGTCGCTGACGCCGTTTCTCCGGATTTCGATTGTGCTGCATTTTCTCCGGCAGGCGCTTGGGACGCAGACCGCGCCTTCGAATCAGGTGCTGCTGGG
>CAZWTH010000120.1:0-3776 GCA_964636715.1 uncultured Solibacteraceae bacterium | reverse complement strand
TAATTCTGCACGTCCACGTCGTCATCCACCACCACAATGATCTTCGTGAACATCGCCTGACCCAGCCCCCAGATGGCGCTCATGACTTTGCGCGCATGGCCGGGATACGATTTGCGAATCGAAATCAGCATCAGGTTGTGGAACACGCCCTCCGCCGGCATGCACATGTCGCGCACTTCCGGAATCTGCATGCGCATCAGCGGCAGAAAAATGCGCTCGATCGCTTTGCCCATGTAGAAATCCTCCATGGGCGGCGGACCAACAATCGTGGTCGCGTAGATCGGATCGCGGCGTTCGGTCACGCAGGTAACGTGGAAGACGGGGTACTGATCGGCGAGCGAATAATAGCCGGTATGATCGCCAAACGGACCTTCGGTGCGAAGCTCGCCTAATTCGACATAGCCCTCCAGCACGATCTCGGCATTCGCCGGGACTTCGAGATCCACGGTCTTGCACTTCACCATCTCCACCGGGCTGCCGCGGAGAAAACCGGCGATCATCATCTCGTCGAGATCCGGCGGCAGGGGCAGGATGGCCGAATACATCGTTGCCGGATCGGCGCCAATGGCAACGGCAACGTCCATGCGAGTCGCCTTCCCTTCCGCGAGATTGCGCCGGTAATGTTCGGCGCCCTGCTTATGCGTCTGCCAGTGCATGCCGGTGGTGCGGTCGTCAAAAACCTGCAGCCGGTACATGCCGCAATTGCGCTTACCGGTTTCGGGATTGCGCGAGAAGACCATCGGCAGCGTAATAAAAGGACCGCCGTCGCCGGGCCAGCAGGTGAGAACAGGGTAATCGCGCAGAGAGAAGTTTTCGGTCTTCACCACTTCCTGGCACGCGCCTTTGGCGACAATCTTCGGAAAGAACGCCCCCATCTCGGCGAGCTTCGGCAGCATTTTGAGCTTGCCGAGCAGCCCTTCCGGCATGCGCATTTCCAGATATTCCGCGATGCGCTTCGCCACTTCGTCCACCGACCCGACTTCGAGCGCGATCTCCATGCGCCGCATGCTGGCGTAGGAATTGATGAGCAGCGGCATGCGGGAAATGGAGCCATCGGCAAGGCGCGGCTTCTCGAACAGCAGCGCCGGACCGCCGGTTTTCACCGACCGGTCGGCGAATTCGGTGATTTCAAGGCGCGTATCGACTTCGAAGGGAACGCGCTTCAGTTCGTTGTTTTTCTCGAGGGCGCGGATGAAGTCGCGCAGGTCGTCGTGTGCCATGTGGTTTGCGGGAGGGCCCCGATCTACTATGATTGCAAGTTCATATGACTCAACGCATCGCAATGGTAACGGGAGCCAGCCGCGGCATCGGAAAAGCATGCGCGCTGGAGCTGGCGAAGGCCGGCGCGAAGGTCGCGCTGGCGGCGCGCCAGGTGGAGAAGCTGGAGGAGACGGCGGCGGAGATCCGCAACGCGGGCGGCGAAGCGTTCGTGGCGCCCATGGATCTGAGCTCGCACGATTCGATCAAAGAAGCCTTCGCGGCGGCCGCGAATCACTTCGGCCCGATCGGAATTCTGGTGAATAACGCAGCCGTGACCCGCGACGGACTCGCGCTCCGGATGAAACCGGCGGATTGGGATTCCGTGCTCCAGACGAATCTTTCCGGCACGTTTTACTGCATCCAGCAGGTAATGTCGCCGATGCTGAAAGAGCGGTGGGGACGGATTGTGAATATCTCGTCGGTCGTCGGCGAATCGGGTAATGTGGGGCAGGCGAATTACGTCGCGTCGAAGGCAGGCGTGATCGGCCTCACGAAGGCCATGGCGCAGGAACTGGGCTCGCGCACGATCACGGTGAACGCCGTCGCGCCCGGTTTCATTGAAACCGATATGACGGCGGTGTTGAAGGACGAAGTAAAGGCGTCGGTCCTGGGGACGATTCCACTCAAGCGCTTTGGACGGGCGGAGGATATAGCGGCCGCGGTGCGGTTTCTTTGCAGCGAGGAGGCCGGTTACATTACCGGCCATGTACTCGACGTCAACGGCGGCATGTACATGCGGTAAATCCGGCTATACAAATGCTATGCTCACGGGCAGGTGAGCTGGTTGTCCCAGAAGTGGAGCATCGCCGCGCTGGCGGGTGCGGTCCTGACCGTCGCGGCGTTCGCCGGCGCCACTCTCGTTCCTGAGTCCGCCGCCGGCAGCGACCCAACGTTGCCCCGTCCATTCCGCGTCTATCGCAGCCTGGAGCTCAATGACAACGTTCAGTTGCCGCTCGATTATCGCGAGCAAACGGAATTCGTTTTCGCGCGGCTGATGTATCCGTCGCATCCTTATGGTTTGTTTTCGCGCTCGCGCGGATACGCGGAAATTGCGGATCGCGACTGGCGGCAGGGCGGCGTGAGCTGGACGCAGGATTATCCGCGCGCGGACCGGCATTTCACCGTCACGCTGCGGCGGCTCACGCGCGTGCATACGCGGTCCGTCGAGCAACCGGTGAATCCGGATGACGGAGATGACATCTTCAACTGGCCGTTTCTCGCGGCGGGCGAAATGGGCGACTGGAAGCTGAGCGGCGAGCAGATTTCGAAAGTGCGCGAGTATCTGCTGCGCGGCGGATTTCTGATGCTGGATGACTTCTGGGGCGCGCAGGAGTGGGCGCGCTTCATGGAGACGATGCGGGAAATCGTCCCGGACCAGCCGATCGTGGATCTCGAAAACGGCG
This sequence comes from uncultured Solibacteraceae bacterium, assembly GCA_964636715.1. Taxonomy (GTDB): domain Bacteria; phylum Acidobacteriota; class Terriglobia; order Bryobacterales; family Bryobacteraceae; genus BOG-234. The sequence continues at coordinate 1,113 of CAZWTH010000120.1, read as the reverse complement.
ATCCGATCTTCCACATTGTTTACGATCTCAACAATCGCTATCAGATTCTGGGGCAATGGGCGCTCACCGGACGGATGGCGGAACGCTGGGTGGGCACCACGCCAGGCTGGCGCGGCATCTACGACGACAAACACCGGCTGATCGTCGCGATCACGTTCAACAACGATGTGGGCGATTCCTGGGAGTATGCGGACGATCCGTATTACCCCGAAAAGTATTCGGCGTTGGGTATTCGGCTGGGCGTCAATGATGTCATCTATGCGATGACGCACTAAGCCAGACTGACTCCCCCGGCTACGCCAGCGCCAGATTCGGTTCCACACTCTCCGACAGCGGCGCGAACTCCCCGCGCCGGAATTTCTCCCACGCCGCGGCCGCTATCATCACCGCATTATCCGTTGAAAGCCCCCGCGAGGTAAAATAAACCGGCAGCCCGGCCCATTGCGATCCGGCCGCCGCGCGCAACCCCGAGTTACATGCGACTCCCCCGGTAATCACGATCGACCGCACATCTTCCATCTGCGAAGCCGCCGCGGCCGCATGCCCCAGCAATTCCTCAATCACGGAGTGCTGAAAACTCGCCACCAGATCGAGCGTCTCCTGCGGCGTCACCGCCAGCCATTCCTCCACAGAAGGACGCCGCACGCGCGCCATCTTCTTCCGCGCCTCAATCTCTTCCGCGATCCCGCGACTCTCCACCCATCGCAGCGCCGCCGTCTTCATCCCGCTAAAGCTGAAATCGAGCGCGTTCCCCTTCATCCGCGCCGAAGTAAACCGCACGGCCTCCGGATCTCCATACGGCGCCAGCCGGTCGATCACCGGCCCTCCCGGATATCCAAACCCCAGCAGCTTCGCCACCTTGTCGAACGCCTCGCCCGCCGCATCGTCGCGCGTCTTCCCCAGCAGCCGATACCCCGTCTCACTCACCTCATACAAATGCGTATGCCCGCCGCTCACCACCAGCGCCAGCGCGGGCAATTCCACCGGAACCCCACGCTGCCGGCCCTCCAGCATCACCGCCTGAATGTGCCCCTCAATGTGATGCGCCGCGATCAGCGGAATCCCCGCCGCAAGCGAAATCGCTTTCGCGTAAGTCAGCCCGACGAGCAGCGC